>NZ_BBCC01000007.1 GCF_001311845.1 Desulfosarcina cetonica JCM 12296 | reverse complement strand
CGTACGCCGCAGTGACGAAGGATGAAGCGTAACGCCGATATCGGGATTTTTACGAATCCGTCATTCTTGCATAAAGCTTCTGGGCCCTGGCCAGGGCATCCGTATCATCGATCCCCATGGTTTCCGTTTCGTCCGCGACCACATGGTACCCGACCGGTCTGCCGTCCTGAACCATGTATTCGATGAGGTCGGTGAAGAAAAACTCCTCGATATCGGTCAGGTGTCCGTTGACCTCCTTTTGAACGATCTGGGGGCGGGAGGCCAGAATCGGCAGGTAGTGCGCCAAGGTCTTTCTTCGCACGGCATAAATACCGGAATTGCATACGGTCAAGGCGGCCTGGCGATCAGCAGGATAATCGCGCCAGTATTTCCATTCGGTAATCTTTTTCACCTGCCCGCCCTCTATTTCCAAGATGCCGTATTGTTTTTTGTCGGCAGGTGCGAACCCGAGAATCATCAGATCACAGGCGTCAAGGCCCGCTACCAGTCGGGCATAGGTGGATTGGCGTACAAAGGGCACGTCGCCCATGGTGATAACCACGTGGGCGGCGGGTGTCGTTTCGAGAAATTCGGTCGCCGCCAGAATGGCACCGCCGGTACCGTTGAGCACGGGCTGGTCGATGTAGACCGCTTCGGTATCCGCCGTATGGTGCATGACGTCCGCTTTGCAATGGTTGACGATGACCGCCTTGGGACCGCCGGGCAGTTGCTCGAAAAGATGCCGGATGATCGGTTTTTGTCCGTCAAAAAGGCTGGTTTCAGGCACCAGGGGAAGAACGGTTTTATTGCCGGTATAGCCTTTCATGCGGCTGCCCCGGCCGGCAGCCATGATAATGGAAGCGACCACTTGCGGGTTGTCCGTACCTGTCATGTTTTCTCACCTTTCGGTAGGGAGGAGATTATCTTTGATGGCATCTTATTATACTGATTTTACTATCTATTCAATACTTTTCCGACCATCATGGGGGATAATTTGTCGCCGATTCGTCCCGGGTTGATTTTGCCCCCAGCTCAAACAGCTTACAACATACTGTTTTTACAGTTAATTAATTTTTTTCAGACCGCTCTTTTTTTTCTTGCAATTAAGGCGAAAATACATATATTCGCGCCAAACGCCCCTTGGAAAAAACGAGGTCCCCCCCGTCCTTTCCGGGTTTGAGGCAGCCAACCACCCTTCGATAAAGGAAAACAGACGACATGCAGGTCACCATCAAAAGGAACGAACAACAGGTTTGCGTTCCGGCATCAGCCACCCAGGAAGGGGATGACGAACCTCCCGACCCCGGCTCTTGCCTGGCGGCAATGCCCGCCCTTACCGTCCCCAAGCATTCCGGACGCATTGTCCGGTTCCCTGCCCACCGCGCCGGAATTCTCAGTCCGGCCGCACGCGCGTTTCGCAAAAAATATTTTCCCGGCATCACCACCAAACTCTGGAATGACTGGCAGTGGCAGACCAGCAACCGGATCCGCACCTTGGCCCAACTGGAGAAAATGATCGTGCTCTCCGATGCGGAGCGTGCGGCCTTTACCCAAGCGGCCACCACCCTGCCCCTGGGAATCACGCCGTATTACATGAGCTTGGTATCGCCGGACAATCCGGACCAGCCCATTCGTCGTACCGTCATCCCTACCCTGCAGGAAACCCTGCATACGGCCGGTGAGGCCGACGACCCGTTGGGCGAAGATGCCATGAGTCCCGTGCCCGGTCTCGTGCACCGTTATCCGGATCGCGTGCTATTGCTGTTGTCTGATTTTTGTTCCACCTATTGTCGTTACTGTACCCGCTCGCGCGTGGTCGGCCACGGCGCCATTCATCCCAGCCGCAACCGCTTGGAGCGCGCCTTCGCCTATATCGAGCAGACCCCGGCGGTGCGCGACGTGTTGATTTCAGGCGGTGATCCGCTGATGCTGGGTGAGGAAAAACTTGCCTGGGTGCTCTCCCGCCTGCGCCAGATCCCCCATGTGGAGATCGTACGTATCGGCACCAAGGTTCCGGCCGTGCTGCCCCAGCGCATCACGCAACGGCTGGTACGCATGTTGCGCCAGTATCACCCCTTGTGGATGAGCCTGCACTTCACCCACCCGGACGAATGCACCCCCGAGGCCTACCGCGCTTGCGCCATGTTGGCCGATGCGGGCATTCCGTTGGGTTCCCAGACAGTACTGCTTAAAGGCGTCAACGACAATCTGGACACCATGCGCGCTCTTATCCACAACCTGCTCAAGATGCGTGTACGGCCCTACTACCTGTACCAGTGCGATCCCATCACCGGTTCGGCCCATTTCCGCACGCCCGTGGAAACCGGACTGGACATCATCCGTGGCCTGCGTGGCTTTACCAGCGGGTATGCCCTGCCCACCTATGTGATCGACGCCCCTGGTGGTGGCGGCAAGATCCCCTTGATGCCCGATTATGTGGTCGGCCGGGAAAATGACGCGCTGGTCCTGAGAAATTACGAGAACAAACTTTACCGCTATCCCGAACCCTGCAACTGCTGATTCATACCTGCAACCATCAACCATAATATCCCACCATGGGAAGGACGCCTTTTTTTGGGGACGCCCTTCCTACGGAGATCCATGAGGAACGCATCAGCGATGCCCCTGACAATCGGATTGACCTTTGATTTGCGCTCCGCTTATCTGGCGGAGGGCTTTTCAGAAGAAGCGACCGCCGAGTTTGATCGCGACGACACGGTGGATGCCATTGAGGAAACCCTTAAGGCCCTGGGGCACCGCACCGAGCGCATCGGCCATGGCCGCCAGTTGGCTGCAGCCCTGGTGAGCGGACGGCGCTGGGATCTGGTCTTCAATATTGCCGAAGGCATGTTCGGCATCGGTCGCGAAGCCCAGGTGCCGGCACTTCTGGATATGTACCGGATTCCTTACACCTTCTCGGACCCGCTGGTGATGAGCCTGACCCTGCACAAGGGGATGACCAAGCATGTGGTACGTGACGCCGGGGTGGCGACCACCGACTTTCTCGTTGCCGCGACTGCCGCCGATGCCCGGGCCGTGTCATTCACCGCGCCCTATTTCGTCAAGCCGGTGGCCGAGGGAACCGGCAAGGGGGTCACGCCAGACTCCATCGTGCGCAATCGTGACGATCTCGAGACTGTCTGCCGCCGCCTGATCGATACCTTCCGCCAGCCGGTGATCATTGAGCCGTATCTGCCCGGCCGTGAGTTCACCACCGGCATCGTCGGCACCGGTGGCCAGGCTCGCGCGATTGGCACCATCGAGGTCCATCTGCTCGAAACCGCCGAGGCTGGGGTTTACTCCTATATCAATAAGGAGGAGTGCGATTCGCGCGTTCTTTACCGTCTGGTGCGACCGGATAAGGATCCGGTGGTGGCGGAAGCGGAAGCCGTGGCCCTGGCTGCCTGGCGCGCCTTGGGCTGTCGGGATGCGGGACGCATCGACCTGCGCTGCAACACGGCAGGTCAGCCTCAGTTCATCGAAGTCAATCCTTTGGCCGGCATTCACCCGGAGCATTCGGATTTGCCCATTATCTGCAACCATTTGGGCATCGCCTACCGCGATCTGATCGGCTGGATCGTCGATTCGGCCGCCACTCGGATTGTACCGGCCGCCAAGCTGCATGGAGAAATCTGATGCGGGTAGCCATCGTTCACGACACCGTCGCCGATACCGACGCCCCCGATGCCCGGGATGTACTGGCCCAGGCGGATGCCGTTGCCGTCGCCCTGGATCGACTCGGCCACACGGTCTGCCGCGTTTCGTGCAGCCTGAATCTGGCCGCTCTGCGAACATTTCTTGAAGAACGCAGGATCGACAGGGTCTTCAACCTGGTGGAGTCCATCGGTGGTCAGGGCCGATTGATCCACTTGGCGCCCTTCTGCTTCGACGCCATGGGCCTGCCCTACACCGGCGCACCGGCCGAAGCCATGCTGCTCACCTCCAACAAAACCCTGGCCAAGGGCTGGATGATGTCGGCCGGCATTCCCACCCCGGCCTGGATCGGCCCCTGGCCGGGAGGCCAGCCCATGGTCCAGGGCGGTCCGGAATCCCCTGCCACGTGGATCGTCAAATCGGTCTGGGAACATGCCTCCATCGGTCTGGGACCGGAAAGTCTGATCGACCATGCAACGGCCGACACGGTATTCGGCAGCCTGGCGGCCCATGCGGACCGACTGGGCGGAGCCTGTTTCGCCGAAGCGTTTATCGCCGGCCGCGAGTTCAACCTCTCTCTTCTGGCCGGAGAAAACGGACCGGTGGTCCTGCCGCCGGCGGAGATCATTTTCGAAGGCTATACCGCGGACATGCCGCGCATTGTGGACTATCGTGCCAAATGGGACGAAACCGCCTTTGAATACCACCACACGCCCCGGCGATTCGAGGTCGCGCCGTCCGACCGGCAGCTGGTCGAACAAATGAAAACGCTGGCGCTTGCGTGCTGGGAGCGCTTCGGATTGGCCGGCTACGCACGGGTCGATTTTCGAGTGGACGCGAAAGGCCGGCCGTTCGTACTGGAGATCAACGCCAATCCGTGCATCGCTCCCGATGCTGGATTCGCCGCGGCCCTCGAACAGGCCGGCATTCCCTTCGAGGCCGCCATCGCGCGGATTCTGGCCGATGCCGGTTGATTTTATTCAAGAAAGAAGCCCCCATGCTCCGCATTCGACGCATCTATGACAACGTTCTGCCGGTCAATAAAAGCACCCTCTCCCAGGTCCAGGAGATTTTGCGCAGCCAGTTCGCGGCCATTGATCCCAAGGAGATCGATACCATCGCCGAGAAGCTGCGCAACCCCTTCAAACAGCGCTTCCGCATGATTCTTTTCGTGGCCGAAAGCATCAAGGGCAAGGTGCGCGGATTTGCGCTGCTGCTGCACGAGCCCGATCTGCGGTTCACCTACCTGGACTGGATCGCCACGGCCTCGGATCGTGCCGGCGGGGGGATCGGTGGCGCACTCTATGACCGTATCCGCCAGGAATCCCTGGCACTCAAGGTGGACGGCCTCTTCTTCGAGAGCCTGCCCGACGATGCGGCAGACTGCCCAGACCTCACGGAGCTGAAGCAGAACCAAGCACGCCTGCGGTTTTACGAGCGATACGGCGCCCGCCCGATTATCGATACGGCCTATGAATCGCCGGTCAAGCCCGAGGATAGTTGCATGCCCCATCTGGTCTTTGATGACCTGGGGTCGGGACGTCCTCTACGGCGCTCATTTGCTCAGGCGGTGGTGCGGGCCGTTCTGGAACGTAAGTACGCCGGCTATTGCCCGGCCGCGTATGTGGACAGGGTGGTGGCAAGTTTCCGCGACAATCCGGTGCATCTGCGTCCGTATCGGTATGTCAAACCCGAGGCGGTGATCAAGGTCGTGGAGAGCCGTTCCATCGAGCAGATCGCCTTGATCGTCAACGACCGGCACGACATCCACCACGTCCACGAACGCGGTTACGTGGAGTCACCGGTCCGGGTAAAAACGATCCTGAACGTCATCGAACCCAGCGGCATGTTCACCCACATCAAACCACGGCCCTTTCCGGACAAACATCTCACCGCCGTGCACGATGCCGACTTCGTGGGCTATCTGAAGCGGGCCTGCGCCGAGGTGCCGGCCGGAAAATCGCTCTACCCCTACATTTTCCCCATCCGCAACAAGACCCGGCCGCCCAAGGAGCCCTCGGTATTGTCTGGTTATTATTGTATCGATACCTTCACGCCGATCAATGCCAACGCCTACCTGGCCGCCCGGCGAAGCGTGGACTGCGCCCTGACCGCGGCGCGTGAAATCCTCGACGGCCGGCGCATTGCCTATGCCCTGATTCGCCCCCCCGGCCACCATGCCGAGCGGCGTTCCTTCGGCGGGTTCTGCTATTTCAACAACAACGCCATCGCCGCCCAGTACCTGTGCGCCCACGGCAAGGTGGCCATCCTGGATGTGGACTACCATCACGGCAACGGGGGGCAGGATATCTTCTACCGCCGCAGCGACGTGCTGACCGTTTCTCTGCATGGCCATCCCCGATTTGCCTACTTATTTTTGCGGGTTCGACGAGGAGCGCGGCGAAGGCGAGGGTGAGGGGTTCAATCTCAACATCGCCCTGCCCGAGTCCCTCGACGGCGAGAAATACCGCAAAGCCCTGGCCCGGGCACTGCGGCGTATCGAGGAATTTCAACCCCAGTTTCTGGTCGTTGCTTTAGGGCTCGACCCGGCCAAGGGCGATCCCACGGGCACCTGGTCGCTCACGGTCAAAGATTTTGCCGCCAACGGCCGACTGATCGGCGCCCTGGGCCTGCCCATGGTGGTCATCCAAGAGGGTGGTTATCGTACCCAGACCCTGGGGAAGAATGCCCTGGCTTTTTTCAAAGGACTGGTTGAAGGGGCCGGCCAGTGGGCCGACAGCCGCCATGCCCCCGCCCACCGTGTCCACGGCGTGGTCCTGCGCGACACCGTCATCCCCGAGGATGGACCGCGGGTACGCCGCCTGGTGGACATCACCGGTTTCTTTCACGACGATGAAGTTAATGTCGCCGAGGAACTGGTCGTCGAGCGCCTGCAAAAAGGCGATGCCTCGGGCTACCATTTTGTCATGGCGGACCATTACGGCCGCCTGGCCGGTTATGTCTGCTTCGGGCCGATTCCCTGCACCCAATCGAGCTACGACCTTTACTGGATCGCCGTGCATCCCGATTTCCAGGACCGCGGTTTGGGTCGGCGCCTGTTGGTGGAGGCCGAGCAGCGCATCAAGGCACGGGGTGGCAGCCGCATCTATGTGGACACCTCCCAACGGGCGCAGTATGCCAGTACGCGTGCCTTTTACGAAGGGTGCGGCTACACGCTTGAAACCGTGCTGAAGGATTTTTATGCCCTGGGTGACGGTAAGGCGATCTATTGCAAGTCGCTGATCTAAATGGGGTGGTTAGCCAACAAAAAAGGCAGCTCTTCACCAAAGGAGCTGCCTTTTTAAGCCGACGGATGATCGGCAGGATCAGGGAATCAGTTATCTATGTTTATCTCGCCCCAAGCGCTGCCGCTGGTTGCGCCTGTCAACTCGACAATAGGCTTTCGCGGTTCGCTGAGCGTTCAGGGCCATTGAGATTCCAAATATTATAATCAGGGTCAGTATCAAGCCGATCATCGCGCATCATCCTTTTGTTGGTGGTTCCTGGCCCTCGACTCCGATGACCAGCCAGCGATTCATGCTTTTTACGGCTGATAGTTCGAATATCGGAATCGGCACGGATTTACTTTAGAGAAAGATAGGGCCAAAAACCAAAAAGACAAGCATCTGAACAAAGCGCCCCTACAGCCTGGACTGTTTGCCGGTCATGCGCGCGATATCGACTTTGATCACTGCGGTTGCCGTGAGTTTTTTTCCGGGAAATCGAATACCTTGTCGGAATATTGGGCCATGATAGTTTCCAGTGCCCGGCATTTTTCTTCCGGATCGTCAATCAAGGACGCCGTTCCGAAAACGATCACGCTTTGAAACTTCATACTCCAGTCGCAAGCCTTTTCCGCTTCGATCACTTCGATCGCCACGTCGAACTCGACACACACATTCGGATTTTTTTTGATGATATCGAATTTAAGGCCTTTTTGGGCACCATGAAAAAAAATGGTGTTGTTATGATAGCCGAAATTCATGGGAACCACATAGGGTTTGTCCCCATTGACCATCCCGAGCCGACATATCGTCGCTTTTCTTATGATTGCATTCATTTCGGATGGATCTGAAATTTCCTTTTCTTTATGTCGCATGGATCGGCTTTCCTCTCTTTGAAAAGAAAAAACCCGCTGTTTTACCAGCGGGTTAGTATTTTCGACAGAACATACTGATTTTTCAGGTTACCTTAGCTGTTGCGCCACCACATCGGCAAGTTTTTGGCACAACGCCTCGGTTATTTCTTGCGTGGATCCTTCGACCATCACCCGGCACTGGGGTTGGGTTCCGGAATATCTGACCAGGACCCGTCCGTTGTCCCCCAGTTGCTTTTCAGCATCTTCGATTGCCCGGGTCAGCGCATCAAGGCTATCCAGCGCTGGTTTGGAACGGACATCCACATTGATCAGGCATTGGGGATACACCGTCATGACAGCGGCCAGTTCGGATAGCGTCTTCTTTGACGCCCGCATGGCGGCCAACACATTCAATGCCGCCAGCATGCCGTCGCCGGTGGTATGCTGGTCCAGGAAAATAAGATGCCCGGAATCCTCGCCTCCCAGCACCGCACCCGATTTGACCATCTCCGCCATGACATAGCGGTCACCGACACCGGTTTTTTTGAGATCGATACCCATTTCTTTCAGGGCTACGTCAAATCCCATATTGCTCATCACCGTCGAAACCACCATCGATTTTTTTAATGTACCCCGTTCCTGCATCCAACGGGCACAAATGGCCATGATCCGATCGCCGGAAAGGATTTCGCCCTTTTCGTCCACTACAATCAGACGGTCGGCGTCGCCATCAAAGGCCAGCCCGATATTGGCGCCCTCTGCAACGACGCACGCGGCTAATGTCTCAGGGTGTTGGGACCCACAGTCGGCGTTGATGTTGACCCCATCCGGTTCACTGAAAAGGCTGATCACCTCAGCGCCCAGGTCTTGAAAGAGTTTTGGCGCAATGGTACTTGCCGCCCCATTGGAGCAGTCGACAACCAGCTTCAGCCCGTTTAATGAATAACCCGTTGCCAGGCAATTACGCAAAAATTGGCTGTATTCGTCCAAAGCCGATTCAAGCCACTGGATCGTTCCGGTCTTCTGGATAGCCATACTTTTTTCATATAGCGGACGGCTTTCCAGAATCGACGCTTCGATGGTATGCTCATCCTTGTCTGAAAGCTTGAAACCATCGCCATTAAACAACTTGATGCCGTTATCCGTATAGGGGTTGTGGGATGCGGAGACGACAATACCGGCATCAAAGGTCCCCTGCGCCGTCAAACAGGCCACGCCGGGAGTGGGAATGATGCCGGCCATCCAGACATCGCTTCCCATGGAACAAATACCAGCCGCCACGGCACTGGCAAGCATGCTTCCCGAAACGCGCGTATCGTATCCGATGAGATAGCGGCCAGTGCGCTTATTTTTCTCATTGAAAAATGCAGCGATCGCCCGCCCCGCTTTCAGTGCTGTTTCGCAATCCAGGGGATATTGATTGGCAACGCCCCTGATGCCGTCGGTTCCGAATAGGTCACCCACTATTGCCGTCCTCCTTAAAACAGCCTTACCCCAGAGCGGGGAAAAGCCCCAGCAAGCGCTTAGTTACCTGGTCAGTGATTTCCTGAAGCCATTGGGTTCCGTCGGCCGATTTCCGCGGATCAAGGCTTTTGATCACGTCGAGGTAACAAGCATCCCCAACAGAATCGATTTGGTTTTGAATGGTTGATTCAAAATTGGGGTTGCCATGCCGCGCTATCTGATCCAGAAACGCGGCGATGGTCTCATCGACCCGAATGCGATGGGTATATAGCGCTTCCTTTTGTCGCAGGAGCGTGGCCGATGCCCCCTCGCCCATTTGTTCCAAATACCGCTGTTTGGATAAATCTAACTTCTCACAAAAGCTGCCAAAGCGTTTGACTCTTTCGGCGATGGCCGAATTCAGCGTGTCGACAAGCCCTTTGTGAAGTTCCAGCGGATAGAAATCTCCTACAAATCGACTACGCACATGGGTGTACCAAGCCATCAGCGCCACCAGGTTGCCCAAGTAAACAAAGTTGTTCATCACTTGGCGCTTCACACTCCGGTAAATGCCGGTGGTGTAAGGCACGCTGCCGCCCCTGCCCCCGCCCTCGAAAACCAAGCGGTCCGGTTTGAGTTGATCTTTTCTATAGATCGACCCGGCGGCGATGACCGTGCCAAAGGCAACCCGGCAGGGGCCCACCAAACCGCCCTGTCCGCCCAGGAAAATTGGCGCTTGATTCAGCATGACGCCATTCGGGACGTCACCGATCAGTGAAGCCGTGGCCTTGTCCTGGTTGGGAGTATAATTGAAATGAATGTAGGAACTGCCGACTTCGCTATGATTGTCCCGGCTGGTGCCACCGGCCATGAGGCAATCGCAAAAATTGATCAAGCTGCCCAAGGTGACGAACGGGAAAAGAATCGTCTGTTTCAACCCGACGGTATGGGCAATGCTGGCCTGTTCTTCGAAAATGGTCCCGGCCCGGACGTGGGCACCGGAGCCGGCTTCGGCGCCCTCCAGAAAGACGGCGTTCTCAAAGTACCCGCTTCAATTTCACACGGGGGCCGATATAACAATTCTTGATCGTAACCGGTGCCTCGTATCCCAGCTCGGCGCCCTCGCAAATCAGCGTCTTTGCGCCAAGAATTTTGCAGCTTGTATGAATGGTAACGCCTTTGGCGGCAATTCTATTTGGGTCAACGTCGTCACCAATCTGCACACTCTCCGGGTTGGTGATCTGCACGCCTTTTTTAATTAAATGCTCAATCATCTGAAGATAGCCTCATCTTCTCATTGCTCTGCCGGTACCCGTTTTCGTCGGCATCGTTGGAATCTCTGAGCACTCAAGATCGATATCCGTCAACACAATTGAAAAAAACTTTAAAAACATCCCCTTATCATGGCATCTGCGTATTGCCTGCCGATAGGCATCTTGATTGCCGTTTCCATTAAACGAGAGCAGAATTCCTTTTATCGCGTGTTTTTTTTCCAATTCGTCGAGTTTGTCGAAATTTCCGAAAATGGGATAACCTTGAATCCGCTTTTCAGCCTTGAGCGGATCATCATCCAAAAAACCGATCGGATTGATATTCAAGGATTTGTTGTTCAAGATCTCACGCAGCAAGAGCTCGCCGCCCTGCCCTGCCCCATAAATGAGAACCGGGTCACCGGCCACGGTTTTACGTTTGATGGTTTCCTTGAAATATCGGAACGAGCCGCGGGTTCCCAGAAAAAATACGGTCGTCAGCAGCCAGTCGATAATGAACACACCTTTTGAGAAGCTCTGGAAGCGGTACAGTATGGTTATAGCGGTAATGGCGAATAGGGTCGCCACGGTTGAGCTGCGAATGTATAAAAAAACGTCCCTTGTACTGATGTACTGCCAAAACCCCTTGTATATTCCGGAATAGTAGAAAACCAGCAGTTTGATGGGAATGATGACCGGCAACGATTTTAGGAAAACTTTAAAGTAATGGCCGAATTCGGGCCCGTTGAATCGAATTCGGTAGCTGAGATAATAAGAGAACGCGACCAGTCCCAAATCAAGAATGACCATGGCCATTTGCCGTTTGTAAGTCAACTCGATCAAGACCGGCGTAAATTTTTTCCCCCGCAGAGCGGAAAACGCCTCTTCCGGATATACCTTGAGCTGCGACAAATAGATCATCATCAGAACGATAGCCAGCACCAGGGGAACAATCACCACCGGCGAGGTAAAAGAGTCGCTGCGGTTGACAAAAACAGCGGAAAATCCGGAGACGGCGCCGATGCCATAGAGAAAGAGCACCGCATGCTTTTCGCTGAGTCCCATCAAGACCAGCCGGTGGGAGGTATGATCCCGCCCGCCGGTGGATGCCTTGCGGCCGCTGAGCAGGCGAACTGTGGTGACCAGAGTGGTATCCAGAAGGGGCACCAAAAGAAGCAGTAACGGCACTGCAAATGCGGAGAGCCGATTGTCCAGGGAAAAGCCGCCATGATGCATGCTCAATACGGCAATACTGAACCCGATCACCAGGCTCCCGCAATCCCCCATAAAAATGGAAGCCGGATTGAAGTTATACACGAGAAAGGCTGCGCATGCACCGGCGATGATCAGCGCAACGGCACATGCTTCCGTATCGATATGACTGTATAGGGCCGCCATGGACAGGGCGGCCACACCCGCCACGCCAGCGCAGAGTCCATCCATGTTGTCCAGCAGATTGAAGGCGTTGGTGATACCAACGACCCATACCAGGCTAACCATGGTGTCCAGGGTCAGGGAAACGAACCAGTTCAGCCGGAATCCCAAAAAGATTACAGCACTGGCGACGATGATCTGCCCGATCAGTTTGGACTGCGGTTTAAGGTTGGTGAAATCGTCGACCAGACCGAGTAGAAAAAGGACCGTCGACCCGCCGAAAATGACCATGGCAATGGATGGCGCCGGGTATTTCGCACCGGGAGAAAGGAGATATCGCCAAACGGATCCGGAATCGCCCACCCAAAACGTGGAAAGGCCGATTCCCAGGAAGATCGCAATCCCTCCCATCAGGGCCGTCGTTTTTTTTATGCCAGCGATCTTCCCTTGGCCGGGCGACCCAGCCTTATTGATCGCCAGCAGACGAATCAGCGGGGTCATTACAAGGGTAATGAAAAACGCGGCTGTGCCGAACAGCAATGGTGTCGATGAAATCATTTTGACTCAGATAGGTACTGACTGTGACGACAGTATTTGGCTGCTTTAAATAAACCGTCGCTGCCCCAGGAAAATCAAAATTTCCTGAGCGGCTTCGTCCGGCGTTTTCCCACTGGTATCCACCCGAACCTCTGGAGCTTCGGGGATTTCATAGGGATCGTCAATACCCGTGTATCCCTTGATGAGACCTGCTCGGGCCTTGGCGTACATGCCTTTCCTGTCACGTTTTTCGCAAATTTCCAATGGCGTAGCCACATGGACCTCGATAAACCCACCAAGGGCTTCGATGTTGGCGCGAATCTCCGCACGTGTGGCTGCGTATGGCGCGATGGGCGCACAAATGGCCACGCCGCGATTCTTTGTAATTTCACTGGCCACAAATCCAATGCGCCGCACATTGATGTCACGATGCTCTTTTGAAAAAGAAAGCTCGTTGGAAAGGTTCTGACGCACGATATCACCATCCAAAAGAGTTACCGGCCGTTTGCCAATTTCCAGCATTTTTGCATAAATTACTTTTGCGATGGTTGACTTGCCTGCACCGGACAAGCCGGTGAAAAAAATGGTGAACCCCTGTTTGGAAGGCGGTGGGTACGCTTTTCTCAATTCGCCCACAATCTCGGGAAACGTGGCCCAACTGGGAATTTTCCTTCCCGCGCGAATCCTGTCACGGATGTCGAGGCTCGAAAGGCTAAAGTTCTCCACACCCTCTCCGAGTTCATCCCTTACGGCAAATTCATCCTCAAACGGCAGGTAGACTAATTCCTTGGAGGAAACCACGCCCATACCAAGGTCGCCGGCCAGCTCGGTCACCAAGGCCTGGGTATCATCACTATCATAATAAGGGGTTTCACCATTTTTGGATTTCGGATCGGCGTGTCTTGGCCCGATGATAAAATGCGTGCACCCGTAATTTCTACCAATAATGCACTGTAAAAGTGCGTCACGTGGTCCGGCCTGTCGTGTAGAATTTGGTAAAAGGCTGATTACCACAGATTCAGGAGGGAAATAACCGAGGACATGCCTGTAACAGCGTACCCTTGTGTAATAGTCGAAATCACCGGGACCGGAAATTCCTACACCCGGCATCAGCAGTAGATTGGCCTGGCTTTTGCGCATCGCCCCAATGGCCATCTCGAACTCAGACCGGTGGAGGGTGTTTGTGGTGTGGTATCCGACGATACGTTTCCACCCGAGTTTTTTATACATCCCCCGCACCTCGGGCGGTGTCATGCGCAATTGTTTAAAATCGAAATGCAAGGGTAAATTCATCACTTCCAGCGATCCGCCCACATAGAAGTCGCCGGTAGCATTCAATAGATTAGCAACACCAGGATGATTCTTATCTGTCGTTCCGTAAAGCAGCTCTGCCTCTTTTGCCTTGTCCGGCTTCCAGATATCTTCAACATGCAGGATGGCCAGCAAAAAACCTTCGGAATCACGAATCACGACGGACTGGCCGCCCTCCAGCGGCCGCGCCACAATCTCGGACACATCCAGGCAGATCGGCATTGGCCAGATGGTGCCATCCTGTAACTTCATCCGATCAAGAACCGACTCGTAGTTGCTTCGGGTCATAAAGCCAGCAAGTGGTGAATAGGCACCCGTCGTCAAAAGCTCAAAATCGCACAACTGTCGGTCATTGATGGCAATGCTTGGAAGCTCGGTGGAAATCTTTTTTAGTAGTGCAGACCGCTCCGGGTCCACCAACAGGTTTATGCATTTACCACCATGATAGTCGGAGTACTCTCTGTCGCTCATGGTTGTTTGGGAATCCCCTCTTTACTGGTTTTTAATAAAGTCAACAACCTGATTGAGAATAAAGTCAAGACTTTTATCCGGTGCCGAGCCGATCACTTGCGCCAGTTTTTCCGTGCTGGGCACCCGACGTTGCATATCCTCGAAGTCTTTTCCGAACGCCTCATCATAGGGAATCAGTTGGATACGGGACGTCGATGCGGTCATCGCGATAATTTTGTTGGCCAGATCCAAAATGGAGATCTCTTCCACACCGCCAATGTTAAACACCTCCCCGATGGAGGCATTGGATGCCATCAGTTTCGTCAAGGCATCAACCACATCCTTCACATAAGTAAACGTGCGGGTTTGGCTGCCATCGCCATATACCGTAATGGGCTCATTTCTCAGAGCCTGGGCAACGAAGCGCGGAATCACCATCCCATAAGCACCGGTCTGACGCGGCCCGACGGTGTTAAACAGGCGCGTAATGATGACCTCAAGGCCGTTTTTGCGATGATAGGCCAAGGCGGTAAATTCGTCCATCAGTTTGGACGCGGCATAGCTCCAGCGGAATTTACTGGATGGGCCGTAGATGATGTTGTCGGTCTCGACCAGCGGTGCGTGGGTGTGTTTGCCGTACACCTCGGAAGTGGATGCAATGAGCACCCGTTTCTTGAACTTATTGCACATTTCAAGGACTTTTTCAGTGCCCTGAATGTTGGTGATGATGGATTCCAGCGGTTTTTCCAGAATCGTCTGAACACCAACTGCTGCAGCCAGGTGATAGACCTGATCGCAGATGCCGGTTAGTTCCAGCATGAGGTCGTGGTTCAAGATGGTGTTGATATGGATAAAAAGACGATCCCGATAATTGGGATTATCTTGCAGGAAGCGGACATTTTTAATGTCTCCGGTGGACAAGTCATCGATAATATAGACCTCGTCACCCTTTTCAAGACAGCTTTCCGCCAGGTGAGATCCGATAAAACCGGCACCGCCGGTGATTAGAATACGCATATTGCTCCAATCGTCTTGATCTATTTGTTGCGTTGTTAACGGTTCAATAGCTTAAAAGCTTTGGGATGGCAATTGAGAGATTATTCGCAAGGAAGCGCCACCAGACTATAGCCAACGTTCCCGCCACATCTCCCACATCAGTATTGTCCATAACCGATGCTGGTGGTTGCTCGCCCCGCGCATGTGCTGTTGCAGCACATCGTTTACGAAGGTCGGGTTGAGGCGGCCCTCCCGATGCAGATGTGCGGGAGACAGGTAGTCCGCGATCAGTTCTTTCAGTTCAGTCCTTAGCCAAAGCGCGATGGGAACGCCAAACCCCATCTTCGGACGTTCAACCATCTCACGCGGAATGTAGCGCGTCAGTAATTTACGGAGCAAATATTTCCCTTTTCCGTTCCGAAATTTGAAATGACTTGGAAGCCGAGCAGTAAAGGCAACGACTCGATGATCTAAAAGAGGAACCCTTATCTCCAAACTGGCGGCCATGCTTGCGCGGTCAACCTTGGTCAGCATGGCGTCGGGCAAATAAGTGTGCTGATCCACGCGCATCAATCTTACTATCGGTTTAAGCTTGTCTGTCTCATTGAAGATATGTTCGTATGTGCTGTCAGGAATGTTCCCGCCGGTTAGGTGCTGGACGTCTTTTTTCGACCATATGCACACGGTCAGCCGATACAATTCGGCCAATTCGGTTTCGCTTAACTGACTGACCAGCTTACCCCATTTATCCTGAAAGTTTTCAACTTGTAGCTGCTGAGGGAGTCGGTCGCGGACACTTGAATAGGTATGGTGGAGCAAGTTTGCCGGAATATTGTCAAGTAGCCGTTTAATCGATCGCCTTAAGCCGATTGGTATTGGTTTCATCCATCGTGCCATGGATTCGGTCATCCAGTACCGGACATAGCCGGCGAACTGCTCGTCGCCTCCATCTCCGGACAAGGCCACGGTAACGGCCGAGCGGGTTAATCGGCTGACCAGAAAGGTTGGGATCGCAGATGAATCGGCAAATGGCTCATCATAGATTTCAGGAAGTGTCGGGACGACTTTCAGGGCATCTTTAGATGACACATAAAGCTCTGTATGATTGGTGCCCAAGTGGTTTGCGATTCTTTTGGCCCACGGCGCTTCATTATACCCTTTTTCTCCGAAACCAATACTGAAGGTTCGTACCGGTGAGCGGTTGACCTTTTGCATCAGGGCAACAACGACGGAAGAATCCACGCCACCGCTGAGTAATGCCCCTAAAGGGACATCACTGATCAGACGATCAGTCACAGATTGGGTCAGCACCTCATCGAGTGCTGACAGCGCTTCACTTTCAGACCACTGTGTTGAGATGTAGGCGTCGGTTTCGTTTTGTGGCAGGTTCCACCATCGCTCTTTTTTTAAGATCTTTCCATCAAAAAACAAGCAGTGCCCGGGTTCCAATTTAAAAGTCTGTTTAAAGACAGTTCTGGGGGCCGGGATATACTTGATAATGAAGATACAATTGAAAGGAATCCGGGTCCACCACGCGCGGGAATTGAGGGAACGCCATCAGCGCCTTCAGCTCGGATCCGAAGATCAGAATGTGTCCGTCGAAAAAATAATAAAGCGGCTTGATTCCCAAACGGTCACGGGCCAAGAAAAGCCTCTGCCTGGAATGCTCCCAAATTGCAAAGGCAAACATCCCCACAAAGCGATCCAGGCATGCCGCGCCCCATTGCCGATAGGCCGCCAGAATAACTTCCGTATCGCTGTCGCTATTAAATTGGTAATCCAGTTTATAAAGTTGCTTGCGAATCGCTTGAAAGTTATATATCTCTCCATTGTAAACAATCCATGCATCCCCATCGGCACTCTGCATGGGTTGATGTCCGGCCTGACTCAAATCGATAATGGACAGTCTGCGGTGTCCGAGCCCGAGCCGGCCTTCCATATCAAAATAGGACCCACCGTCATCAGGCCCCCTTGGAAGAAGTCGATCCAGGGCGGTCGGCATCCACGATCGCATGTCGCCGTTTTCCTGCTGACAATAGTAGCCCACAACCCCGCACATAATCAGTTCTCAGCGCTTTCTGTACTGTGAATCATTTCTTTCAAACGGTGTACCCCCGTTTCTATTTGCCGATGCACAGTTCCCATTTTCCGCTCCAAATGCGACTTTATTGAACTTTCTCCGGCGATCATCAATTTCATCCTGTCCTGTAACGATGCGGCACTTAATTGCGGCGTTTCCAGAACGTAGTCCAAGTGACCAAAAAGGTCCTTGTTGATCCCCTTGGCCTTGATACTGTAGGCGATTGAAATCGTCGGCACACCACTGCTCAGTGCCGCGATGGTCGAGTGGGTTCGCGCACCGATAAAGTAGCGGCAATGCCCCACCACATATTTTATTTGGGCCGCATTGAGCCGTGGATCCATCATTTTTACCCGGCCATGCATAGTCCCAGTCTGCTGCAACACGGCCTGCATATACGCGGCATCGTCGTTTCTGGTCGAGCCATCCGATTCGATTACGTGCGGCACGAGAAGAATAGACAGATCCAGAGTGTTCACTACGAATTTGATAAAATGCGCTATCTCATAGATCAGATCGTCCTGGCCTTTACGATACCGTTCAAGCAACGGACTGATATTCAGACCCAACAGTCCTGAATCGGTTTTGTCAGGCCAGAATGGTCGAAGGTCGGTTTTTTCCGGTACAAGGGTAAATGCAGGATCAACCATGCGAAGGACATTCTTTAGTCCTAGCGTATCGCCAAGATAGAATTCAGATACCGATTCCCTTACCGCAATCAGACGCATTCGTGCCAAATGTTTTTGAATGACCGGTACAAAATCAGGTTCGGCTTCAAAGGGGCCAACGGAAGCCCCCCACAGGCCACCGGCTTGCCGGTATCCATCGCCATTTGGTCGAGGCCCAATAACGGGGAGGGCAAACGATAGTCCAGGGAATAATTGTCGCCTCCTACTGAAAGCACGGCGTCAATCTGAGAAAACGTTTGCCGAATGCTGCGAGGTATTATAAACGGCCAGCCCGCCTTTTTCAGGAAAGCGAACGGCAGCCGCTGCAGATTAACCCAGTAGCGTGACCAGAACGGGAAATAGGCCGGAACAAATCGAACGCCTTTTCCCGCTGCGTCCGGCCACTGTGCGCTGTCACGAGTCTGATTGTCGCTCGGAATCAGTATCTGCACCGATTCAAACGCCTGATGCAACAGGCCCACCGTGCTGCGAACGATTGCTTCGCACCCGCGATTGGCAAAGGATCGCTGGCCTGTGAAATAAAACCGTATCATTTCTTCATCTTCTTAATAAGGTCATCAGCTTTGAGGGGTTGCGCAACACCCGTCGAACTCTGCCCGAGACCCGGTGAAGGACAAAAGGCAGGGTGGTGAACATAAATTTACGTTGAAATGCTTTTAAATCTCGATGTCGATTAAGGTACCAGTACATCTTGCTTCGATACTGGACCTTGAACCGTGCCTCGATCCGCCGTTTGTGTTTGCGGTAAACCTGCCCGTTTGGAATGGCACGCTTTGTTGGGACGCTTATGGATTTGATCGTGGCGCGATACAGCCGGCCGGTGATCATCTTGCGTTTATCTTCGATAACGCTCTGCTGACTCTCAAGAATTTTATCCTTGGAAATCGCTTTGAGACGGCATGTGCCATTTTCGTGGCCCTTTTCAAGCACCGTACAAAGATCCGGGTTTCTGACCACGATCAGCGAGTGGCCGTTGGGATCACACTCGTACTCCGGCAACCAGGCGTCCATTAAAGCGATATCGGCGACTTCAGCAAAAATGTCATCGCAGTAGTTGCAGGCATTCAACATAAAGAAGCCATCCTGCCATATGGCATTGATTTTCGAAAAGGGGATGGCCCACCCCTTCCGACCGCTTTTTGCAACCGCCTGAAAACGATAGTTGCCGGCTCGCGTCGTCCCTGTCTTGAGCCGATACTGCACAGAAACCACATCGGCTGGATTCAGTCCAGAAAGACGGGTGAGATATTCGGTATAAAAGCGGTTCGGCAGATGACCACAGGCCAAGCCTATCGTATAAATTATACGCCGTTGCAAGCGCGGAAAACGTTCCATCGCCAGGCGCAAGCCTTTGAGGAAACAAGGCAAACCGATAATTGCGTAGCGGCGTTCAACATCACGCGCATTCAGGATGGCAAGAATGCTGGCCATGTCTACCGGATAATACCGCGAACCAGCGGTACGCTTCAGCGTTTGAGCATTGTCCACCGGTTGATATGCAAACAGGCGATCATCACTTTCAGAAGACGCGACGCAAATACAAGCATCGACGTCACCTGTTTCAAGTAGTGATTTTAGCAGCCATGTCGCGATGCCGCCGGAGGAGCCACTTTCTCGCTGCTTTTTAACACGGGAATATCCAACATAGGATTTTAGAATATAACCGATTTCCTTATCGTTGGTGATACCGCTGACATTTTCAAACATTGATTTCGCCAACCGGTCTTCACTGGCACTGTGCTCTCCGAATGGACACACATCAAGGCAGACTCTGCATTGTGAGGGACACGCACCCGTTACTGAGGGAGCCAGATCACCGTTTTGCAGCCACTGCATTGTCAGATTACTGGAAGGGCAGCAACCCGCGCATATCCCGCAGCCAACACAAAGCCCATGATCGACGATCGACGTTACGACGTTACTTTTCATCTTCATGATGGAATGGTCTGAATCTCAATGTCCAGCCTCGCCAGGCATCAGCTCCAAACACCCTTTTTTGACGGCCACCAGGTAGATAGCCAGTATCAAGGTCTCACTGACGACCGTTGCGGCCGCTGCGCCATAATACGAGAAGACAGGAATGAGCAAGATGTTCAGGATGATATTCACAACGGCGGCAATGCCATATAACGGACTTTATGGCGCATATGGTTCTGGGTTACCAGGGTTCCGCCGACACTGGTGGCCAAAAAATGCACGGGCACGCAAATGGATAATAATAAAAGAATCCGGCCGGCTATAAAATAGGCGTTGCCGAAAACGAGCGGTACGGCCCAGAGAGAAGAAGCTAAAAGAACAGCCATGACGATCAATCCGGTTATTAGCATGACGCCACAACCGAATCGATACACGGTGATAAAACGTTCGCGATCGTGTTCTGCCCAGCGATGTTGCTTGGGCAGAAGATATTTCTGATAAACAACACTGGGAAGCATATAGACGGCCACCATGATCGTATAGGCGGCATTGTACTGGCCTGCCGCTTCCGCACCTCGCATCCACCTGAGTAGGATTAAATCGCTTTGAAAATAAATCAGAAATGAAAATCCTGCGATAGCAAATGGCCAGGCCTCATGGAAGACATCCGGTATTGTTGGTGAAACTATTACCGATTCGGCTAAGGACCGATCGTGGCCAGCCAGTACCATGTTGCTATTTACCATCCCGATGATAAATGGAAGTCCAATGAAGATGATGACCAATGCGAGGATAAAGAATCCTGCACCAATTAGGTATAATTCCCCCGAGAAAAATATCGCCGCCAGTGCGACCACCAAACGTCCGGCCTGGGGAATCATCTGCCACAAGCTCAACGCCGTATACCGCTCCTCCAGCTGTAATCTGGCTGTTACCAGTTCGATGATGACAAAGGCGAAGATTAAAGGCAGTAACCATAAAATAATCGAATTCTTGCCTGAATAGGTATCCGTGCGTGAGTAAAAATAGAGGATAATAACAGCCATCAAGCTTGAAATGCAGACAAATTGTAAGGAAGGAATCAACCAGCGTTTGCCCTGCCATCCTTCTAAGCCGAATACTTTTAACCAGAAGGGACCGATACCGAAGCCTGCTATGGGACTGAGCATAGTGACCGACACCAGTGATGTTGATAATATTCCAAAATCAAAAGGTGTGAGAAGCCTCGCAAAAAGGATTTGCGCAATGAATACGAGGCCTCCACCACTGATGCTGCTTGCCCAAAGGAAAGATATATTTTTGAAGGCTTTCAAGTGGACTTCGCGCCTATTTGGATTTGGCAATCAATGCCTGGATAAGTCCAACTTGACGACAATAACTCGCCGAAGATATTTTGCAATTGACAGGATGAGGAGAGCGTTGAGAATGAGGAAAGGAATATACCTTTTTTTGTATAACTTTATATAGGTATCGATTTCCCCTTTTTCCATTTGCCATAGATCCTTGCTTAACCCTCCTTCCCCATAAAAAGATTTATAGGTATAGGCAAGCGTCATCGATATATAAGCGCCTTTATATCCGTTACGCAAAATTTCCAGCCACAGGAAATAATCTTCCGAGTGCATTTTGCCAGAATCAAAACGTATAGGTATCGACTTTTTCAGCATTACCGTTGGCGTGCTAAATTCATTGATGATTAGCTTTCTGGGAAAAGTCACTTGACGAGCAGTGGCTCGATTAACGGATGAAACAATCTGATCATTTGATTTATGTTTTTTAATTTGATGAGCAGATATTGAGATTTCTGGATGGCTCGTCATAAAACGGTACTGAATCTCAATTTTGTTTGGGTGCCAATCATCATCAGCATCCAAGAAAGCGATAAACTTATTCGAAGCTTCATTCCAAGCGGCATTTCTGGCTTCAGCGGGTCCACTTCTTGGTGCTAAATGAATAAGGAATATTTTATCGGCCAACGAACTTTCCGTACAGATTGTTACTATTTGCTGTCTGACTTCAAGTGTATTCCCATCATCAACTACTATAATTTCAGCGGGTTGTAAACTTTGTCGCTCGATGGATACCAATGCCCTGCGCAGTGTGGTTTGGCATTTATAACAAGGGATGATCACCGAAACAGGAACCGAAGAATTTTTCATTGATTGAGCATAAGTCTTTTTAATATTCAGCATCCTTTGTCAAACAAAACCGACAGAATGTTCCGTACTATTTTTTCGAGAACTCGAGTTTATAGAGATCTTCTATATTTCCGACCATTTTATGAACATTGTATTCGCCAATATTCTTCGTCGCATTATTCCGTATCCGAAGGGCTTTTTCTCTATTATTGATCAGATCTATGGCATCTTCCGCAAAACCATTGGCATCTCTTGGCTCCACAAGTAAACCGTTCTCATTATGGTTAATAATTTCTGCATTGCCATCTACCCGGCTGGCAATTACGGGCACCCCGGAGGCAATCGCCTGAGGAATAACTCTAGGCAAGCCTTCCCAGAGAGAGGTCAGCATGAAAATATCAAAAGCATGCAACACATCCTGAACGTCATCTCTGATCCCTGTAAATAAAACCCGCCCGCTAATACCTAATTTTTCAGCCAACCGCTCAAGCTCATCTTGCAAGGGCCCTCCACCGACGATGACAAAGAATGTATCCGGAGATCGTTCGTTGACGATTGCCGCCGTTTCAATAAAAACATGGGGTGCCTTTTGAACAGATAGCCGCGTAACCGTACCAATTACGATCGCATTTTCAGGAATCCCTAATTCGGCCCGAATCGCTGCTTTTCGAGAATCATTAACGGAAAACTGTTTCAAATCGATGCCACTGCGAATCAATGCATATTGTTTTCTCACGCCGATACCCGCCGCAACACCCTTTTCAATATCTTTTTTCGTCACGGCAATTAATCGGTCCGTAATAAGTGCGCTAAGTCTTTCGGCCAGAATATAAAACTGCCGGACCACCGGGTGCTGATATCTGTGAAATCCCCATCCATGCACTGTATGAACAATTATTGGAACCCCATTTAACCATGCAGCCCAACGTCCAAGAATGCCGGCTTTAGAACTGTGAGTATGAACGATGTCATACCGGTTGTACCGTATAAATTTTAACAGCTGCAAAAAGGCAACAATGTCTTTTAGTGGACTGATTTCACGAACAAGGCTATCTTGGATGGTGAGCCGAACGCCGCGTTTTATTGCATTTTCAATAAGGCTGCCCTCTGGTCCGGTCTGGGATCCGCTTAAAACATCAACGTTATATTCTTTTCCATCCATCAATTCCGCAGAATAGATCGTATTTTCTTGGGCACCACCAACGATAAGTCGGGTGATTATATGCAAAACTTTTTTTTTGATCAGATGTTAATCTTTTTTCATTTATATTACCTTTTTTCATAACAAATAGACAATAGATTTTAAAAATAATATTTTTCAATGAAAGACTGTATCCTTTTTTATCTATTATTCTGAATCGAATATAATTGAGGTAGTGATATAGCACAGCAATAAGACCTCTTATCATAAGAGATAAGAATGCAAATGGCAGAAGGATACTCAATGGTAATTTTGTATTTTTAGACCAAAGATAATAGCAACTTTTATGAAATTGATAAATTGAATGGTAAGGAGCATATTTACTGCTTTTCCCCACAAAGTGGGTAACCTTGATTTTTGGAAAATAGATGATCTTCCATCCGGCATTCTTAATTCGACGACAAAGATCAGTGTCTTCCCAATACAGAAAAAAACGTTCATCAAACCCGCCGACAGTCTCCAAAGCCGCCCTTCTGACAACCATGCACGCGCCTGATACCCAGTCGACTTCGACGGGTTGGTTGTTGAAACTTCGCCAAGTCAGAATATTCGAGCGAGTAATGGAATTATTAGGATACAATTTAGTTATTGGAGAGTTTCGGCCGAATAAGGATGTCAGTGGAGTGGGAAAACTCCTAGCTGATCCCTGAACACTTCCATTTGCATTAAGAACCATGGGTCCCATGATTCCAACTTGCTCATTTTGTTCCATAAAGCATAAGCAATCTTTGATAAAAACTTTAGGAACAATAGAGTCTGGATTGAGCAAGATGATATATTTTGAGCTTCCGCATGTTAATGCTTGGTTAACTGCCGTACCAAATCCACGATTTTTAGGATTAAGAATCAACTTTATATTTGGATACAATGCTTTTATTCGGTGGATTTGATCGGTAGAATGATTGTCAACAACAATAATATTTAAAAAATCCTCGGCATGCTTAAACTTAAGCACTGAACCAACTGAGTTAATAAGACAGTCAGTACTATTAAAATTAACATAAATGACATCAAATAGTATCAAAATTTAACTCTCTACGGTAAATCATGACGGATTCGTAAAAAGCAGTTCACCCCTTTCGGGGAAATATCCGTGTTTCTGTTGACAAATATTCAACCATATCAGGTTTAAATAGTTGTTTTCTGAACTATGAGCACATCTTGACGATCAGCCCACGCGGCTTCTTGTAAAGCTATTAACTTCGCATCTTTTCTGTTTTCGATCCAAGATGCCAACCATTGTAATGATGTCAGTGAGAAACCGTACCCTTGGCTATTTATATTATAAGCGTGATGGCCGAACTGATACTCGTGGTAATCTGATAAAACCTTATGGAGCTGATCAGCTGATAAACCTGATGGACTTTTTTCCAACAATTTGATCCGTTGCCGGCCATGAGTTGTGGCGATAAGCACGCCACCCGGGTTCAGTTGCTCCATAAACCAGTTCAGTAGTTGGCTTGTTCGTTTAGCATCAATATGTGTGATCAGAGAGCCACACCATACGACATCAACATGTGAAGGAATATTGATTTTACTAAAATCATTATGCGCCTTGACCGGCAGGCCGGAAAAGTGCTCAGCGCAAAAACGCATTTCGTCGTCGCTAATATCGCTGACAAATATCCTCGCATCTGGCCATGTGGCGCGCAGCCAGCGTGTAATACGACCGGCCCCACATGGTAGGTCAAGGATATCTTTGGGGGTGTTCCTGCCTTTGGAGGTAGACAGTGCCCATTGAATAATATCCCAGGCCTGCTTACCGACTCGGAAATACTGTGAGACATATGCCTCGTCTCCGCACAGCAACATAGCATCCCTATCAAATAGAGACCTATCAATTTCAGGTACCATAATAGTCCCCTTTACTGTTAAAGTTCAGCATCTGAATTAAATCAATTAATTTCAGCAAGTCACTAACCTCTGGAAAAGCCGGAGGCTTGAATTGTGAACAAACCCCAGCGGTATTTAAGACCACTAACCGCTATCACACCGTATTTGTATCGAAGTGCCAGCAAGAGACGATTTGCGGGAAATTCAAGAAAAAAATCGGATCGATCATTCGGAATTTGTGTCGGTAAAAAGTAATTGAGTTGCTTGAAAGTCATGTGATACTCATATCCATTTATGTTTGAACATACCACCGAACTATAGTAATCCAACTTAGGTTTTATGTGACACAGGTTATACTTGCCAAACCCAGTTATCACATGCCAGCTTCAAAAGGATCACCAAGGCATAGAAGGTAGCTGTGGACATGATCGCCACCATGGCGTTTTTCCTTCTCACGATTCAAGCGAAAATCGAAGCCCTTGGCTTAATCCCCTCGGCGGAGACGGCCGTATCGGAGATGTTGATTTTGAGGCAACATATAAAAAATAACATGCTGAATATATTCTCAATTCAATCGTAGCACAGCTACTAATTTAGTAAATTTAGACGTTTAACGGTCACCGGCTTTGCCGCGGGGGAGGGAAAACCGCCTCGCCATGGTGGCGATAATGGCCATCAGTCCCATCGTGCGCCACAGGCCGTGACTGAAAAAACGATGGGAAAGCACGGTGGTGATTCGCCCGGCTGCAGTTTCCGAGGGAAGCGAAAGAAAGGTCTGGCACAATCGGCGATCGTTAGCGGTCATGGCCTCGCCGTAGCGGCACAGTAAAACTTCTGTCTGGCATAGGGTCTTTCGGAAATCATCGGCCAACTGAGGCCACTGGCCCATCCAGGTCAGAATCGACTTCCCATTTAAGGGACGGGCGCCGACATGATTGCGGCCATGTTGGCGATACAGCACTGTTGGCTGCTCAATGAAATCAACGACACCGAACAGAGCCGCAACCAGAGCGATCCACCAGTCGTGCATACGCGCTTCACCTGGAATCTCGCCGACCATGATTTTCAATGAACGGTTGAAGGTCATAGTACAACCAGTGACGACATTCTTGACCAGCAACCGATTGAGATCAACGCACCGCGGATTCAGCCTTGGCTGGCAACAAAGGAGTCACAGATCGGCACGAGCCGCTCATCGACGACTTTTAAATCCGAATGCACCAAAATTGGCGTTTGCTTCCCGTAGGCCGCCTCCAACTGCCTCATCCGCCGCATCGATCGCTCGATTTTCGATTCGAGCCAGACATCGTCCTGGTCGCACAACATGACATAGTCGGCCGTCGACTGATCGAGCAGACGTGCATAGCTTTGCACCGGCCCCCGGGACCGGACATCCCGTTCCACGACCCTGATCCGATCAGGAAAAGCTTGGCAAAGGGATGCGAGACGATTCAAAGTACTGTCGACGGATCCGTCATCGCGGACAAGAATGGCAAACGACGGATACCGCTGGGCGACAATTGAGACCACTATATCGTCGAGAAAGTGGGCACCGTTGTGGGTCGCCAACAGGATGTCTACCCGCCCGTCATGCATGGTCATGCATCCTTCGATAGCCTTGAACCATCAAAGCCCTACGCTGCACGTCATTTATCGGATTGCATTCATCACGTTTTTCAACGAAGACAGGCAGCGATCTGCCAATCGCGCAAGCTTTCTGCTTTTGTCAGGCTCATCGAACTCCCAGCAGGCCTTTTTCGTCAGTTCGTCGATCCGGTTAAGTATCGGCTCAGGCAGATAGTCCTTATACTCATTCATGTACTTTATAGACACTTTCGATCCATGGACACCGTAATTGGGCTCGAATTTCAATAATTTTCTGGAATAGTTCAATCCGAGGAAATCGAAGATGCGCTTCACCTCACGATGCGGCTGCAGGCATAGTCGGTCGTAATGAATCAGCAGAATACGATCAGAGTATAGTCGCATCGCCCGCTTGTATCCGTTGAAGTATGAAACGTAACGGTTGGCATACGCAAATAGCTGATCGCTCTCTATCGCCGCTTCCCTGGTCAAATGGCTCCTTTTAATCCATGACCAGATAACCCCCTTGGCCTCCTTGGCGATCACGATACAGGGAACACCAGGTACCTTTTCCAGAACACTATCAAGGTGCAAGAGGTACTTTGGTGTCTTGTCGAAAAGCAAGACCGATTTATCCGAGATAACCCTGGATTTCTCACGCAATCGTCGATACGCTGTCGACCAGCTATCCGACGTACAAATATAATCGACAAGTTCTTCCTGTGTGATCTTCCAACCGTTTCTAATCAACGATCCGTTGAATTCGTTGAATTCAGGATTCAGATAGTCACGCGGAGAAGTGGCCAGTAAAAAACCACACTCAAACCCCGAATCCAGTTCGGGATGTGCACGCAGTAGTTCGTTGATCAGGGTGGTGCCTCCTCGTTCATAGCCGCAGACAATCGCTTTGAGTATAGTATTCGTCGGCGGGAATTTTTCAGCTTTTTTATAGGAAGACATCGTATTTTATTCCATCTTCATAGTCGTTCTTAATGACCCTGTATCGCACGTCCCTTAATGCGCTCTCCGGTAAGCTACCAGTGCCCAACAAGCCAGTTGAGGTTTTAATGGTCAGCCGCAAATTGGTTTTGATCGGTTCGATTTCTTGTAAAAAATGTTCGATCTTTTTGTTTTTTCGCACGTCGTTGAGTGATAAACAGACGTGCAGTTCCCAGTCCTGGCTCTGGGTGTCGCTATTGAAAAACGTCCCGTCGATAAACCTGGCCCATTTGGTTCTGAAAGTTGCCCGATCATTGTTGTCTTCGCCGATCGTCCGGGTGCCATTCTCGTAATGAATAATATCGGTATCGGGGTAATAGACGACTTTGTAGCCCGCCTCCCAGATTTTCATGCACAGGTCCATGTCCTGGCACTCTTCGTTGTAGCTTTCGTCGAAACCGCCGACAGCATCAAAACGGTCGTGCCGGATCAAGAGCGCCGCACCGGTAACGCCGGGCATCTCCTTGATCCGGTTGGCTCCGTAAAATCCGCAGGAAAGCCGGCGTAAGGATGCCAGCCGACGTAACGGTAAGGATCTCGCGTGAATATCTCGGCACCTGCGTGTTGCAGGGTGGCGTCGGGAAACTGTAGCCTGGTGCCGACAACGCCCACCTTTTCGGAGATGAACGGCAGCAGCAGGTTGGGTAGCAGGGCCGACCGGATTTGGGTATCGTTGTTCAGGAAGAACAGATATTCGCCTGTAGCACAATCAGCCAGCTGATTATTGTTTGCGGAGAAATGGTAATTCTTCAGATAAAATACCTGCACGACCTCAGGCAGATTTTTATAAAACTCTATGACAGACTGATCGGTGGAGCCCGTGTCGCCGATCAGAATCTCGACCTGGCGGGTGTCTACATGCTGAATTAGCGACTCGATGCAGGGTCGAATGAAATCGATTTTGTCTTTGGAGAGGATACAAATCGATACCCTTCCCGAATCGTGCTGGCGCGGCGCCGGGCAAAGCGGGTCCTCGTTTGGGGTGCCTCTGGCGTGCCATCAGCTGCGGCGTAAAAATCGAATCCCGAAATCAAACCGTGCATCAACTGCCGCAGCTGTGCAACATTTGACGACCACAAATATTGGCCAACGAACTCCTTGGCGCGACGGCCGTAAGCGACCAGATCCTCGTGGCTGCAGCCGCTTAGAAATTGCGCCATCTGATCCAGACTGTCGAAGACGAGCGGCGTGACTTCCCGATGAGAGCTGTGGTCCAACGCCAGGGCCGGTTTGCCGAAATACTGCGCCTCCACCAGCGGCAGATTGAACCCTTCCCATTTGGAGAAGCTGATAAACACGTCGCAGGCCAGATAGCTTCTAACAAGTTCTCGGTCCGACGCGTTAAGAATGACCTTTATACCCGCTCGCTCGATTGCGCGCTTGTCCGCACGGGTACCGGCACCCAAGAGGACGCAGGTGAAGCGATCCGTGTCGATCAGGTCGCTAAAAGCGATGAATTGGTCATAGCCTTTGTAGTTACATTCGCCGCATCCCAGCCGGCTAACGCACAGGATGTTGATCTTGCTGGAAGAGAAGGCCGGCGACGGTTCGCCGTCGTCGGCTGGAGGACAGCGGTTTTGCAGGTGGTCGGCCCCGTTATGAATGACGACGGCATCCGGCCAGTCGATATCCCGGCGGATGAAACGGCTGATGGCCACCACTGCATTGCAGCTCCCATAGACGACGTCGTGTTTGTAAGCCTTAATGGCAAGACGTGTTTCACGCTCGTGGGTGTCGAAAAGATCAGGATTGGGGTCACCGTGTTCATAGGCGATGGTCACCTTGCGCTTATCGATGCGCGGCAGAATCTCGAAAAACGGTGTTGAGTGAGCGATGATATATGTATGCGGCGATGTGTTCAACCTTGCGACAAACGTATCCAATTTCCCTGAATTGATCCTCACCAGGTAATAGGGTCGCTCGGCGAATCGCTCCGTATCGCAGTCAATGGCGTACACTGTCACTTTGTATCCGGCTTGAACCAGTTCGCAAGCCTGGACATCGACGACCACGTCGACACCATAACCGCTTTTCATTCGGATCGTCAAAATCGCAACGTCGGCAGTAGGTGTATTCAGGTGTCGGGCAAGGTTCGGGTTGTAAAATGGATCGCCGTCAGTGATCAGTCGTCGGTGGGCGCGCTGCATGAAAGCCACTTCAGACTGGAACTGGGCTTTTGCTTCAGGCGTCGACGGAATTTTACGGGTTACGGATTCGTGGTGGCTGGCTTGGCACAGGGGGGTATAAATTATCTTGAAACCTCTCGCTCTCAATCGCAGGCACAGATCGACATCGTTGAAAGCAACTTTCAAGTGCACGGCATCCATCCCTCCGACTTCCTGATAGAGTAATCGGCGGATCATCAGACACGCTGCCGTTACGGCGCTGACATTATGCACGATGTGCGGCTCATACAGGTAACCCGGTGCATCCGATGGGTAGCCGCGGTGCAGATGAGCGACCAGATCGTTAACCCCCAGGCCGACACCAGCATGCTGAATTTCACCACTGGGATAGTAAAGCTTCGCCCCTACAATCCCTACGCCGGGGCGCCGGGCATGGTCAAGCAGCCTTTCAATCCAGTCCGGCGAAATGATTTCGATATCGTTGTTAAGCAGAACAATGAATTCGCCCTGGCACCAAGATTCCACCGCCCGATTATTAATAGCTGCATAGTTGAACGGTTCGTCGTAGTCATGGAATTGGATTCGCGCATGATTGCGTATAAGATCTGCCTTGAGGGCTTTTATTTCCGGCGTCTGGCTGCGGTTGTCCACCCCGACGATCTCAAAACGGTGGTAGCTGGTCTTCTCCAGGATGGACATGATACAAGTTTCCAGAAGGTCAGCCCGATCGCGGAATGGGATGATGATGCTCACCAGCGGACTCTCGTCCCACACCGGTAGAACGTGGGTAATCGGGAAAAAATTTCCCCGACGGATGGTCACGTCCATCTGATGGCGCTTGAAATGTCTTTCAAGTACCTGGCAGCGCTCAACCCAGGCAGCATTTAGAGCATCATTTGCGGTAACAGTTACGATATTTAACGGATCATGCAGGTGGAACAGTACATAGGGTAAGTGAATAGGGACCGATTGGGCTGAAAAGAGACACTGCAGCGACAAGTCGTATAGATAGTTTTCATTCAGCAGGACATCACAGCTCACCAATCCCTGGATGAATATCGAAGACAAAGCAACGGCCCGGGAAAAATAGTCGTGGGAGTAAAGACGTTCCTCATCGAAATCTGGTTTGAAGGCCGGGTGGGCATAGGTCCCGCCCGGTGTAATGTGATCATGATCGGTATAGATGATACGTGCACCGTCCTGGGCGCTGCCAGGAGTCGCAGGGTGTTTTCGGTGAGCTGATCGCCGGCCAGCAGGAAGATAAAATAATCACTGTCAATTCGCTGTAATAATGCGTCGAGGATCGACGCCGGGGCGGCACCTGGTGCAATGTGGAACGATAGATTGCGTCCCACCGTTTCGGCCTCTGCCACCCGTAAAACTTCACTGTTCTCGTGTCCGCTGCCGACAAAGATCTCGTAATTCGGGTATGAAGTATGGGTGATAGAGGTCAGCGTACCCTGCAAATCTTCCAGAGTGGCTCCATTTTCCGCGAGAACGATCACCGTGAAGTGGGGTGCCGCACCCGGTGAGGATGATTGAACGTTGCTGACTGTCGCCACACCGCTATGGTCCGGAAAATTATATCGGCGGTTGAGCCTCTGCGCCGATGGATCACCGATATCTGGCAGCCCGCTGAAATCTGGTAGGCCGTAGCTAAAGATACGCCCTTTGACTTTACGAAGGATATTACGGATCCCGCCTCTTTTAATCTGCTGGAGGACGTCCATAAAACGCCCCCGATGGGAATAGGCTAATTCCACCAGGCGAAATGCGAGATAGCAGAGTTTTTGACAATAATACGTGATGCGGCCTAACCGAACGAATTCCAGTTTATCGATAACAAGCGAGCCGCACCCGTCGTAGGTAAGGTAGGCAAGGTTTCGGATTGCCGGGTCGAACTTAAAGAAGTAGATGTGACGGACACCGTCGGCATACCCGAGCGAAATCGTTTGCGCGTCGGTAAAATCATTGTGAGGCCCGTACTGATAGTGAAAGCGGATTAGTCGTCCTGAATCAGCTGAAGTCAGCCGTTTAACGACTTTCAGAAAAGACACTGTCTTTCTAAAGGTAAGGGTCAACCGGCCGTCACCACTGCCAGCCGTTAGGCGATCTTCCTCCAAGAAGAGTTCGCCGTTGGTTAGCAGGCTGGCGATATTATCACGACAAATACGCATAATTCCGGTTGTGGCTGTAATGGCAGCCTTTTCGGTTAAAGTTGATGGATGGGTCATATTTTTTTTATCGATTCGGGAGCGTTGGGAAATTATTTCCTGGGGACGCTGCCATTTTTGATTTGCTTGAGAAAATCGGTGTACTGGCCGCATATCGTCTTGGTCGGGCCATCGCCAACGATCCGTCCCGCTTCGATCCATAAAGTGCGTTGGGTGATGGTATGCAGCAGATTGGTGCTATGGCTGACAAAGATGAAGATATTGGATTGGTCGATAGCGTCGGAAATGCGTTTTTCGGCACGCTGTTTGAATTCTCCGTCACCGCCGGCAAAAACCTCGTCACTTAGCAAAATGTCAGGTGCTATCTCCGTTGCCGTCGCAAAAGCGAGGCGCTGACGCATGCCAGATGAGTAGTATTTTACCGGCATATTGGCATAGGCTGCCAGTCCGGCAAATTCGATGATCGGGTTCAGCCGCCGGGTCATCTCATCGACGGGGATCGCCATCATGGTCCCCATGAGAATGACGTTCTCGACGCCAGAGAGCTCGGGTTGCATACCCGCCCCTAAACCAATCAGTGGAGATGTCCGGCCGACGACCCGGATGCGGCCATGGGTGGGTGGGTAGACGCCGGCAATCAGCTTCAATAGCGTCGATTTCCCGGCACCATTACGCCCCACGATACCGATGCGCTCGCCATTGGTGATGTGGACTGTCAAGTCTCTAAAAATCCAGCGTTCCTCCGATCTAGAGTATTGGTTGCGCAGGATCCGGCGGAGCAATTTTGGCCCCTTCCCATTTTGGCTGGTACCATAAGATCGAAAACGCAGGGAAACCGATTCCATATCAATTGAACTTTTTAACTTAGACATCACGATGCGGCGCCATTTTCATTATAGATGAAAAATAAATCGTTTCTCAAACCATTTATAAGTCGCGTAGCCTACAATCATCGCTGCCACGCTCATCGTCAAGGTAATCAGCCAGGTTATCGATGCCGGCCAATACCCATGGTAGATGCTGCTCCGAAATAGATTCAGAAAATAGGTAACTGGATTAATAGTCATGAGAAAACTGTACTTTCCCAACATATTGGGAGTCAGCAGCACCGGCGAGATGAAGTAGAGCCCCCGAAAAAAAATGGAGACAAAGTATTCGACATCCCGGTAATAAGTGGTCAACGTCATAACCACCAGCGAAAGTCCGAAGGCGAACAGCGCCAGAGTGACAATGTTAAGCGGCATCAGGACGATGGGGAGATGAACCTTTCCGCCCATAAATAAAAGAGTAATGAAGACCCCGATCAGAGTGCACAAAAAATCGACCAACTGGAAACATGCCGTGATTAAGGGATAGATGATTAGCGGCATGTTTGTTTGATTGACTGCCGATTGACTCGTGATCAGGCTCTTGCTGCAACCCATGACGGTTTGCTGCAGGAATGAGAATGGAACCATACCGCAAAACAGATAGATATGGTAATTGGGGATATTCTGGCCTATGATATTGCCAAAGACAACTGAGAGAATCACAAGGCTCGCCAGCGGATTGAGAACCGTCCAGAAAAACCCCAGAACGCTCCGTTGATAACGAACCTTGAGCATTGCGGCGAGGGAGAAGTATATGTAATGCCGATATGCGAATACCACCCGCACATCCCTTGCGATGGCCGACCACCAGCGTTTGCTCAACCTGTTGGGGTCCTCGGTACCGATGTAGATTTGTTCCATTAGTTCACCAAATTATGTAAACAATTCAAGCCTCCGACAAAGCCGGAGGCTTGAATTGTGAACCGCTCAAACGGCATATATTAATTTTCTGATTATATCGGATTTTGGGGAGCCCCCTGGTACCCTCCCAAAGAAGCCGAAACAAATAGGTCGTTATATCTGAATTTGTTTAACCGTTCAGCCGGACTTTGCAATCCATTGTACGTATTTACGGTTCAAAGATTGAATGAAGCAAAATTGTTGACCAAAGCCCAACCGAGAACACGCAACTATGCTTAATCCACTGCTCCATTATTTGATGTGAGCTGGATCTAATCTCTGGTTCAAGCAACCGCCCCGTGAACGCTTACACAAAAAGCATTTTCTTATCCTATTTTAGGGATCGCTTCGAAGTTGGCAATACGATAAGACCCCTCGCTAATCAATTCAATATCAAAACTTCGGTTGATATCGAACATAAAAAACAGCGTCGAATTCGAACATATTTCTTCGCTCAATATTTCCGTTCCGGTGTTGATCTGTACCCATGTCTGATCGCACGTCTTTACATCAAAAGTTACAATCATTTCGTTCGAATTATTATCTGTATAAATACGGTTTAACCCTTCAACCAATTTAATGTTTTGGAATCCTTTTATAACATTGGCTTTATTGTTGGTGGAGTTGCCTCTATATGATCTTTTTATGGCATCAATATCGTGGTATCCGAGCCATGGTAGTCTTCTAAAGACAAAGGAACTTTTTTTGATCTCATTTTCACTGTAAGTCAGAACCAATGCCAGCATTCTAAACCATGTTGAGAACGAGTTGCTTTCCGAAGTATCGCACGAACAAATCTCCAGCAGTGTGATACTTAGCCACAAACGTCTGCTTTTGATTTTTGAGGGTTCTGAACTTACAATTGGCAAAGCCGCCATCACTATTTAATAACTCTTTCAATGGCTCCCGCGCCTTTTGAAATACATTGTCAAGAATATCTTGTCGATAATCGCTCACTAAGGAAGCTTTAGCCAATAAATCCAATGCATCATAGTCCAGGCATGTCTGCCCAACATCCTGGTTTCGAGAAAACAGTCCATCATCACGCTGAAGTTTAATGCATGAATCAATAATTCGATTTAAAAACAGAAGCGGACGATGTCTGTAAAAATAGAAGAATGTAAAATGGAAAGTCCCAGCCATAGCAGCCGATAGGCTGACAGGAAGATTGCCTTTCCACAATCCTGTCAATTTGCTTTGATTGTCATCAATCCAATCCAGCGCAGCATCAACAAGAGGAATCAGTTCATTCCTGGAATGTCTTTCTATTTCGAATACAAATTGAGCCAACCAAAACATTACACGATTGGAATTTAAGTGAGGGTTTTTCCAGTCGTACGAATCAAACTCTGACAGTAATTTTTTTTTGCTCAAGACTTTCTTGGGAAACTTTCTCGACGGAGAAATATGTCCCAAAATATCAAGTGCTTGCTGACAAAAGCATGTTGTCTCGCCTTCAAAATATTCTACATCGTGCTCCTGAGTAGCTATCATCTCTTCTTTGAAAAGCATGTCACGGAAGGTTCCGTCACCTTGACAACCAGACATAATAAATGAAATCATTTTTTTCTTATCTGCATCTGTTACTTGATTCAAATGACCTAAAAACTCCAAAGCGTGTAACGCATATGCCGTGCCCATCAAAGTTACCTCGTTACCATGGGCAAATCTAAAACCACCTCGCTCTTCATCCCATAATGATAACACGAATCGAATACTGTCTTGTCTCATTTTATCCAGCATTATTCTGTCCTTGTTTCGCAATCGCTATGGATAAATTATTACTAATCTTTTTTAGATCAAACAATAGGTTCAACAATTCATTTCTTTCATGTCCATTTTCTATTAGGTGTTTTTTCAGCCCCTTTAAAAAACCACTGACAGCATCCTCTAGCTGCTCATTTGTAAGGTGAAAATGGTCATTAATATAATTTAAAACACGCAAGTGCTCATGAATTCTTGTCAAATCCTTCGACTTCTTACTCCTCATGGTATCTTTGTGGAATCTAAAATAGTTTAACGAATCCGCATGAAAGTAGATATTTGTTTTGTGCAAAAGCTGTGTCCATAACATCCAGTCCCCACAGACGCTAAAACTTTGAATTTCAGACCAATCAATATCTTTAAGCAAGCTTTTACTGAAAACAATCCCGCTTGCGTTAGGTAAAACATTCATCCTTCTCATAAACTTTTTTACGTACTGTCTGCCAGGATGTATAAAGTTATCTTTCCACAACCGTGCATCTAATCCTTGAAGAACGTTGATATGATTTCCGAAAATATCCCCCTCCGAATTAATAAAATGGGACTGAGCATATCCAATCTTGACATTCAATGCATCATTTAAATTAGGGATGATTCGTTCCAGGAATGCAGTATCCGCATAATCATCAGCTTCTGCGATCCAAATGAGCTCCCCTTTGGCATGTTTTAACCCTTTCTCCCATTGGTAGAATACCCCTCCACTATTTTTATCGTTGTACTCGACATGAGCAACTTTATCTGATCTCTTGCGATATTTTTCAATGACAGTAATGCTTTCATCCGTTGAAGCATCATCAAGCAAGATGACTTCGAAATTTCGATAGGTCTGTTTAAAAATACTATTCAGCCGTATGGGCAAAAAAGATTCTTTATTATAATTTGGAACAATCACAGACACCAGCGGCTTGCCATTAGAGTTATAAGAGCTAATGATCCGTTTCATATCGGTAGGGCTGACTGATTGATCAACCACAGGATACATTTTTTGAACTCTCTTCGAACCGCACCCGAATGTTTTGAGATGATGAAATTGAGAATCTCGTTATGATACATTACTGTATTCGACACCATTGAGTGATCACTTGTGCGATATTCGAATCCGGCTTCATGCATATGGTAAAATTTGTACTTAGTTAAAACGCCGACGGATGTCCAAAAGTCCCAGTCCTGGTAACCTATCATGTGCTCTTCATATCCGCCGACTTCTTCCCAGATGCATTTTCGGTAGACAGCACACGCATCAATTTTGTTTTGTATAAACTGTTGTTTCAGTTCAAACTCGGGTACCCGATTGAGGTATTTCTTCGTCCCAAAGACTGAACATCCCCATAAACGACTCCAACAGTCTCGTCCGTTTCCATAATCTCTACGGCTCTGTAAAAGTGGACTGTCCGTATCCTGTTATCCGCATCTACCGGAAAGATATATTTACCCCGTGCCAGAGAAATTCCATTGTTCCTGGCAGCGCCAAGCCCTTTGTTAGGCTGAGCTAATATTGTAATGCCATCATTTTGCAGCTTATTAAACACCTGTTTCGTGTGCAGATCCGTTGAGCCGTCATCGACGACAATAATTTCATAGAGCTCGTCTTCTTCAATTGCCCGAATACTGTTGATTGTCTCTTCAAGGTATTCACCATGGTTGTAGCACGGCACAATAAAGCTCATAATAGGATCCGTTGATTCGTCAACATTCTCAATAAAACTCTGTGTAATTCTTTTGATGGAAACTTTTCCGGAAAGCTTGGATAGATTGATACGCTGCAAGCCAGTTAGATACTTAGTACCCAATTCAAATCGTACACTATTGGCAGATTCTGACAATTTTTTCGTTAAACATTTTGAAGCATTATATTTTTGATCGTTGACCGTGATATATTGAAGATTAATCAGCCCAGGGGAGTTCGTTTCTATTTCAAGCTCTACAATTAATTTTCCCTTTCGTTGTGTTATAAATGGTAACACCTCAAAGAAATTGGATTCGTTGAGAACCACCAAATCAAGACGTTCCCTCTGTATTATCGGAGACAACCCGTGAAATCGTCTTATGCTAGAAAAGACTACATCATTCAGAATGCAGCTGCCGGTACTTTCCTCATTTTGTGGAAAAACCACCGAAGGGCTCGAAAATGTTTCAGACGATATAGGTACAGTAGCATTATGGACGTTATAAACCTTTCTGTTCTCTTCTCGACCATATTTTAGATAATGCAACAAGGGGTTCATGCCACTTCTGGCCACATCTGGGTGATTCACCAAATATTTCTTAGTATCAAATTTTGTTGAAGGGTTACGCCCTTCCTTCCAGCCGAACAAAGCGTAGTGCAACAACGGTTCCATTCCAGACAGTGCTACGTCAATATTCTCTGAGAGATAGAATTGGGGATTAAAAAAAGTATTGGGCTTTCTATTTTCAAGAACTCCGTTTTGTATGTAATCCCATATAGCGCGCTTGGCGTTTGTCTTTGTATGAGTATATTGTTCAATATAGAAGTTTGTATCAAATAGTTGAGTTCTCGCAATTTGTTTATACAGCCGGTATGTGTGAAGTCTTTTATTACTCTTCATCTTTTTGTATAGCTCAATGGCATTGACTTCAAACTTACCATTTTTTCTTTTAATGTTCCTATTTTCAATATGTCGTGTCTGCAATTGTTTTTGCAGTACTTTAATCTTGTTTTCAAGGTTGATTATCTTTGTTGCGTATATCAAGCCTTTTTGTCTTAACAAATCATTACGTTTCATTGTTTTCTCTTTGTCAAATAATCCAAAGACAGGAATGCATCAATATCAAGTTTTATAGAATCGAGCTCACTAGTAGCATTCTGCAGCCGCTGTTGATGTTCATGAATCGTTTGTTTATATCCATCTATCTGTGTTTGCAGGTCATCAATTTTGTCTTTTTGCTGTATGACCTGTTGAAATTGTTTATCTCTTTCAATACTAAGCACTTCGATTGCACGTTCTCTCTCAAATAAGATCCCATATTGGTGCTGTTGTTCACTTCGTATTTTTTCAAGACTATTTTCCAGAGCTGCGATCATTCCCTTCTGCTGCTCTCGTTCGACCTGAAGGCTTGATATCTTTTTCTTCAGGTCAGACTCTGTAAAAGCCCATGTTTCCCTTTCGCGCATGAATTGATCTTCGGTTTCGCACATCATTTTTTCTTTGCTTTTAAGATGTGCTTCTAATGATTCGATGATATGGGCTCTTCTATGTGACACCTTTATAATTTCTTTTATTTCTGCATCTTTTGCAACACGAGAGATGGAGTTCTTCATCAAGATAGAATAATTTTCATTCGCCTCGTAGACACCATTCTTGATTCCCCAAAAATAGAGGTCATGATTGGATGTGTTTTTCTCGAATTTATATTGGCTAAATTTTTCTTCAACATTAATTACTTTCCATATGTCTTCTTCAGTCAAGTTTTTATAATACTGTGACCATTCATAATGTCCCTGCAGCAATGGTGCATCTTGCGGTCGGTTTCGTTCTGTTCCGTGTTCAGGTCTCCCCTCTGTAGCACATGTAAATAGGAACATCCCACCCGCCTTTAACATTCTATAAATGTTTTCAATACTCTCTGCATAAAACATATCATGCTCAAATACTTCTGTAGAGATAATCGTGTCAAACGTATTATCTGGTAGACGTAATTCGTGTATCTTTTGTACCACATCAACATTCTTCCCGCACCCAATATCAACCCCCAGATACAAGGCATCTTTGAATAAGTACTGATTATTCCCATTAATGTCCAATGAACCGGCATCTAAAACAAATACACGTTCGAAGTATTTCGCAAAGCGTTCACGAACCCTTCTACAGAAATCTATTTGCTCAGTATGTGACATCACAAGTGTTCCTTCTGTAAGCCTCATTGAGGTCTGAAAGCCATGCCCTTTGTGCATGGCTTTCCAGACCTCAATAAATTATCTGGTTGTTCTATTAAAACGTAAAAAATGCTGCTTATATACTTTAGACGGTTATAATTTGTGATTTAGAAAATGATTGAAAATTTAACGCCAGTAAGGCGTCCAACTCCTTTTTGTAATCGCCGCTCGTCTCAGCAAGGCACTGTAGAATCGACCCTGATCCGACTTTGCGGTACTTCATGCCAAGCTTTTTTAGAAATACACCAACTTTGGTCTTGCTGCGTCGAATTCCGGTCAGCCTTTCGATTTCAGCAGCAGCTTGCGCAATATTGGCAACCGGATTCTCCCGAAAATACTGTTCAATCGAATCGCTATATTTTTCAAGTTCACTTTGAGGACGGCGAAAATTGACTTTTCTGATTTCATCAAGGCCGCCCTGTCAATACCAACAAAAAGGAGTTGATCGGCGATTTCAAGAATACTGGCCGTGAATGGCAGCCTCAGGGCGAACCGGAACAAGTCAGGGTTCATGACTTCATTGATCGCGAACTGGGTAAAGTGGCGCCATATGGCGTTTACGATGTCACGGCCAACAACGGATGGGTCAGCGTGGGCATTGACCACGATACCGCGGAGTTTGCAGTGGAAAGCATTCGGCGATGGTGGCGGGAGATGGGATCGCCGGCCTACCCTGATGCTCGGCGTCTTTTGATTACCGCGACTGCGGTGGCAGTAACGGGAACCGCGTGCGGCTGTGGCGCCGCGAGTTAGGGTTTGCAGGCCGTTCCATCGAAGACATAATCCGTGGATATGTGAATCAACCGGCTGCCTGTTTTTTGAGCTGCAACAGCCAAGTTTTTCGGGCCGGTGGCGTTGACTGCATAGGCAAGATCGGGCTCCTCTTCAGCTCGGTCCACGGCGGTATAGGCAGAAGCATTGATGATTACCTCTGGTTTTTCACGCTCAACGATCGTTTCAACGTTCTCCCAGTTCGTAATATCGAATTCCGGCAGATCGAATGATTTTAAGTCAAAATATTCAGGTGCGGTTTCAGAAAGCGTTCGCCCCAACTGGCCCTTCCCGCCAATGATGAGTATTTTCATTTTCTTTCCTGTATTTTTTTATCTCCCACGCTTTGCTTGAGGGCACAAGGGGTTAAGGGTATGTTTACTTTTTAAGAAAGGATTGCAGCAATCAGGCCTTTCTATAAAACACCCTGCCCACCCGCTAAATATGATCAATCAAGTCCGATTATTTGATATGGTCATACAAAGAAAGATCAAAGGTATAAGGTAGGAGCAGACCATCATGCAAACACCTCGGCATCCCTGAACAAAACGCCATCTGCATCCTTTGCTGAAATAAGGGGTGCATCATTATTGATTGGCCATTGAATGTTTAGATCAGGATCGTTCCAGCGAATGCAGCGTTCATGTTCAGGTGCGTAATAATCGGTCGTTTTGTACAAAAACTCTGCATAATCAGTTAATACCAGAAAGCCGTGGGCGAACCCGGGCGGTACCCACAGCTGCTTCTTGTTTTCAGCGGAAAGAACCTGGCCGAACCATTTTCCGAAAGCCGGCGATGACCTGCGGATGTCCACAGCCACGTCGAAGACCTCGCCGCTGATCACGCGAACCAGTTTACCCTGGGGTTGTTTGATCTGGTAGTGAAGTCCGCGAAGGACGTTTTTCGTCGAGCGAGAGTGGTTATCTTGGACAAAATCGACTGTGAGACCGGTCTTTTCCTGGAAAACGGTTTGGTTGAAGCTCTCGAAGAAAAATCCCCGCTCGTCGCCGAAAACCGTTGGCTCCAGGATGAGAACATCAGCAATTTCAGTTTGTACGACATTCATTAGATAGTCACTCTTCTATGGCAGAAAACATCAGGCAATCACCATCGCCCGATTTCTTCTTCAAAATTTTCAAGAGGTATTGACCATATCCATTGGTTTTCATTGCGCAGCCGAAAGTTTCCAACTGGTCGTCGGAGATGTAACCCAAGCGCCATGCGATTTCCTCCGGGCAGGCAATTTTGAGCCCCTGCCGGCGCTCCAGAATTTCAACGAACCGGGACGCTTCGAGGAGGGATGAATGGGTACCGGTATCCAGCCAGGCATACCCTCTTCCTATGAGGCGACTTCCAGTTTCCCCAGTTCCAAATAATGTCTGTTGATATCGGTGATTTCCAGTTCGCCCCTTGCCGACGGCCTTGTTTCGCGGGCAATATCAACAACTTGATTGTCATAAAAATAAAGACCGGTAATGGCAAAATCCGATTTGGTCCGTTTCGGTTTTTCTTCTATGCCGATAACTCTGCCCTCGGCGTCAAAATTCACCACACCATATCGCTGGGGATCGGTAACTTGATAAGCAAATACGGTGGAAATGTCCGTCTTTTGATTGGCAACAGACAGATGCTTCGCCAAATCATGCCCGTGGAAAATATTGTCCCCAAGGACCAGGGCACTGGGATTCGATCCAATGAAATCGCTGCCGATGATAAATGCCTGTGCGATTCCCCCGGGATTCGGTTGAACTGCATAGGAAATATTGATCCCCCACTGCGTACCGTCACCTAAAAGCTGTTCGAACCGCGGCGTATCCTGGGGGGTGGAGATGACCAGGATGTCCCTGATGCCCGCCAGCATGAGCGTGGTAAGCGGGTAATAGACCATCGGTTTGTCATAAATGGGCAGCAATTGCTTGGAAATGGCAATCGTGATCGGGTAAAGGCGTGTTCCGCTGCCACCAGCCAGAATGATTCCTTTGCGTTGCATCATCGTCTCCCGTAATTGGTTTCGATCCACTGCTGGTAGGACCCGCTGGTAACGTTTTCCACCCACTGGGTATTATCCAGATACCACCTCACGGTTTTTGGATGCCTGATTCAAACGTCTCTTCAGGCATCCAGCCGATTACCTTTCGGATTTTCGAAGCATCGATAGCGTAGCGCCGATCATGACCCGGACGGTCCTTAACAAATTTAATGAGATCATGGTAGTGCATGTTGCCCGTCAACGGACGAATTCCGTCTAAAATGGTACAGATCGTGTTCACCACTTCAAGATTGGTTTTCTCGCTGTTGCCGCCGATGTTGTAAACCTCTCCGGGTATGCCCTTTTGAAGCGCTTGGATGATGGCCTTGCAATGATCGACCACATACAGCCAGTCCCGGATGTTCGCGCCGTCTCCATAGACCGGAATCGGCCTGCCGTTAAGCGCGTTATGAATGACCATAGGAATCAGTTTCTCGGGGAACTGGTATGGGCCGTAGTTGTTCGAGCAATTGGTGGTCAGGGTGGGCAGGCCATATGTGTGGTGATATGCTCTCACTATATGATCAGAGGCGGCTTTGGAGGCGGAATAAGGACTGTTGGGGGAATAGGCGGTCGTTTCCGAGAATGCCGGATCGTCATATTCCAGGGAACCGTAAACTTCATCTGTAGATACGTGCAAGAATCGAAAATTGGATTGTTCCCCGCTCGACAGTTTCTCCCAATAAGCCCGCACCTGTTGCAACAGGTTAAATGTTCCAACCATGTTGGTATGAATGAAATCATCGGGCGCTGAAATGGATCGGTCCACATGGCTTTCGGCCGCGAAATTGATAATGGCCCAGGGACGGTGTTCCCTTAATATTTGAGAGACGGTTCCTCGATCGCCTATATCTCCCTTAACGAATACATGGCGTGGATTATTAATTAAGTGATATAGATTCTCAGGATTACCGGCATAAGTCAATTTATCTAAATTGACGATAATATCATTGCTGTTTTCTTCCAAATATGTATGGATAAAGTTTGAACCGATGAAACCCGCCCCGCCGGTAACCATAACGGCACGTTTAATATTCATTTTCGAGCACTCGTTTCAATATCGTCACCCTATATCGCAATGCGATCCAAGTAGTCTAAATAAGCGCTTTTGAGCCCTTCCTTTAAATTGATTCGCGGCTGCCATCCCAATTCGGTCAGTTTTTTCGTATTGAGCAGTTTTTGTGGCGTACCGTCCGGTTTGTCGCGATCCCAGATAACATCGCCATCGTAGCCGACCACATCGCGTACCAGATCGACACATTCGGCGATGGTTTGGTCCGTGCCGCAACCAATGTTGATCAGCGGCGGTTCCGCTTCATTTAGGAACTGCCGGAAAATGCGTTCGGGTAGGGACATGATATGAATGCAAGCATCGGCCATATCCGCACTATACAAAAATTCTCTGCGTACACTACCGGTTCCCCAGAATATCGGCGCTGGTGACACGGCTACATCCATTTGCGAGATAGCGGGATTGACACCCAGCGCAGCCTTAACTTCCGCCGGAATTGGTCCGACGGAAATTTCATCGGCTTTGATACCTGTCACGTCGCCCTGTTGAGCCAGCTTCGCCAAATGGCATTTGCGGATGATCGCCGGTAGGACGTGGGACGTCTGCAGGTCGTAGTTGTCTCCGGGGCCATACAGATTGGTCGGCATGACCGGCATGAATTGGGTGCCGTACTGACGATTATAGGCCCAGCACATTTCGATACCGGCAATTTTGGCCACCGCATAGGAACGGTTGGTAGGTTCCAAGGGACCGTTCAATAAATAGGATTCCTTGATCGGTTGGGGGCAATCACGGGGATAGATGCATGAGGATCCCAAGAAAATCAGCCGTTTCACGCCATGTTTCCACGCACTCTGAATCACATGATTCTGAATGGCAAGATTCCGGTAAATGAAGTCTGCCGGATAGGTGTTGTTGGCCAAAATGCCACCCACTTTGGCAGCGGCCAGAAAGACGAAATCCGGCTTTTCGCTGGCGAAAAAATCAGCCACGGCGCGTTGATCTTCAAGGTCCAAATGTGCATGCGTTTTTTGAATCAGATTGTTGTAGCCTCGCCGCTCAAGGGCTTCAGTGATGGCCGATCCCACCAGGCCACGGTGCCCGGCGACGAATATCTTGCTTTCTTTTTTCATTGGATCTGTTTCAACGCGTCACTCTTTGTGGTCCAAAACACGATATCCATGGCGCTTGACAAGATCGTCGCGCTTGGCCAATTCGAGGTCGTGGGTAACCATCTCACGAATGAGTTCATCAATGGTGGTTTTCGGCTGCCATCCGAGACTCGTTTTCGCTTTGGCCGCATTGCCCAGCAGGGACTCAACCTCTGTGGGCCGAAAGTACCGCGGGTCGACGGCGACAATACGGTTCCCGTGCTGGTCGTAACCGCTTTCGTCAATTCCGCTGCCCTTCCACGTCATCCGGATATCCAGGCAGGCGGCCGCTTTGTCGATGAATTCGTGCACGCTGTACTGCTGACCCGTGGCGATCACGAAATCCGCCGGAGCATCCTGCTGTAGCATGAGCCATTGCATTTCGACGTAATCTTTCGCGTGACCCCAATCCCGTTTGGCATTCAGATTGCCCACATAGAGGCATGATTCAAGTCCTAATTTGATCCGTGCCAATCCTCGGGTAATTTTGCGGGTGATAAACGTTTCCCCACGCAATGGTGACTCGTGATTGTACAGGATGCCGTTACAGGCATAAATACCGTATGCTTCCCGGTAGTTTACCGTGATCCAGTAGGCATATAATTTGGCAACACCATAGGGCGAACGGGGGTAAAACGGCGTCAACTCGTCTTGTGGTACCTGTTGTACGAGGCCGAACAACTCGGATGTGGACGCTGATAGAAACGTGTTTTATGTGCAAACCCCAGGATCCGGATGGCTTCCAGGAGTCTGAGCGTACCGAGTGCATCAGCATTGGCGGTGTATTCCGGCTCTTCAAAGGAGACGGCAACATGGGATTGTGCCGCAAGGTTGTAAAGCTCATCAGGCTTAACCTTCTCGATGATATGGATCAGGCTGGATGAATCCGTCAAATCTCCGTAATGAAGAACAAAACGGCAATTTTTTTCATGGGGATCTTGGTAAAGGTGGTCTATTCTATCTGTGTTGAACAAGGAACTACGTCGTTTGATGCCGTGAACTTCATATCCTTTTTCAAGCAGTAACTCAGCCAGATAGGCGCCGTCTTGCCCCGTGATTCCTGTGATTAGGGCCTTTTTTTTAGTCATTTTGATCCCACCATTTTCGTTAGACGTCAAATCATACAGTTTCAATCCGACTCTGCCGGTTATGAGGAAAGCTGACAATAGGTTCAGTTTTTTTGTACAGTTTAATCTTCAACTCGATGCACACCAATGCATCATCAATTCCACTTTTGGGATCAACGGCAACATCTACTTCATGGCGACTACCTTTTTATTCACCAGAGCACCGTCCCCGACAAAGGCATAGCGGCCAATAGTCGTCCCGCAAACAATGGTCGAATTGGCACCCAGCCACGCACCATTCTTTACCAGTGTCGGCCGTACCTGATCCATCTTGCGGATTTCAGCTCGTGGATTATAGATGCGGTAAAGACCATGCTCGGGCCACAGAATACGCCATCTTCAAGCGTGCCCCCCTTGTAAACGGAAACATTGTTCTGGATCTTGCATCCCTTGCCGATGGTGAACCCCGTGGATAGCGTCCTCTTTGAGGACATCTGGTATGCTCAGGCAGGTCTCTACGTCCGTATACTGCTCACGAAAATTATTCAACGTGTCTGCGGATTCGCCACAAATGAGACCCAATGCACCGATTTGTGGAATATATAACGGGGATGCTTTCATGCGTCTCTTAAAAACCCTGTGGACGGTTAAAGAGGATTGATTGCTCTATTGCGCCACGAGCATTCACTGGCGGCAACAAATCGATCCATATTTTTCCTTTTGGCAAACGATGGGAGAAGCGATTTCATCATTCAATGTGGGATGCTCGATGTTCAGGAAAATGGTAGCGTTACCCTGAATGTTTCGCCGGAATCCTCAAAAATGACATCTGTGTTTAGTCTTTTTGCCTCCTGGCAGACCATTGGTAATCCCCGACCGAGTTTATCCATATAGCCAAGATTTTCCATCAGTCGAACCAATAGCGGATTGCGAGCGAAACTGGTGCCAACGGAAAGTTTTTCAATACTTACCGTGTTGGGCAGTCGACCGGGACTGATAAATTCTGATTATATCGGATTTTGGGGAGGGCTCCGGTACCCACCCAAAGAAGCCGAAACGTACAAATTGTGCAGCCAGTTATCGTGATATCGGAATTGGTTTAATCGTTCAGCCGGGCTTTTCAATCCATTGAAGGCATTTGCGGTTCGAGGATTGAACGGAGCAAAGTTGTTGATCAGAGTCCAACCTCGAATACTCAACTGGGCTGAATCCGTTGATCCATGAAAATATTGGGTACTATACAGGTGCCGATCCATCCGTTGCATTAACCGATCGACCATATTACTGGTTCGATGGGCTTTCGGATGGTCATAGGCCACTCGGTATGAAGCAATGTTTTTCCGTAGCTTCGTTAAGGGATCAATGATTACAGAGGGTGCATCGTTGCTTTCGCACCATTCGATCAGTCTTCTTATTCGTTGACAAAACGATCCCTTGCTTTCGGCACGATAACAATCCCAGAACTTCGAGGCGACATTCTCGTAGATATCCCGGTATTTCTTTTTGGCACGGTCACGGATTTTGATGAACACATGCAAAAAGCAGCAAATGATAACCACCGCCGGGAAAAGCGATTGCCATGCCTTTCGGGTGGCTTTCCATCCATCCATATTCACGGTCTCTGGTGAGTAAGCCGTATTTAAATGCCGGGCTTCATTTTTATAGACCTGATATGCATCCGTTAACGCTTGCTCACCAGCGTCTCTGGAAACATCGGCACCCAGGATACAGCCACCGCCAACCGTCGTGGCCACATATGTTTTTTCACCTGAAATCCGAGTATGTTTTTCATCGGCGGCAAGGTGCTTGGGAAGATCTTTAGCTCGTCTGATCGTTGTTCCGACAATGCTGTTTCTCCCAATCGATTGCTCGATGCGATACCAATACATGGGGTCTTTTCCAAAACCATAACTCAAAGCCCAAAAGGGAATGTTGAACTTCCTGAAAAAAAGTGCCGTTTCGATTTCGTCTACCCATCCAACGAGGTAAGGCATAATGAATGAAGGCCGGATGGTGTAGTTGACACCAGCAATTTTTATTCGACGGATCAAAATGGACTGCTTTTTTGAACGGTAAATGTCCTTCATCTGATATCCATTTGCGATCGCATCGGGAAACAGTTCCGGGAACAGCTCGATTCGTTGGTCGATGCAAAGCCTGAAATCTTCTGGGTTAAGGATGTTGCATTCATAATTGTCTTGAGAAAAGGGCAGGCATATGGTTCTGTTGTTACGGTTAGCGGATGTTGAATCTGCTATTCCCATATAGTTAGAGACCTCCTTTGGCGGGGATGTGTCTCTAACTATATAAAATTATTAGCAAAAAATCTAGACTTGAAAATTTACTGTAAAATCAACATGTTGTGTTTTTCATGCGGCATGGTCACAGCATGTTCAGTTCATTTGAATCAAGCTCCCCTAAATCCGTTATAAGCAGGATAAATTCAATACGGTCATTGAACATAAAAACCCGTATTTGAGACCCAACAACGCTGTAATTTCGATGTACCGTGGCATTAACCAATAGTTCTCGAAACACCTTATCCGGATAATGGGGGCTCTCCACACGCTTGGCACCCTGAATTGTCGAGGCGACAGGCCTGTTCGCTTTAATGGCTGCAAGTGCGTTGTCGACCTGACGCGGCAGACTACCGCCAAAATTCTTTTTATCAAGGAGCTCGGCATCCAGATGGTTGCCTGAAAAATGAGCAAAAGCGATTCCGGCCTGCGGTAATATTTTTTCAGGACTAATCCCAAATACCAACATCCCGCCCAAGGTTGATTTCTCGTTGGGCCCCAGAACATCGCTGGCAGTCAATAATCGTATTTTTTCATCCTCAGATTCAGTGGCGAAACTGATTTGATAATTGGAGAAATAATCGGAAATTGCAGAAAAATCCAAATGGGAAACACTCGTCCCATCGATTTCGACCCGATCGTAATGAAACAGACCGGAAGCCTGAAAAAGTCGAATCAGTTCCTCTCTGGAAGCGATGCGCTTTGTCGATCCGACTCGAATATAATATTGATTTTTTGACGTGTAATAGGGCCTGTCAACGCCTTTGGGGATGGAAATTCGCGCAATTTTAATTCCTTTTATTTCGCTATCCACCTCCTCGTATGTCGGCTGCAGAGGCGGGATTACTGCACTGCGACATATGTTTATAATATCTTCTTCATAAGAACGGGATATTCCCGTAATTTGAAGGTCGTCTTCCACGCCTATCCATATCTCACCACCTTCGGCATTGGCGAAAGCAACAATCTCTTCTGCAAGATTTTTTGCGGACACTTTCTCGGATTTGAATTCAATATATTGATTTTCCGCTTGTGGTATTTCCATGATGTTCAGCCATTTTTCAATACCTTAAAGCTTGTTTGAGTGATCGGTATTTATTCTCTACCAGTCGATAGAATTACATTGGAAATCCGTTTTTGATCCTCTGCCGTCAAGTACGGATGCATGGGAAGACTGAAGATACGTTGCGAAAAATCTTCGCTCACTGGGAAATCACCTTTCGTATAATCCAGATTGGAAAATGCCGCCTGAAGATGCAGAGGAATCGGATAATAAATGGCAGTGGGTATCCCCGCTGCGTTTGATCTCTCCTGGATTTTGGTGCGGTGTTCGGTATCTTTGGCCAACAGAGAATATTGCGCCCATACGGAGCGCATCCCATCTGGAACCATGGGCGTTTTAATTTCGGCTAAGTCCGGCTGAAGAGAAACCAACATCTCGTTGTAACGTTGAACCACCTGCTGACGGAGTTCAACCTCTTCTGGAAAAATCTCAAACTTGGCCTTTAAAATCGCCGCCTGAAGGGTGTCCAATCGACCGTTAATGCCGATGCGGACGTTATCGTATTTATGAATGCCCTTGCCATGAATACGCAATGATTTGATTAAATCGGCCAAATCATCGTTATCCGTGAAGCACATCCCCCCATCGCCATACCCCCCCAATGGTTTTGCAGGAAAAAATGAAGTGCAGGCTACATCGGCAAGGCTGCACGCTTTTCTTCCATGATAGTCCGCACCAAATGATTGTGCTGCATCCTCGATGACAAACAGGTTATTGTCTTTCGCGATGGCTGTAATCGCATCGTAATCCGCTGGCAACCCAAAGAGGTCCACCGCAATGATTCCCTTCACTTTCAAGCGGGTTGAACCCTCAGGGAGTGGATATTGGGCATTATCAGCGGCTTTCAGGCTGATAATGCCAGCTTGATTTTTGAAGGATCGATGTTGAAGGTATCCGGGTGAATATCGACAAACACAGGTGTCGCACCGAGGATCCGGATAACCTCGGCAGTGGCAATAAAAGTGAACGGTGATGTTAAAATGGCGTCCCCTGGACCAACGTTGTACGCCATCAGTGCCAGTAGCAGGGCGTCGGTGCCCGATGAACAGGAAATAGCGTGCCTGACACCGCAATACCTACCAAGCACTTCTTCCAGTCGACCAACCTCCGGGCCCATGATATAGCTTCCATGATCCAACACGTCGCTAATGCTGGCCTCGATTTGTTTCCGAATCCGTTTCTGCTGAGCCCCTAAATCAATGAATCGCACCGGTGCTCCTCCATGTGAGCTTTTTTGTCGTCGGTCATTTTCAACGTTCAGATGCTTCGAATCTCAAAAGTCCGGGAATCAATTGGAAATGCCTATCCATGGAATAAATTTTATACCCATGCTGAAAAACAGAGGCCGCAATCCAGACATCGTTAGTAGGAATGGGAGTTCCCGCCATTTTTAGGTCATTTACAATAGCAGCATAAAAGTCAGCGGTCTCCTCATCGATCGTGTGTACGCGAACCCGTGGCGAATCTAGGAATATATCCAGTTCTTGCCGGTTTTTGCTTTCGCGGCGCCCGCCCTTGAAGCCGGAAAAAAGCTCTCCGATGCTTATTGCAGAAAACCCGATACAGTCTATTTTTCTCAATTCAGCGACAACTTTTTCATCGCCTTTCATGGCGAGGGAATAGATATTAGTGTCAATCAAAACGTTCTTCATTTCCAGAGTTTCTGGTCGATCTGGCGTGATTGATCGATAGCGGATTGTATTTCCATATATTCTTCATTTGTCCAGCTGCCAAACAAGCTATCCAAATCATCATATTCACGGGAATATTTCTTTTCTTTTTTTAATCCAAGATTCGTCTTGATAATTTCGAGAATTAGTTGATTTACGCTTTTCCCCTCATTCGCGGCTTTTGATTTTAGCTTTTCAGCAATTTCAGGTTCCACCCCCCTGATGGTAACAGCTTTCATAAAAGCCTCCTAATCAATGATTTCATTTAAGGCAATCATTTTGATATGATTTTATGACATCAATTGATTTCTGTCAAAAAGAGAACGGCGGCGTCAAGGAAGTCGGAGGAAAATTGGCCGATTTCTATGCAGCGACGATTCAAAACATTGCCAACGGCTCTTCAACCGAAAAAACGGACCCGATCCAGGGAAAAACGGCTTTTTCCGAGTGTTTCGATCACTTTTTCAGGGTTGTCTGTCGTTGTGACCAAAACAGCATCAAAATCCAGGCCATCAAGATCGGATATGGGCTTTACGACGTGACCGGCCCATCGTTCTCCTGCTTTAACGGGATCGACAACGGCAATTACGTTGAGATTCGTTTCTTTCAATGCGAGCAAGGCGATCTCACTCATCTCCCCTGCCCCGTAAAACACAATTCGGCGGAATCCTTCATCTTCGATAGTCGCATAAAATCGTTCCAGACGACAACAAACTGTTTTGAAGGATTGATAGGCACTCGAAATATATTCATATGCAAGCTTGGTCTTTTCGGTGGCGCCCAGCGGTGTCAGTACATATCGGATTCGCTTTCTGGGCAATGCCTTTACCGTACAATACCCTTTATTAATGAGCCGTTTAATAAAAGTATTGACCAGCCCCAAGGAAATGTCGAGCGAATCGGAAAATTCGCGTTGGGACCGAGGACGATTTTCGGCAATCATTTCAAGCATGAAGAACGTCTTTAAACGTTTCAATTCCATTTGTTTTGGATATAGCTCCGCCGGGTGAGTTACAAGCGGTTTTAGGCATGGAGCAATAAAAATCGCCGGAATCGGTGTATAGGGATGTTTGGGGAATAAGAGTTTGAGCGTTCAGCTATTGAACATAAAATTGATTGAGGGTCAACCTCTATTTTATAAGAAGAGTATTGCAGAAATACGGTAGGCAGCTAAGTAAAAATATTGCGGGATCCAAATTTAATGGTGGGCACCCCGTCACACAGATCAACGGGGTGCCCACCATGCCTTTATCAAATATCAAATGGTAATGCGGTTTTTGTTGACCTCCCAGGTCTTTTCACCAATTCCTTTGACGTTCATGATGTCCTCTGGTTTTTCGAAAGGACCAAATTCGTTCCGGTACGCGACGATTCGTTCGGCATATTTTTGGCCCACACGATCCAATTTGACCAAGTCCTCGACCGTTGCGGTGTTGATATTGATCGTTTCCGCTGCTGCGGCGCAATAGGCACCCACAAAAATGACCAGAAGCGCGATGCAAATCGTTTGATAAAAGTTTTTCTGAATTGTGCTTTTCATAGAACCTCCATGAAGTTGGGTTGTAGAGTTGTACCATACCTTAATGGCACATCATTTATCGCAAACAACATTCAACCGGTAGAACAGGAGGCTCATTCAAGTCAGCATCAAGATACTGCCAGGGCTGTGAATCAATGGTGACGACATTTGCAGAAACCAAGTGGCACATGCTGTAGCAGAATGGATGCCAATGCATTTCGACAGAACCATTGAAAACACACCACCTCTCACTTGACTTTCCCGCAACGTTCAGACATATATAGAAATATTGGATTTATAGAATAATACGTGCGGTTCAGGGAGGATTTGACTCCAACATATTTTTTTTAACCCCCTTTTCTCTTTGTATTCTTTTGTGGACTGTTGATTAAAAGAAAGTATGAAAAATCATAAAGTTCTTTTTGTTGATGATGATCAACAAATCTTATCTATCGTTCAACAATTCTTAAGTCGCTGCGGATTTGCGGTGGAAACTGAATCGAGTGGTCTTAAGGCCATCGAAAGGGTTCGTAACCAGCACTTCAGTGTGGTCTTTAGTGATCTGATCATGCCCGAAATCAACGGGATGGAACTCCTTCGACGCATCAAAGAAGCCTCCCCCGAGACCGAAGTCATCATCGTTTCCGGTTATGGCACCATTGAATCGGCCATTGAGGCCATGAGATTGGGTAGTTACGATTTTCTTCAGAAACCGATCAATTTTGATCGATTTAAAATCCTGATCGAACGAATTATTGAAAAGCAGCGCTTAAAAGAAGAAAATTTAAGGATTCGCGGCCGTCTAAAAGAGCATTTTAAATATGATGAACTTGTCGGAATGTCCCCAAAAATGCAAGAAATATACGATGTTATCGACAAGATCAGCTTTGGTAGCCCCACTGTGTTGATTGAGGGTGAAAGCGGCACCGGCAAAGGGTTGACCGCCAATATCATTCACAACAACAGTGACCGCCGAGATGGCCCTTTTATACCGGTAAACTGCGGTGCCATTGCCGAAAGCTTGCTGGAGAGAGAACTCTTTGGACATATTAAGGGCGCTTTCACCGGGGCTTCGAAGGATGCCGATGGCCTATTCCAGGCCGCTGATGGGGGGACCATTTTTCTGGATGAAATCGCGGAAGTCTCACCGGCCGTCCAAGTAAGCCTTTTACGTGTACTGCAGGAAAAAAGAGTTCGCCCGGTGGGTGATACAAGGGAGCAAGAGGTCGATGTTCGGGTGATTGCCGCTACGAATAAAAATATTGATGAGGCCATAAAAAACAAAACATTTCGGGAGGATCTTTTTTACCGCCTCAACGTGATCTCCATCACCATGCCCCCTTTACGGGAAATCATGGAAGACATTCCTTTATTGGTGAACCATTTCATTTCAAAATTTAAAGGCGACAACACGATGGGTGGTCACTCCGGAGGCAATGGGTAAACTGATGGGGTATCATTGGCCGGGGAATATCCGCCAACTCGAAAATGTGATTCAACGTGCCTTTGCCATGGGTGTCAAGGAGGTGTTGGATGTCGACGATCTCCCTCCTGAAATCGCACAAAAGACGACCACCGACTTCTCAGCCGAGAGCACCTTCAACCTGCAGGCAATCGAAAAAAAGTGATTATGCAAGCGCTGGGAAAGACGGGTGGGAACAAGGCAGAAGCGGCCAAATTATTGGGTATCAACATCACCACGGTTTATCGGAAGATAGCCAAATACGGCATTGGGGATACCCATATATAGGGGTGTCGGTAAATTATGCGAGAATGCACTTTTTTCCGATGGGGGGAGATAAGCATATGAGTGATGGGCTGGATGTAATCATTGTCGATGACGACCCAGATGTGTGTGAACTGATCTCAACGACCATTGAACGTTTTTACGCATGGGGCAAAGTTTTGTCCTTCACCGATCCTGAGGAAGCGACCTATTATTGCCTGGGTAGAGATATCGGTGTCGCAATTTTTGTGGTCGATGTTTTTTTAGGCGGGTCGAGCGGATTCTATTTCCTGGATACCATTGAGGAAAAGTTCCCCACCGCGCATTCCGACGCCATTATCGTAACGGGGAATGCCAGCGATGATGTGGTCAACATGTGCATCGCGTCCGATGTGAATCATTTAATCGAAAAACCGGTGAGACCATATGCACTGCAATTGGCTGTCCGCGCCATTGCTGAAAAATACCTTAAATTTGCAAAGCGACTGTTTAACGATCCCGAGTTCGCAAAAAACATTGCCAATTTCTAATTCCAGCCAGAATGGCGTACAATATATCAGGATTACGGATTATTGTACTCACCATTTCTATACCGAACGATTTCCATGGATGCGAGGGCCAGTGACTGATTGACAATGGCTTTCAGTTCATCGTCATCCGACACCGAGTTGCAATGGTCTTCAAGGGACTTGGCGTGGGAAGCCAGGTCCTCAAGGTAAGGTTCGATCTCCTTCAATGTTGCACGGGGTTCGCTCAATTTTTGCTGATACACATCCATGGTTTCAATCAATTGCTGAACATGATCGACGGTCGTCGCTTGTGACGATGGCGTGGGTTCTGAAAAGCGCACCGGTCGGATATCAAAAACGGCCGTATCCTGCCCAGAAACCGTATTCGAAGCGTCCTCGGTTTTGATCAAGTCCTTGAAAAGAGAATCAAATTCAGCAGTTCCTGTTTCCTCCCGCTTGTCTCCTTTTTTTCGGTCGGCGATGTTCAGGATGGATTTTTCAGGATCAAGGGTTATCATTTCATCTCCTATAATAAGCGCGTTAAAACGACATCCTTTTTTAGGAATCCGTCAAAAAGGATGTCAACGTCTTATGCAAGCACTGTGCAACAAGAACAAATTGGATTAACAACGTCGTTATTCAGTTCCCTTTCCGACTGGGCAGCCACCTCCTAAAAACCAATCCGGGTTTGTCTCAATACATATAAACAGTCTGTATTTTATAGATTTTTTTAGCGTTCGCCGGGAACCGGTGATTCATTTTGCCGAATGATCCGGGTCCTTGGTTCATCATTGACGAAAGCGGTGCCCGGCTTTCAAATGCAGCGCACCGGGGCAATTTTGATCTTTCCCATGGGCATTTTTTTCCGTGCCGGTAGATTATTTGATTCCACGGGCGTCCTTGATCTGTTCCCATGCATCCTGGATCTCCCTGAACTTGTCCTGGGCAAAGCGGGTGAACTCTTCCGGCAATCCTTTGGCGGCGATCTTATCCGGATGGTATTCCTGAACGCGCTGGCGATAACATCGTTTTACCTGTTCATCAGAATCGTTCGGGCTGCACCCCAACACGGCGTAGGCTTTGTCAGCGGTTTTGACGTACTGGGATTTCAGCTGTTCGTAGCGGGAATGGCTGAAATTGAAGATGGTTACGGCCGACAGGATTAAGTTTTCTTCTCCAGCCGTCATTTGGCCATCGGCAACAGCGACCCGAATGAGGATATCAATCATCAACTCCAGCATCTGGGGCTTAAGCTGAAATTGGCCGTAAAACTGCCGGGCAAAATCATCGAATGTCCCCGGTGCATTAAGGGCGGTGCGGAAGATATTGACCGCCACGTTACGGCTTTGGGGGGTTAAATGCAGATCCCTCTCCATGAACGTTTCGATGGAGTCGATCTCTTCACGGGTGACATGCCCGTCGGTTTGAGAAAGTTTGGCCAACATGGAAAAAGCCGCCACAAAAAAGGTCAGCTGGTGCTGCTCCGTGCTTGACAATCGTTGGTGGGCTGCTTTTTCGTCGATTTCTGCGCCAGTATCGAAAGCATGACCAAAAGCTGCGCCGAAAATGGCGCCCAGCGGCCCTCCAATGGCAAAACCGATGGTCCCACCGACAATTTTACCCATCCATCCCATACGGGTTACCTCCAGTATATGCTTGACGGATTTGGAAAAAGCGGCTTACCCCGTAGCATAAAACCGCAGGGTTGCCAACCATCCCTGAAAAGGTATGGGTTCTTCTTCCAGTACCCCAGAAATACCTTGAACTATAGTTATTTCATTTGTAATATCAATAGTTGCTGGCAAGCATAGAATGCTTTCCCCATCCCCGAAAGGTTGCCGACAATGTTGTCATGGTGGACCCATTTGGAATCCCTGATCGCGCTGCATGGTTCGATGTTACTGGTGAGTGTCGCTTTCGCAATTCTGGCCGGAATTCTGTGGGTGCTTGGCACGAATAAGGCCAATAAAGAGAATCGACGGCTTACCGAAAGATTGGAAGCCGCTAGCAAACAGATTCGAAGCCTTGAGAAGGCTGCTGAATCCATTCGTAAGGAGCTGCTTGAAACACAGCAGCATCAGGATATCAACCAACTCAAGCTAAAGAGCACCAAATCCTCCGCAGAAGAACTCCGTCAAGCACTCCTTGATGCGAAAAAGCGGCTGAAAATTGCCGAAGCCGCCATTAAAGCCCATGACCCCCAGGAGCCCCAGACAAGTGAGATGATCCCGCCCCAGGACAACGAAGTCGCTGCCTTGGACCATGAACCGGACGAATTGGACCGTGTAACGGATTTTCTTGAGCTGGAGTCGGTGAACGATGGCATCGATGGCGTGACCCTTGATATCGATCTTGAAATCGAGGGTGGGTTGTCAGAAAGCCAGAAGGGACAACTCATTGATCTGCTCGACCCAGGCCCCAAAGGCAACATCGACATTTTCTGTGTGCTCGGCGACGAAGGCTCGGAGCTGACGGCCAAGCAGATCGATGAAACACTGGCTGCTGACGGTTGGAAAACCAATGGCGTGGCAAAAAGCGCTTTTGCGGATCCTCCCCAAGGGATCGTTTTAGTGGTCAACAGTAAAGAGACCGCGCCATCCTACGCATCTTTTCTGCAACGGGTGCTGGCCACGATCGGATTGCCTGTGTCGGCAAAGATTGACAAGAAATATCGGGAATGGTCATTGTCCGTCATTGTTGGTATTTTTGACGACTAATCCACTGACGACAACAAACCGAAATATACAACACTGCGCGATTCTTATAGAAAGGAAACCATGGCCTCGGACGTGACAAACGGGCTGCAAACTTACACTTTCTGGCGTCAAAAGCTCCCGGTATTGTCGATGGTCTGTATCGCAATGGCGATTTTTTTTGCGATTTGTGCCCTGATTACCGGCAACCGGGCATTCTCGTTGTATGATCAGGCGTTGCAGGCAACAAAGGCAAAATCTTCATCGAAAACAGACGCCATCGGCAACCTGCAAGGTGAGATGGAAAAGGTGACCGCAAGCCTTGAAGCCATTCGGAAAAACCTTAAAACGGAAAAAGCGTCTTCCGAACGATTACGCAAACAACTCTCCGCCGTTATGGATGATCTTCAACAAGCAAAAAATGAATTGAATCGTGCCAACCAGAAGATCGATCAGCTAACGTCCATCCCCACGGATCACCCGTGACCTACCGTTTACCATGCGTACAAAAGCCCCTGTTGGCCATTTACAGGCCCACAAGACCTCCATTGCCCCATGATCGTTTGCGCTTTCAGTCGTTTCCCTCGGGATTGACGTATTCCCCACCAGAAGGGCTTAGGTTTTTTCATATCCTGACGATACTTGGACCGATATGGCAACTGAAATCGAGGAATGCGTCACATCCCATCGCTACATGAAACAGACATAAAGGAGCAAACCATGCAAGCCGACAATCGCGTCTTTCTTGAAAACCTCGAATGGTTTGACGAAAGCGGCCGTGAATTTGTCCATCGGTTGCCGGAAAAAGGTTCCGGCGAAATCAAGTGGGGCGCCCAGTTGACCGTAAGGGAAAGCCAAGCGGGCATTTTCTTCTATAAAGGCCGGGCCATCGAAGCGTTTGGCCCAGGCCGTCACACCCTGAAAACCGGCAACATCCCCATTCTCACCAAGATCGCCAGTCTGCCCTGGGGGATGAAGAGTCCATTGCGGGCAGAGGTTTACTTTGTCAATATGAAGGTGTTCACCAATCTCAAATGGGGCACCCGTGATCCAGTCGCGTTTAAGGATACCGAATTGGGATTGGTGCGCCTCAGGGCTTTCGGCGTTTTTAACCTGCAGGTGGTTCAACCGGTGCTTTTCATCAATACCATGGTGGGAACCCAGGGCATGTTCACCACCGAGGAGATCGAAGAATACCTCAATCGGGTCATCGTTTCACGGTTCAACGATTTCATGGGGGAAACCATTGATTCAATTTTGAACCTACCGGCAAAATACGACGAACTTTCAGCGGGTTTGACCCAACGGTTGCAGGAGGATTTCAAGCATTTCGGCCTGGGTTTGACCCACCTTTACACCAATGCCATCACCCCGCCGCCGGATGTGCAGAAAGCCATCGACGACCGGAGTCGCATGGGTGTCATCGACGACATGAACAAACTCATGCAGATGAAAGCGGCCATGGCCATGGAGAAGGCCGCCGAAGGTGAAGGGAATGGCTCATCGGGCATGGGAACGAGTCTGGGATTGATGATGCCGGCGATGTTTGCCCAGTATTTTAACGCTACGGGTCGTCCATCCCCGTCAGGCGGGCCACCGTCCCCCGTTTCGCAGGAAACGATGTGTCCCGAATGTCAGGCCAGCATCCCTTTGGCCGCCAAGTTCTGCCCCATGTGCGGGCATCAGCAACTGGTTTTCACCCAGTGTAGCAAGTGTGGGAAAAACCTGACACCCAACGCCCGATTCTGCTCGCGATGCGGCCACCCTGTGGAAGAGAAGCCCAAACCGGTGCATTGCGCCAAATGCGGTGCCGAAAATCTGACCGGCGCCCGTTTCTGTACCCAGTGCGGAGAGAAATATTAATTTTTCATCGCCCATCAATGTCCCCAATGTGGTGCTCCGGCCGAACTCCAAGAGACAGACCGGCTGGTGACGTGCGCTTTCTGCAAAGTTAAATCCTACTTGGTGGCGCACCCCTATTTCCGTTATCGTTTACCTCACCATGCACCGGCCGGCAAAGCGCTGATCTACTTTCCTTACTGGCGTTTCAAGGGAATGTTGTTCTCCTGCCTGCCCGCTGGCATTCAGAACCGGTTTCTGGATGCCAGCCAGCAGGCGGTCGCCGCACCGCTCTTTCCGGTTTCCGTCGGCCTGCGCAGCCAGGCCATGGCACTGAAATTCGTCAACCCTGATACCGACGGGTGGTTCATCAAACCCAACCTTCCTTTCGGGCGGTTAAAGACACCTTTCTGTCGCGTTTCAACAATCGTTCGGGTCCAAGAATTTTACACCAGGCCCATATCGGCGAGTCCCTGAGTCTGATCTACGCCCCTTTTTATGCCGACCGGAAGATCATGGACGCTGTCCTGAACCAGCCGGTATCGGCAGAAATGGAAGCGCCTTTCGATCCCGGCCAATACCCCGGAGGCCGGCCCGGTGGCAAATCCAATTCATCCCCACCTTGTGTCCCGCATGCGGCTGGGATCTCGACGCAGCCGGGATGCGTTGGTGTTACATTGCACCAATTGTGCCTCCATGTGGCAAGCCACCCAACAAGGCTTAAGCCGGGTCAATGTCGCCCATATGTCCACGACAACGGCGAACGAAGTCCTGTATCTACCCTTCTGGCGAATCCGGGCCCGGGCATCCGGCATCCTTCTTGACAGCTATGCCGACTTGATCAAAACCGCCAACCTGCCCAAAATTCCTCAGCCCGGCTGGGAAAAGATCCCCTTTTATTTTTGGGGGCCGGCGTTCAAGGTCCGTCCGCAGAGTTTTCTGCGTTTGACACACCAAACCACGCTTTCCCAACCTCGGGAGCACCTGGTTCCCGAAGTCCCCAAAGGTCCCATGCATCCGGTCAATTTGCCGGTCACCGAATCGGTGGAATCCCTCAAGCTGAACATAGCCGGTTTCATTCGGCCCCAGAAGCGGGTGGAAGCGGATCTTCCCGCGATTCAGGTCAAGGCGCTCCGCTACCTTCTGGTGTACCTGCCCTTTGAGGTTCACCACCACGATCTCGTTCAGCCGGATTTCCACATCGCGATTAATCGCAACCAACTGGCGTTGGCCGGAAATCTGTAAAAACCAAAGGAGCTGACATGCCCAATTCCCCCCCAACCCGATGTTGCGGCGTTCCTTTGTAAAAACCATCTTGCGCCGCCTGCTTGCCCTGATCACGGTCGTCGGATTGATTTACGGACTGGCTGCCGCGATTTATGCCACCAAAACGATTTTCAAAGTCAAAATGAATTATGCCGTGGTGCTCGAACGATTCGGCGGCGTACGCCAGGCGGTGACCGAGGTCGGCTGGCATGCGCGACTGCCCTACTTCACCCGGATCGAACAGGAAGTCCCCCTAATGAACCAGACCATGCCATTGGGTGGCAGCCCGGCGCCCATGCGCATCATCTCCAAAGGCAATGTGGCCTTGTGGACATCGGGCGTGTTGACCTACCGGATTCGCGACCTGCACCGCTGGGCCATCGAGAATCTGAACCCCCTGGAACTGCTCCAGGGAGACTACGACGGCATCGTCAAGGACATTCTCCAGGCCCAGGACGTGGACCGTTTGATCAGTGACCGGGAGACCATCAAGGAAGCGATCTTCAAGGCGCTGAAATCCCGTCCCATCAATGTCGGCGGACCGACCCTGGAAAAGAAATACGGCATTGAAGTGGTCAGCTTCGTGCTCAAGGAGAGCCGCTTTGGCGACAAGCTGGTGGAAGCCTCGGAGGAGAAAAAAAGGCGTGAATTGATCGCCGAAGCCGAAAATTACGCGGCCGATCAGGAAGCCAGCCGTATCCGCAAGTTGTATGCGGCATACCTGGACGGCATCAAAAACCTGCAGCATGCCGTGGGCGGTAAGGACGACGCGACCAATGCGGCGCTGCTGGAATTCCTCACCCAGCAGAAATGGGCCACGGCCTACGAAAAGCAGCAACAGGGACAAAACACCGTCGTTATCCAGAACACCCAGGGCAACACCCCGGCAATCGCCCTTCCCGCATTCGATGCCGCTAAAAACCGGCCCAAGGGAGGAACCCATGGCCAGACGGCTAACTAGAGAGATCACCTACGTCCAGCTGCCAGAAAACCGGATTCGTGAAATCAACGAACTGGTTTCCGCCTGGCCCCAGGAGACCAAATCCTTCATGCGGGCCCGGCTGAATCAGTACCGGCCGCCCATGGGACTCCTCAACAGCCTGTTGGAAGCGGTTCTCTCGATTTTCATGGATGCGCCGGAAAAACATTTTGACGTGCTCAAGGATCCGGACATCCTCACCGACTGGCAGAAACGATTCGAAATTTCGGGTCATACCAATCCCCAGGAGGCTTGGAACCGGATCCTCGAGAAAGAGGTCTCGTCCAAGGATTATCGCTACCTGCTCTCCCTGCTCGACAAAGAACTGGTGGATGTTCACATTCCGGTGGAGCTTTACGCGCTTTTCGAAAAAGTCTATCGCGCCCACTTGCGCAAGGAGTACATCTCGGATCCGAGCGTTCCCAAAGCCGCGCTGTTGCTGTTTGTGGGCCCTTCGGGCAGCGGGAAGACCTCAACGGTAAACCAGGCCATCGAGCGGATCATCTTCGGCAACGACGTCCGCCCGGAGATTGACCTGCGCCGCAAAAAAGAGGAAGCCCTGGCCAGCGAACCCTTCTGGAAGACCATCGAGGAGATCGATCCCACCCTGGCCGTCGAAATTTCCCGACGTCAGCGAATCCGAAATTACAAGCGCTTGTCACGGATTCCGATCCTGCGCTGGATTCTCAAAGGCAAAATCGGCCGGGGCCTTTCCCAACTCGAGGAACAGGGGATCTGGGTGGATTACGCCATGGTCACCCCCAATGACTTCCAGACGGCCCTGGCCGGCGAACCGGGCAACTATTTCAAAAAGGCCTTGGGGGATCCGCGGCGCACATCCATTCGCCATATCGAGGAGGCCCACAGTGCCTTCGGCAAGGCCACCGGTCGGGATTCCGGGGTCACCCGCCAGCAGCGCACGCTGGTGGATACCTCCAATATCGTGCTGGATGAGATTATCAGCGGCAAACGGGATTGCCTGTTGATCGCTACGACGGATCAACCCGAGCGCTTCGATGGCGCCATTTACCGTCGCTTTGTCGAAAAGGGCAGCATCATCAACATCTCCGACTACTGGACCAACCCGGATAACCTGCGCGAGGTGGTGCGCCTGGAGCTGTTGCGCAATGATATCCTGGTATTGTCCCAGCAAAACGGCGATGTCTGCGAACGCGGGGGATGTCTTTTCCCCGAGGATATCTCGAAAACCGTGGACAAGCTCTACGCGATTTTCAAGGAGCGGACCCTCAAGGTAATCCCTTCCTATGTGCGCAAGCTGATTCACTCGATCATCCAGATCAGGGGCGGTTTTGCCGCCGCCTATCTGGACGATGCCATGCTGGTCAGAAAGGCCTTTGAACTGGTGGCCCAGAACTCCTATGGCGATCTGTATAAAAAAATTGTCGGCCGCATGGACCGTGACGTTAAATGGGAAGCTATGTGGGCGGCGTCAAGGACGTGTTTTCGGAAATGTCCAACAACTGCCTGTATTACAATGTCAGTGAGGAGAAAGGCGTTGTGCTCAACGGGCCGCCGGGCAGCGGCAAGACCTTCCTGGTGCGCACCTGGCTGAGTGAAAATACCGATGTGCATGACATCGCCACCAGCGCCAGCGCGCTCCAGGATCCGTCCAATCCCGTGGACGGTGCCGTGGACAACCTTGAACGGGTTTATGACATCGCCAAGATGATCGCACCAACGGTGGTTTTTTTGATGAAGGCGATGCCCTGGCGCCCAGGCGTAGCGACACGGGCGGCAACCCGTCGGACAAGCTGACCAACAAGTTCCTCAACCTCATCGACGGAGAGACCCCCCTGCACAAGGTCTTCACCGTTCTGACCACCAACCGCCTGGACATTCTGGATCCGGCCCTGATCCGTTCCAAGCGCCTCAAGGTGATGGAAATCAAGGGGCTCTTGAACAAGGACGATATCATCCGGATCATCGATAACGCGCTGGACGGCATGCCGCTTTCCGCTGACCTGAATACGGCCAGCATCGTCGAGGCGGCCAAGGGCGTTTGCAACACACCGGCCGATTATACCGCCTTTGTGGAAAAGGCTCGCGCCTTGCGAAACACCGAGTTCGAGGTGATCCAGCGCCTGCGCCAGATCCATCACGAACCGGCCAAAACCCGCCAAAATTTTTTCAAGTTCAACTTCAAGACACTGATAGGCATTTTGGAGGCCATCGATACCCACAACCAGTTGAAAACCACCGTGCGCAATGCGCCGGATCGCTTCATCGACCACTACGCCGCCATGCTGGACCTGTTGGCGCCGATCCAGCAACCCGGCGACTATCCGATGGTGCCCAGCCATCTCAGGTCGGCGCGTCATGAAATTTCCGAAAGCCCCACCAAAAAAGGCAAGGTCGTGCTGGACGAGTTCCTGGAGGCCGAACTGAGCCAGGAGCCGCAGGTGGGATTTATCATCGGTGTGGGGGCCAACGATGTCACCGGTGTGCTGCTGCCCATCGCCACCAGCTTGACCTACAGCCTTTCCGCGGAAAAGGTCATGGTTACCGGTGCGGTTTCCTCCTCTTCATCCGCCGGCGCACAGATGGAGATGGCGGTGCAAATGACCCAGCAGAGCGCCCACGAAGCCCTGACCATGGTCAAGAACTATCTGCAGGACATGGATCCCAAGGTCAGCACGGCACGATTGTTGGGCGAATTTTTGGAGAATTATACCATCCATCACCAGTTGCTCTCGGCATCGTACAATGTCGGCGGCCCTTCGGCCGGCTACGCGCTGGCCCTCAATACCCTGTCGGCGCTGATGCACATCCCGGTATACAATGACTTCGGCATCACCGGTGCCCCATGGACCAAGGGCGTCAAGCGCGGCGAGGTGGGCGGCTCGGTGATTATCGGCGGTCAACGCAAAAAGACCGAGAAGGTGCTCATGTATCTGCGGCGCATGTACATGCCGCTGAAGAATTACATGGATCTGGAGCCGGAATTCTTGGTGAACTACTGGAACCAGGACAAGGATATTTTGGGGGTGACCCATTTCGGGGATCTCGTTCCCGAAGTGATCTGCCTCGATCCGGAATATGAACAGCTGCTTCAGGAGCTGATCACCATCCGCATCCGCTACAAGCTGGATAAACACCAAGGCGACGGTGCCGACGAGGCGGTCAAGGAAACCATTCTGAGGAAAAAGGAAATTCTCAGATTCCGCGCGGAAAAGGAGATCAAGAATCGCTTGACGGCCCTCAGGCGTTACCTGAGAAGCCCGGCCCGGGATCCGCATCTCTCCCTGGAAGAAATTTTCCGCAGCAGGGAGTCGACCATGAATAGGGTGACCACCCCCCTCAGGCGACTTTTCAACAAAGTCTGTCGGCAAAAAGAACGGATCGGCAATCGCAGACGGTCAATTGATGAGTAAACCTGCTTGAATTGCACGGTTCGGATCATCAAATGGGACGTCAGTGCAGGCATCTTTTAAATCAAGTCGGTCGGCCGTTGACCACCCGATAGACAATCGCATGGAGTGCTTGCGGAAGCGTTTGGGGCGGCGTGCGAACGGCCAAAAAGTCGGCACGCAGACCGGCGCTGATTTTTCCCCGATCCAGCAAGCCCATCAAACGGGCGCCATTGCGGCTGGCACAGCGGATCGCCGCCTCCACACGAAAGCCCGCCTTGATAAAAAGCTGAATTTCGGTTTGCATGGCCGTGCCATGATGGACGCCAGGGCTACCCGCATCCGTGCCCACGGCCAGGGTCACCCCCAACTGTCGTGCGGTGTTGATCTGCTCCAGCTGATGTTCGAGATTCTTCCGCGAGACTTCGGCAAAGGAAGGGTCACTGCGATGCCCCTGGCTCGCCAGGTAATCCTGGTAAGCCTGCATGGTCACGGTCGTGGGCACCCAAACGACCCCCTCATCGGCCATGCGGCGCATGTTCTCCCGCCCCATGAAGAATCCGTGCTCGATGCTGCTGCACCCCGCCTCAACGGCCAGCTTCACCGGCAGGTGGCCGTTGGCATGCACCATGGTGGGGAGTCCATGCTCGCGCGCTGCGGCCACGGCACCACGCAGATCGTCGGCATCGAACTGCGGTGGGGTTTCGATGCCGAACTGGGTAAGGCTGTTAAGGCCGGAGTTGACAATCTTGACATGATCTCGCCGGGTATTGCCGCTGAAAAGGCTTTGGGCAAGGCTCATGCCGGCCTCCACGGGAATGCCGATGAGGTTGCCATAACGGCCCGGCGCGTGACGGGCCCGACCGGGGGCGGCAATCGTCACGGGGGAAGTCGGTTGGGTGGAATCCGTTTTGTACCGCAGAACATCACCCTGCTGATCGCCGCCGTCACGAACGCCCAGCACGCCGCAGGACAGGTGCTGGGCGAGATGCTCGGCAATGATGGTGGCGCGGTCGTCATAACACTGCGTATTCTCCAGTTGATATTTGCGCACGACCGGGTCGGTGGAACCGGACATGAGCAGGTGCGCATGACTGTCGATCAGCGCCGGAAAGACCGTGCAGTCGGAAAGATCGACAATGCCCACCTCCGACGGCAGCGCTTCATCGGGTTCGAGAACGGCTTCGAATCGTTCGCCGTCCACTATGATGATCCGATTTGCAAGGGCTGGCTGTCCACTCCCGTCAATGAGCCACCCCACGCGGTAGGCCGTTTTACTTGTGTGCATTGTTTTCATGGTTATCCGCTGAGATGGCTGCGGCTGTCATCTGCCGCCGTCCGCTTTCGATTAAACGCAAATGCGTGAACAAAGCCTTTCGATGTGCCGATCTTACACGATCTCTATACCTGACCCGTCTCCGGCATGCAACCCGATATAGCCGGCGCCAAAGCGGAATCCGGCCACTGGCCAGCCAATGCACAACCATCATCGCGCATGAATTTTAACCACCGGCGGGTTGACCAGCGTCCGCTTGACCGTACACATGCCGGCGGCACGGACCACGGCCTTGCGGTACTTCTCCGGGAATTCGGGCGGCAAAAAAAGATCGATGTCGATGGTTTCCATCAAGTGGGTTTTCTCGTTCTGGAGCATGCGCATCGTCATGCGGATGCCATCGGTGGAGATGTTGCGGCTTTCGCAAAAGTAGACCACATACGCGCCGGCACAAGTGCCCATGGACGCCAGGAACAGGTCGAAGGGTTCGGGCGCCGATCCGCCGCCACCTTCGCTTGCCGACTGATCGGTATGGTGGGTGAAGCCCTTGTACTGGGCATTGACCTTCTTGCCACCGGCAAAGGTAATATCCATTTCCATCATCATTTCTCCGTTCACAGGTTGTACCGCTTGATCTGCTTCCATACACTGGTTCGTGAAAGCCCCAGCAGTCGGGCGGCCTCGGTACGATTGCCACCGGCACGCGCCAGGGCGTCAACCAAGCGCTGGCGCTTGATCTCGTCCAAGCTCTGCCCGGTGTTGCCCGGCGGCGATTCGATGCATACGGAAGGTTGCGCCGTGATTTGGGGCGGCAGATGCTCGGGCCCGATCATGCCGCCGGGACAGCTGACAAAGGCAAACTCGAAGGCGCTTTTCAGTTCGCGCGCATTGCCCGGCCAGGGGTAGGCCATGATGCGGTCCATGGCCGCCTTGGATATGCCATCAAGCTTCTTTTCGCTTTTGAGCAGGATGCGGTTGAAAAACGAACGCGCCAGCAACGGGATATCCTCGGCCCGTTCCCGCAAGGGGGAATCCGGATGGGTATCACGTTAATGCGATAATAAAAATCGTCCCGGAACGCACCGGCGGCGATCAATGCCGGCAGATCGCGGTTGGTGGCTGAAATAAAGCGCACATCAACGGAAATGGGCTGGTGGTCTCCCACGCGCTCGATCACCTTCTCTTCCAACACCCGCAGCAGCTTGACCTGGGTGGAAAGGGGCAGGTCACCGATTTCGTCCAGAAAGATGTCACCCCTATCCGCCGCCTCGAATCGGCCTTCCCGGCTTTTGTGGGCCCCGGTATAGGCGCCCTTCACATGACCGAAAAGCTCGCTTTCCAAAAGGGATTCGTTCAGCGCGGCACAGTTGACCTTCACATAGGGCCCCTTGCGCCGGCTGCCGGCCTCGTGGATCGCCTGGGCGACCATCTCCTTGCCCGACCCGCTCTCCCCGTAGATAATTACCGGCGCGTCGGAAACCGCCGCATTGCCAATCAATTCAAACACCCGCTGCATCGGCTGGCTGACACCGATCATGCCATGAAAGCGGTCTTCGGCGGCCAGTTCCCGCCGGAAACTTGCGATCTGGGTCTCCTTTTCGACCAGGTCGGTGATGTCGGTAATGGTCTCCACGGCACCACAAACGGTCCCGCCAGGGTCCTTCAATACCGATGCGTTCTTGAGGATTTGGACCGACCGCCCATCCTTGCGGGCGATCGTGCAGCGCTGCTTTTTGAGCTGGCCTTTCTCGAACATCACGCACCAATGGCACCCCGGTTTCTCCCGGGCGATTTCGCAAGAGGTGCAGTTGAGCGTCGTACAGGCACGGCCGACAATCTCACCATGGGGATACCCGGTGATCTCTTCAAAGGCGCGATTGACCGAGATGATAATTCCCTGGGGGCTCACCACCATGACGCCATCCTGAATCGTGTCGACAATGGATTTCCAATATGCATTCAAATCCAAATCGTTCATCGGCCCTACCATTGTTAACTATGTTGACGTTTTTTGCGTAAATAAAGTTAACATGTGAACACCTTCACAGGCAACACTTAATCCTCAGGACATCTCTTTTTCTCGCCGGTTTTTTTCTCAGATAAACATTTAATATTTGTTATTATTAATAAATTTTAACATTCATATTTTCCTTTGACGCCCTGGCATCACCATTGCTTTTAAGCCTGGTAACTGGCTGATCAACACCATGACAACAATAGGCACCAGCATGGCAACCTTCGATCTTCGCCGAACATTGATTCCGTTTTCGCTGCTGCAGATCACCAACGCGTTCAATGCCATGCAACCCGGAGAAGAGATGGAACTGCTTTGTGGCATCAATCAAACGGAAACCGAGATTTTCAACGATCTCATGCGAATTCTTCCCGCGTCTGCCTACGAACTGATCGGCAAAAAAATCATAACGAGCGATACGCCTGCGATTCAACTCAGGTTGAAAAAACGATAATCACCCCAAACCCATAAACAAGAAGGAGTCACACCATGTCACAAGATCTCTCCGCCCTTACCGCCGCAAGTACTGTTGACGCCCGGGGAAGTGCCTGTCCTGGCCCCTTGCTGGAAGCCAAAAAAGGCATCGGCAAGGTCAGAGTCGGTGAAGTCCTCGAGATTTACTCCAACGACAGCGGCACCCGCACGGATATTCCGGCCTGGGCCAAGAAAGTCGGCCACGATTACCTGGGCGTCGTCGAAGCCGACGGCTATGACAAACACTTCATCTGCCGCAAGAAATAGTGGGGCGACAATGACTGCCAATGCCAATCGCACCGGCAAAATCCTGATCCTGGCCACCGAGAGCTGCGCCTACCCGGGCGCCAACTCGGTGGGCCAGGCCCACGCCAGCTATCCGGCCAACACCTATATTCTCCGGGTCCGCGCCCCGGTGCTGTTCCCCGAGCAGTTTTACCTGGACTGCTTCAAAAAGGGCATCAGCGGTATCCTGGTGATGTCCTGCGGCGAGGAGTGTCCCTACGAAGGGGCCTACCACGCCCTGGCCAAACGCCTCGACCGAGTCTACCAGATGATGAAGACAGCCGATATCGACATCCGCCGCCTGCGGTTGACCGCCATCTGTACGGTCTGCAACCGGGCGTTTTTAAAGGAAGTCAACGATATGAACGCCCTGGTGCAGGAACTGGGGCCACCGACTTTCAAATCGGCAGCCTAGAAAGGAAAGTAAAATGATGGAATCCGGCACGGTAAAGCGTTTCGACGCACTGGTTGTCGGCGGCGGCATCGCCGGCCTGCAATCGGCCCTGGATCTGGCCGACCAGGGATTTCGCGTGGCGATTGTCGAAAAAGACGCATCCATCGGCGGCAAGATGATTCGCCTGTCCAAGGTGTTTCCCACCCTGGATTGCGCCAGTTGCATCACGACCCCCAAAATGGCGGCGGCGGCGCATCATGCAAACATCACCCTGTTCACCTACTGCGATCTCAAGTCCCTGGATCGAAACGGCGACGAATTTAGCGCCAAGGTCGTTCAGCGTCCCCGATACGTGGATGCGGACAAGTGCATCGGCTGCCGCCAATGCGAATATAATTGCCCGGTACTGGTTGCCGATGCGGAGCAGGGCGGCTTTTGCGCCACCAAGGCCATTGCGATTCCCTTTTCCAACGCCATCCCCCAGCTCGCCATCCTCGACACCGATCACTGCATGCTCTGCGGGAAATGCGCCTCCGTCTGCCCCACCGGGGCCATCGACTACTTCCAGCAGCCGCAGCCCTTTGTCATCGAGGCGGGCACCGCCATCCTCACCACCGGCTTTGACTTGAGCCCCATGACGGACAAGCCCCAGTACGGGCGCGGAACCATCCCCAACGCCATCGACGCCCTGCAGATGGAACGTCTGCTCGCCCCCCACGGCCCCTACAACCGCGTGCTCAGGCCTTCCGACGGAATGGAACCGGACAACATCGCTTACATTCAATGTGCCGGTTCCCGCGACAAGAGCATGGGCGTTTCCTACTGCTCGCGGGTGTGCTGCATGTACGCCATCAAACAGGCCATGCTGCTCTCCGGCGCCCTGCCCCTGGCGGACATCACCATCTATTATATGGATATCCGGGCCTTCGGCAAAGGCTATGAGCAGTTCTACCAGAACGCCAAGGCCATGGGGATCAATTTCGTCAAGGCCAAAGTTGCCTATATCGAAGCCGGCGACAACGGCAATGTGGTCCTGCATTACGAGGATCAGCTCGGCGGGGGCATCACGACGGCCGAGCACGACCTGACCGTGCTTTCCATGGGCATGCTTCCGTCGTGGAATCCCGCCGGCATCTGTCCGGTGTCCATAGGGTCCGATCACTTCATTAATACCATCCGGCCCAAAATCGCCCCCACCCTGACCGATGTGGAAGGCGTTTTCACGGCCGGTGCCGGTGCCGGTCCCAAGGATATCGTGGACACCATCACCGAAGCGGGCAGCGCCGCCACCGAAGCGGCCAATTACCTTACCGCGCGATCCCGCAAAACGGCCGCCGCCTGACGGCGATCGACGGCGGCAGCGCAAGCGTTCATTGGGAGACATCCAGATGACGGACGAAAAACGATCATCAACCCCTGATGCAAATAAGAAAGTCGGCATCTACCTTTGCTACTGTGGCGGCAATATTTCCGACCACGTGGATGTGGAGGCGGTGCGTGAACGGGTGGCCTCACTTCCCGGCGTGGCCGTGGCCCGCACCAATATGTTCATGTGCTCGGATCCGGGCCAGGAACTGATCATGGAGGACCTGAAAAGCGGAACGGTGGACCGGGTGGTGGTGGCTTCGTGCGCGCCTAGCCTTCACGAGGCCACCTTCCGCAGCGCCATCGAACGCGCCGGCGAGAACCCCTTTATCTACGAACACGCCAACATCCGCGAGCAGGTGAGTTGGGTGCACCATGGCGATTTGGCCACGGAAAAGGCCACCCGTCTGGTGGCCGCGGCCGCCGCCAAAGCACAACAACTCAAACCGCTGCAGCCAATCCAGGTGAACGCCACCCAGCACGCCACGGTTATCGGCGGCGGCGTGGCCGGGCTGCGCACCGCCATCGATATCGCCCAGCGGGGGTTTCCGGTGAGCCTCATCGAACGCTCGCCCTTTCTCGGCGGCCAGGTATCCCGCCTGGATCGCATCGCGCCGACCCAAGAAAAGGCCACCGACCTGCTCGACGCGTTGGTAGGTCAGGTACTTGCCCATCCATCCATCACGGTGCTCACCTGCGCCCAGGTCGACGGATTCGGCGGCTACATCGGCAATTTTCGCCTCTCCGTACGGCAGACGCCGCCGACGGACGCCGAAACCATCGAGCGCCTGAAACGGATCGATGACGAGAAGATCGATACCACCCGCACGATCCCCTTTATCGGCATGCTGCCCGCCTCGCCACCGGCCAAGCCGTCAACGATCAGCCTAGAGACCGGCATGATCGTCCTGGCCACCGGGTTCACGCCGTATACGCCCAGGCACGGCGAATACGGCTTCGGGGAGTCACCGCATGTGATCACCTTGCCCCAACTGATCGAAAAGATGGCGGATCAGCCGGCCGGTCGCAACTGCCTTGAAATCGACGGTCGCCGGATTCGCAGCATGGTCATGATTCACTGCGTGGGCAGCCGCCAGATTCCGGGAATTCATCCGGAGGACGAATCCGGCCACCTGAACGAATACTGCTCGCGCACCTGCTGCACGGCCACCCTGGCCACGGCCAATCGCATCCGTGAAACCTGTCCCGGCACCCAAGTGTTCGACATGTACCGGGATATCCGCACCTATGGTCGCGGACAGGAAGCGGTCTATGAGGCGGCGGCGAGAAGCGGCGTGGTATTCGCCCGCTTCGAGGCCGACGACGCCCCCGCGGTCAACCGGAACGACGCGACCGGCGACTACCCGCTGACGGTTAGCGTCACCGACGGCCTGACCTTCGGTGAGACCATCGGCGTGCCGGCGGACCTGGTCGTTCTGGCCACCGGCATGGAGCCACCCGTGTAACCGATCTGGTCGACATGATGAAACTGCCGGTCGGCGCCGACCGCTTCCTGTTGGAGGTCCATCCAAGCTGCGGCCGGTGGAACTGCCCGTGGGCGGCGTTCTTTTGGCCGGCACCTGCCAGGCCCCTTTCGACATCGGTGAATCGGTCAGCGCGGCCGGGGCCGCAGCGGCCAAGGCAGCAGCCCTTCTGGCCCGCGGCCATGTGGAATTGGATCCTTTCGTGGCCGAGGTTGACCTGTCGCGCTGCAACGGCACCGGCAACTGTGTTGCCGCCTGCCTCAACGACGGGGCCCTCACCCTGGTCGACACCAACGTGGAAGGCCAAACCGTGCAACGCGCCCAGGTGACGCCGGCCCTGTGTCTGGGATGCGGCGCCTGCGTCGCCGTCTGCCCGGAGAATGCCATCAATATCAACGGCATGACCCTGAAACAGTACGAGGCGATGGTCGACATGATCGTTGCCGAAACCGAGGCGGCGTAACGACGCTACCCGCCCAATGCACCCCAACCGGGAGAATTGTCATGCATTCCGATACAGACCCCAAAGCAGCCCTCAAAGCGCTGCGTCATCAGCGCCGGGAATCGATCCTGCGGGCCACGGCGGCCGTGAAAACCCAGCGCAAAACCCTTACGGCCATTAAAGAAAGGCTTGCCATGGGCGCGGCCACGGTACCTGAAATCGCCGAGCATACCGGCATGCCCACCGACCGGGTCCTCTGGTTCCTGGCCACCATGAAAAAATATGGCCAGATCGTCGAAGACGGCAAGGATGGCGGCTACTACCGCTACACCATGGCCTCGACCCATGCATAAGACCAACGGGAGATCACCCATGCTAACGCTCATCCCGGATTTTTCCCAGGAGATGATGAAATATGGCGAAGATACGGCTCTGGCCTGTTTCAACTGCGGCACTTGTGCCGCCATCTGCCCGCTGCTCCACGAACATTTCCCCCGCAAAATGATCCGCTACATCCAGATCGGCGCGCGGGAACGGATCCTGGAGCATGCCGACGAACTTTGGAAATGCCTTCACTGCGGTCTGTGCACCCAGACCTGCCCGCGGGAGGCCAACCCCGGAGAGATCATCCTCTCCCTGAAACGTATGGTGGTCGATCACTGGAGGGCGTCCTGATGTATAATCCCCGAGACATTATCGAAACCATCGCCGCGAACCTCAGGCAAACCCGCAACCCCTTCGGCATTCCCAATGCCCTGGTCAACCGCTGGTGGCGGGACAGCAAACTGCCATACACGGGGGAGACGCTTTTATTCACCGGCATGATGTACCAGTTCATCCCCTACATCGAAGCCTCCACGCAGGTCCTGGCAAAGTATGAAGACACCGAGTGGGCCGACTATCTGCGCTATGCCCGCCATGTTCCCGGCTTCGTCTCTGGGCTGGGCCTGGCCCTGATGACACCCAACCGGGAGAAACGCAAATACAACCGGATCCTGCTTGACATCGTAAAGATTCTGACGGCCTCGAAGGTCGATTTCTTCTATGATCCCCGCCTGGACCAGTACAGCGGCGTACTGCTCTACGATCTCGGGGACCAGAAAAGCTTCGTGCGCCATGCCCGCTGGGTGGCAAAAAAGCTGCAGTCCGCCGGCATCAAACGACTGATCACGGTGGATCCGCATACCACCTATGCCCTCAAGGAGCTTTACCCCAAGTATACCGGCGCAAGTTTTGAGGTCACTCCCTACTTCGAAAAAATCGACCTTCCCCAGGCCGACGGCACGCGCACGGTGACCCTCCACGATCCCTGCTTCTATGGTCGGTATCTTGGGCTGTCGGATGTTCCCGAGGAAAAGCTGGCGCGCCTCGGGGTCCGCTGCCAACCGGTGTCTCAATCCGGTGCATTCACCCACTGTTGCGGCGGTCCGGCCGAGTCC
>NZ_BBCC01000006.1 GCF_001311845.1 Desulfosarcina cetonica JCM 12296 | reverse complement strand
GGTTGGCGGGGGATACGTGGGGCTGGAGCTGGGTTCGGTCTACGCCGCCCTGGGCAGCCGGGTGGACTTGGTGGAAGCCGGCGACCGTTTGCTTCCCGGCGTGGACGAAGACCTGGTGGCCCCCCTGAAACGACGCTTGGAAAAGAGCTTTGCCACCATTCGCTGGGAAACCCAGGTGCGCCGCATGGAGGCGCATGCCGACCGGGTCGGGGTCACCTTTGACAACGGGCCCCAAGGAAGCGATCCGTCGTCCTACGACCGGGTGCTGGTGGCCATTGGACGCCGACCCGCTTGCCGGGAATTGGACCTCGATCAGGCCGGGGTGCGGATGGATGCGCGGGGATTCATCCTCGTGGATGCCCAGCAGCGTACCAACATTGCGCATATCTATGCCGTCGGAGATGTCGTCGGCGGTATGATGCTGGCCCACAAGGCCACCCGGGAGGGCAAGGTGGCCGCCGAAACCATCGCCGGGAAGGCGTCGGCCTTTGACGTGCGGGCCATTCCGGCGGTGGTCTATACCGATCCGCAGATCGCCTGGTGCGGATTGACCGAGGCGGAGGCCCGTCGGCAAGGCCGGACGGTGAAGATCCGGCGCTTCCCCTGGAAATTCTCGGGCCGCGCCACCACCCTGGGCCTTCCCGACGGCCTGACCAAGCTGGTGGTCGACCCGGAAAGCGGGCGTGTCCTGGGTGCCGGCATGACCGGTCGAAATGCCGAAGGACTGATTGCCGAGGCCGTGTTGGCCATTGAGATGGGCGCCTTGAGCGAGGATATGGCCCTGATCGTTCATCCGCATCCGACCCTTTCCGAAACTGAAGCCGAGGCGGCCGAGCTTTTTCTGGGCAGTGCCACGCACATGCTGCTATCCCAATCCGCTGATGCTTCTCTCTGAATTTTGAGTCCCTCAATCCATTGAGTTTAAAACCTGATCAAACAGATTGTAATCATTTGAAATTCAATTTTATTTTGGCGCTATGGGCTTTCGGCACAACAATTGTGTAAATAGAAAGCATTTGGCGATCGTCCATCGTTATTCATTGCGGGACGTCCGCCGGATGACACATTTAAGGAGGCAATCCAATGGATGAAAATGAATGCGGGATCTCTAAAATAGATGAAGCGGGATCCACGGAAGATGAGCGCGACAGCGACTGCTGTTACGTCATTGACGACTGTGGCTGCTACGTGGATCCTTGTTGCAACACGGTCAGTTATTCGTGCTGTTGTTGCTGATGGGCAACGGCAGTCGGATCAAAACCAATAACATTGATAACCAATAAGATCGATAATGGATATAGGAGGAAAATCCCATGCAAAATATGCCATCACGAGATATCAACGGTCGTTGTGAAGGTGAGTGTCGAGACCTTGCGGCCGACGGTGAAAAGGATCGCCAAAAGGCCATCAACCTTTCCGGAGTGGAATATGATACACCTGCCGAGCGAACGCCCTCTTGGACAACTTCCCGCAATGAACCGCCGGGCTCCATGGGCGGTCGCGTTTAGCCGACAAGGCGTTGCGCGTAGCCGCCGGGCCGCATGATATCGCGCGGCGGATACGCCCAGATACATTCCAACCCCGTCTATCCAAATCGGGGGGCGGGTTCCAGCTGTGATCCATGTGCTGGATTTTCCACCCCCCGTTTTCATCGTTGCCCACCAGTTTCTCTTTTCTTCCCTTGTTCACATCATATGAACCCCTTGTTTTTGACCGGCTGGGTTCGCCATCGACTACAATCGGAACACCGGGTTCTGGTTTTGCGCTTGGGGTAGCGGTCGTATCCGGGCGTCAATCTTGAGATTTTTCCCTGGGCCGCCGGTGAAGATCATCACGGCGGGCGTTTTGGATCCGGGTTCGGAAACAAATCAGATCTTGGAGTTCCGATTTTTATGCCGGTGATGCGCATAACCTACCAATATATATTAAATAAATAAAATTGGCGCAATGTTTGCTTGGGATGAGGCAGGCCATTATTAAACGCCAGCCTTAGCAACTGGGGCTCGCCCAAAGGAACAAGGAATATGCGTTATGGGGGGGATCCGGATCGCATCCGGTCGCGGATTCCCCTGATATGACAGGAGAGATCATGAAGAAGAAAGTCACCGCCTCCATGCAAACCTTAGCTGGCATTGTTACCCCCTCGGCATGGGACGAAGCGGATCGGGTGCTTGAGGTGTCGCTTTCCGCGACCGATGACGAGGAATATGTGATTGAAAACAGCGAGCGCTTTCTTGATCTGGTCCAAAAACCCATCCGCGCCGTGGGAATGGTCAAGGTCGGCAAGAAGGTTCACCGGGCCATCAACATCAAAAAATATGAACTGCTGGATAGCGCGTCCGTGGAAGAATGATCGGCCGACCAGAGGCGCGGCAATCCATTGCATGATCCCAGGAAACCCATGGAACAAAAAGATCTTGACGCGTTCCGTCGATTGCTGGAAGTAGAACTTGTCCAACTGCTTGAAAAGGCGGAAGAGACCGTGTGGACGCTGGTGGGCGCGTCCGCCGACAATTCGGCGGACCCGGTGGATCAGGCGACCCAGGAGTTGTCCCAAAACAATATTTTTCGGATCCGCAGTCGGGAAAGCCGTTTGATCAAAAAGATCGGAGAGTGCCTGCAGGCCATTGAAGACGGTACCTATGGGATTTGCGAGGACTGCGAAGAACCCATTGCCATGGAACGCTTGCGGGCCAGGCCGGTGACCCGTTATTGCATCGCCTGCAAGATCCGCCGCGAGGCCCATGAGAAGGCCATGGGGAATACCTGATAGATTAAATTTAGGTTGTTTTTAAACGAGTTATGTGACAAAGCCGATGATATTGATCGCCGGCCGCCAGGCCGGTTGGCGATGCCCCACCACCGCCGGTCATCGACCGGAACGCTTGGTTGCAACGGATTTGTCACGAACCCATGGATACCATTGTTATATCCGCCCGACATCAGCGAACGCTGGACACGGTCCAGCGTATTCTCGCCGGCACCTGCAAAACCCATGTTGCCGATTCTCCCGCACAATTATGGGGAAGTCTGAAAACCATTCCCTTTGACGGCCTGTTCATCGACATTCCCCGGTTGGAAGAACTCGCCGCCGCCATCGACGGATCACTCGAACCCAGGGCCTTGATCGCTCAGATCCGGCAGCTGCGGCCGATGATGGCCATTATCATCATCGCCCCTGGCAGCGAGATTCGCCAGGCGGTCAGCTACATGAAAAACGGGGCCAGCAACTACATTGCCGAACCCATTGATTCCGAAGAGGTTCGGTTCGTTCTCGATGAAATTTCCAGGGAGCGTCCCCAGCAATCCGAGCTGGCCTACCTGCGGGAACGGTTGTGGCAGGACGACGCCCTGGATATTACCCAAACCCTCAGTCCGATCATGAGGAAAGTCTACGCGAACGTGATGTCCGTCGGACCCACGAAGACCACCGTGCTGCTGTTGGGGGAAACGGGCACGGGGAAGAGCTTCATGGCCAAACGGATCCACCGCAACAGCAACCGCAAATATGGCCCCTTTATCAGCGTGCATTGCGGCGCTATCCCGGATACGCTGATCGAGAGCGAGCTCTTCGGTCATGAGAAGGGATCGTTTACCGGCGCCCATCGCCGCAAGCCGGGCAAGTTCGAAGTGGCCTTCGGCGGTACGATTTTCCTCGATGAGATCGGCACCATTTCCATGGCGGCCCAGGTCAAGCTGCTCATGGTTTTGCAAGAGGGACTCTACCAGCGGGTGGGGGGCGATCAGGCATTGACGGCCAATGTCCGCGTGATTGCCGCCTCGAACAGCGACCTGAAGCAGATGTGCGATGCCGGACAGTTCCGCAAGGATCTTTACTACCGCTTGAACGTGTTCCCCATCACGATTCCGCAACTGCATGAACGCAAGGAAGACATCCCGTTTTTTGTCGAGGCCTTTCTGAAGAAGTTCAACCAGTTCAACAATAAACGCATCCAAGGCGTCCGTGCCGATGTCATGGCGGCCCTGATGCATTATGACTGGCCGGGCAACATCCGCGAACTGGAGAATCTCATGGAACGGGCCTACATCCTCGAATCCTCGCCGATCATGACACCGGACAGCTTCCCATCGGAATTGTTCGAGGATCATACGTTTCCGGCCGATATCGTCACGGCAATGCCCGCCACACTCGCCGAGGTGAGAAGAAACGGCCTTGAGGCGATTGAGCGGCGCTACCTCCAGGACCTTTTGGTCCGGAACCGGGGGCGGATCAACGCCTCAGCCGCCGAAGCCGCGTGGGCCCCCGCCAGTTGAACAAGCTGATGCACAAATATCATCTGAACAAAACGGCCATCAAGGATTCGCTACGGTCCGAGGCAAAATAAACGCATCGATCCGTTTTGGCATCAATCCGTTTTGATACCAACCGTTTTGCCGATCCGACCCCGCTTTTCGTAGACTGCCTTACAACCAATTGTTTTTATAATTAATAAAACTGCTTTGACGGTACTTGACAATGCCCATTTCCGCTTTAAATTTGCCTATCTTTAAACAGACGACATCCTGCATGCTTTCCACTACAATTGATGCGCGAGCGCCCGATGGTCCACGGGTGTGACCTTGGGTCGTGGGGTCGCCACTCCGCTCAATCCATTTTAAATTCAAAGCGCAAGATGGCAACACAGGAGGAAACAATGAACGTCAAACCGTTGAACGACAGAATTCTCGTGGTTCGCACCGAAGGAGAGCAGAAGACCGCTGGCGGAATCATTATTCCGGACACGGCCAAGGAAAAACCCATGGAAGGCAAGGTGGTTGCCGCAGGCCCGGGTAAGCTGGACGAAAAGGGCAACCGGGTACCCATGGAATTGAAGGTCGGCGACCGGGTGCTTTTCTCAAAATACGCCGGTACCGAGATCAAGATCGACGGCGTCGAACATCTTTTCATGCGTGAAGACGACATTCTTGGGGTGATCGAATAATCAGGAGGAGACGAATAATGGCTGCAAAGAAGATTGTTTACAGTTCGAGTGCCCGCGAGGCAATGCTCAAGGGCGTCAATACCTTGGCCAATGCGGTGAAGGTGACGTTGGGCCCCAAGGGCAATAATGTCGTCCTGGACAAGTCTTTCGGTTCGCCGTTGGTGACCAAGGATGGTGTGACGGTGGCCAAGGAGATCGAGATCACCGACAAGTTTGAGAACATGGGCGCCCAGATGGTCAAGGAGGTGGCCAGCAAGACCAGTGATGTGGCCGGTGACGGCACCACCACGGCAACGGTGCTGGCGCAGGCCATTTACACCGAGGGGCAGAAGTTGGTGGCCGCCGGTGCCAATCCCATGGCGGTCAAACGCGGGATCGACATGGGAACGGTCGCCGTGATCGAGGCGCTGAAGCAACTTTCCAAGCCGACCAAGGATCGCACGGAGATCGAACAGGTCGGGGCCATTTCCGCCAACAACGACGAAACCGTGGGCCGATTGATCTCCGAGGCCATGGAAAAAGTGGGCAAGGAAGGCGTCATCACCGTCGAGGAGGCCAAGGGCACGGATACCACCTTGGATGTCGTCGAGGGGATGCAGTTTGACCGGGGCTATATTTCTCCCTATTTCGTGACCAACACCGAAAAGATGATTGCCGAATTGGAAGAGCCTTTCATCTTGATCAACGAAAAGAAGGTTTCCAACATGAAGGACATGGTTCCGCTGCTGGAATCCGTGGCCCGTTCCGGCAAGCCGCTGATGATCATCGCCGAAGATGTCGACGGTGAAGCCTTGGCGACCCTGATCGTCAACAAGCTGCGGGGTACCCTCAAGGTGGCGGCCGTCAAGGCGCCGGGTTTCGGTGATCGCCGCAAGGCCATGCTCGAGGATATCGCCATCCTCACCGGCGGCCAGGTGGTTTCCGAGGATCTGGGCATCAAACTGGAAACCGTCACGATCGATGCGCTTGGAAAATGTCGTACGATCAAAATCGATAAGGACAACACCACCATCGTCGACGGTGCGGGGACCAAATCGGACATTGAAGGCCGTGTCAAGCAGATCCGTGCCCAGATTGAGGAAACCAAGTCCGATTACGATCGTGAGAAACTTCAGGAACGTTTGGCTAAATTGATTGGCGGCGTTGCCGTGATCAACATCGGTGCCCACACCGAAGTCGAGATGAAAGAGAAAAAAGCCCGCCTGGAAGACGCCCTCAACGCCACCCGTGCCGCCGTGGAAGAGGGGGTCGTGCCCGGTGGTGGCGTTGCTCTGCTGCGTTGCATCGCCGCGCTGGACGCGCTCGAGGCCAAGGGTGAAGTCAAAGCCGGTGTCAAGATCCTGAAACGCGCCCTGCAGGAACCATTGCGCCAGATCGTCGGCAATGCCGGCCTTGAAGGGTCCGTGGTGGTCAACAAGGTGCTTGAAGGGAAAGATGATTTCGGCTTCAACGCCGCCACCGAAGAGTATGAAAACCTGCTGGCGGCCGGTATTATCGATCCGACCAAGGTCGTGCGCTTTGCCTTGCAGAATGCCGCCTCGGTCGCCGGCCTCATGCTCACGACCGAAGCCATGATCGCCGATAAGCCCGAGAAGAAAAAGGGTGACTCGGCCATGTCGCCGGCGGGTGACGACATGTATTGATCCGGGTTGTTGATGCCTGCTGATAAAAAGCCCCAGACCGCATTCCGGTCTGGGGCTTTCCCATTTTTTGCTTGCATTTGACGAAACCGTCATATATTGGAATAAAGTTTAGTATAGGATTTTTACGAATCCATCGGGGATTCGCCTGGGGATTCGATAGGACTTGCCGGTGGTCGGCAGGCCTGTAACACCAAGCATAGGGCTTCAGGAGGTGAACGCATAGCTGGTCCTAGAAATACACAGATGATGAATAGGAGCCGCCCCGATACCACACGGATCAATCAAGGTATCCGTGTGCGGGAAGTCCGTTTGATTGATCCGGAAGGCAACCAGGTCGGTATTCTTCCGATTCATCAAGCATTGGCCAAGGCCAATGACTACGGTCTGGACCTTGTCGAGATTTCGCCGACCGCGAAACCGCCGGTGTGCAAGATCATGGACTATGGGCGGTTCAAGTACGAGCAGACCAAGAAACAGCAGGAAGCCAAGAAGAAGCAGACCACTTTTCAGATCAAGGAAATCAAGGTCCGGCCAAAGACCGGTGACCATGATCTTGAGACGAAAATGGGACATATCCGTAAATTCATTGAGCGCAAGGATAAGGTCAAGGTGACTGTGATGTTTCGGGGTCGCGAAATTACGCTTTCAGAACGCGGCAGGGATCTGTTGCAGCAGATTGCGACAGCACTCGAAGAGATTGCCGTTGTTGAACAATACCCCAAGTTCGAGGGGCGGACGATGATGATGGTTCTGGCACCCAAATAACCGTGTCGGGCCGGACGGGCCGCCAAACGAAGGACGGGGAATCGACCTGCGCATAGAATAAGCCGTTTATTCAGCTGGCGTGAACGCATGTTTTCGTTCGCGCCATCGGTTTTTGAAAGCCGGCTGGTGAATGAACACGGGAATTCATCTCCTGCCATGTCGACTCGGAGGCCGCTTGTTGAGAGATGCACATTCAGCAGAATAATCTATTTTTTGTTCAAGGAGAGAAACCATGCCGAAAATTAAAACCAACCGGGCGGCTGCCAAACGGTTTAAAAAAACCGGTTCCGGTGGATACTCGTTTTCCAAGTCGCATCACAGTCATATCTTGACCACCAAGACACGGAAGCGGAAGCGCTCACTGAAAAAGATGCAATTGATCAAAAAGAGCGATATGCGAGAAATCAGGCTGCTGTTGCCCAATGGGTAACGGGCGGCAGAACCATTTACTTTATGGCAGGTGCTTGCCGAGGCGGTCTTCCCTTTTGATGGTTGACGATGGATGGGATGCTGCCGGTACACCGCCCCTGCTGCCAAGGAGATAAGACCATGCGAATCAAACGAGGATACAAGGCGCGCAGACGCCGTAAGAAAGTCTTGAAACTGGCCAAGGGTTTCCGTGGCGGGCACAGCAAACTGTTCCGAACCGCGGCCGATACGGTCGATCGGGCACTGAATTACGCCTTCCGGGACCGCAAACAACGCAAACGCCAGTTCCGGCGGCTGTGGATCGCCCGTATCAATGCCGCGGCGCGGATGAACGACCTCTCCTACAGTCGATTTATCGCCGGTCTCAAGAAGGCCGATGTGAGTCTCGACCGAAAGGTGCTTGCCGAACTCGCCATTTCCGATCCCGCGGGCTTTTCCCAGATTGCCGCCCTGGCGGCACAGCAGGGCTAGCCCGGATCAACCGATCGCGGCGCGTGCCGCTCCATCGGTACCCTCCGCCGCCTTCTTCCCTTTTTCAGACAAAAGCGACACCCCTCTCTTTCCGCTCGGCCCAAGCGGTTCGGAAAGAGGGGGATAATCCAGAAAGCTGTAGAGCGACGAGCGTGGAAAATACCATAGAACGGATATATGCCGATGCCCAAGCGGCGCTTGCCGAGGCCGCCGATGCGGACGGGGTGAACGATATTTCGATCCAATATCTCGGTCGGAAGGGGTATATCACCCAATTTTTGCGGAGCATCTCCAGTCTTCCGGCCGAGGAACGGCCCCAGGCGGGCAAAAGAGCCAACGAGATCAAAGGGCTTCTGGAAACCGAAATCAAGGTTACCCTCGAGCGGCTGGCCCGTACGACCCGGAAACCCGCCGATCGAATCGATGTCTCTCTGCCCGGACGGGCACCGGAAAAAGGTTCCCTTCATCCGATTACCCAGATTACGAACCGCATTTGCAGCATTTTCGCCCAGATGGGTTTCGATGTGGTCGAAGGCCCCGAGGTGGAGACGGACTATTACAATTTCGAGGCGCTGAATATTCCCAAGAACCACCCTGCCCGGGACATGCAGGATACCTTTTACGTATCGGACAGTGTGGTCTTGCGCACACATACCTCTCCCACCCAGCCGCGGGTGATGGAAAAGCGACAGCCGCCGGTACGGATCATCGCTCCGGGCAAGGTCTATCGTTGCGACTCCGACCTGACCCATACGCCGATGTTTCATCAGGTGGAGGGACTCCTGGTGGATCATAAGGTTTCCTTTGCCGACCTCAAGGGAACCCTGACGGCCTTCGTTCATCAGATGTTCGATGATCAGACCACCTTGCGCTTTCGCCCCAGCTTTTTTCCCTTCACCGAGCCCAGTGCCGAAGTGGATATCCGCTGTGTGATCTGCCGGGGCAAGGGATGCCGGGTTTGTTCCCAAACCGGCTGGCTGGAGGTGTTGGGGTCCGGTATGGTTCATCCGGCCGTGTTTGAAAATGTCGGCTACGATACCAGCCGCTACACCGGGTTTGCCTTTGGCATGGGGGTTGAGCGAATCGCCATGCTCAAATACGGCATCGATGACATCCGGCGTTATTTTGACAACGACTACCGGTTTCTATGTCAATTTTGATATACGCGTAAGAAGTCGCCAATTTTAACGGAGAGTTCCGCGATCAATGAAAGTAAGTATAGACTGGCTGAAAGAATACGTGCCCATCACCATGTCGGTCGCCGCGCTGGCCGATGCACTGACCATGGTCGGGCTGGAAGTCGAGGTGGTGGAGGATCGTTACGCCTATCTGGATACGGTGGTTGTCGGTCGGGTGCTGACGGTGTCGCCGCATCCCAATGCCGATCGGCTCAAGCTTTGTGAGGTGGACGCCGGCAGTGAACGGTTCACGGTGGTTTGCGGGGCACCCAATGTGGCGGCGGGGATGAATGTTCCCCTGGCGCAAGTGGGGAGTTGTTTGCCCAGCGGAATCAAACTGGAGAAAACCGTGATCCGCGGCGTGGCGTCCGAAGGCATGCTGTGCAGCGAGACCGAACTCGAGCTGGGGCTCGATGGGTCCGGCCTGATGGCGCTGGATGCCGACCTTGCGCCGGGCCTTGCGCTCAAACAGGCGCTTGATCTCGACGACACCGTGTTTGAGATCGGCCTGACGCCCAACCGGCCCGATTGCCTCAGCATGATCGGCGTGGCGCGGGAAGTCGCCGCCATCCAGGGCGTCGAGATGAAGCCGCCGGTTTTCGACCTGCCCGAGACGGCGGGCGATATCAACGCCCTCACGTCGGTGACGATCGACGCGCCGGACCACTGTCCCCGTTACGCGGCTCGGCTGATCGAAGGGGTCACCGTGGCACCGTCGCCCTTCTGGCTTCAGAACCGGTTGCGTTCGGTCGGTGTGCGACCGATCAACAACCTGGTTGACTTGACCAACTTCGTGATGCTGGAAACGGGCCAACCGCTGCACGCCTTCGATTTCGACCACCTGGCCGACCACCGCATCGTCGTGCGGACCGCGGCAGAGGGAGAGGCGTTCACCACCTTGGATCAAAAAGAGCGGCGGCTCTCCGACCAGATGTTGATGATTTGCGACGGTGAAAAACCGGTTGCCGTGGGCGGCGTGATGGGCGGCCTCAATTCGGAGATCGAGGATGGCACGACGCGGGTGTTGATCGAGAGCGCCTGCTTCGACCCGATCAGCATCCGTAGAACGTCCAAGGCCCTGGGCCTCAGCACCGATGCGTCCCATCGTTTCGAACGCGGCGTGGATCCCGATGGGACCCTGTTCGCCCTCAACCGGGCGGCCCAGTTGATGGCCCTTTTGGGAAGGGGCCAACTGGTGGGGGGATCATTGATGCGGATTTCCGTACCCAACAGCCACCCGTGATTCCGTTGGGTGTCCAGGCTACGAATGGGCTGCTTGGCACGGCGCTGGACCGGCCGCAAATGCATCGTCTGCTGGAAGGCGTCGGTTTCAAAGCTCAAGCGGAGGGCGAAGATCTGCTTCGGGTCGAGGTTCCTTCCTTCCGGGTGGATGTTTCCCGTCCCCAGGATTTGATGGAAGAAGTTGCCCGGCTTTCCGGTTACAACCAGATCCCGACAACCTTTCCCCAACTGCCGGCCCAGGGAACGCTGCCGTCCCCCATGATGGTCGTCCGCAACCAGGTGCGGGGAATTCTCTGCGGTTTCGGATTTTCAGAGGCCGTCAATTACAGTTTTATCAGCGCCGCGTCCTGTGATCACATCCAGCTGGATGCCGATGATCCCCTTCGCCGGCACGTTGCCCTGCTCAACCCCATATCCGAGGATCAGGCGGTAATGCGCACGAGCCTCGTGCCGGGAATGCTGGAGACGGCCCAGCGCAACATTTCTCGGCAGCAAAATCATCTGCGGCTGTTCGAGATCGGAAAAGTGTTCCTTCCCCGGCCCGATGAACTCTTGCCCCTGGAAAAGGAGATGCTGGTCGGCCTCTGGACCGGTTCGGCGGCCAAGACGTCCTGGCATACCCGGGAACGGGCTTGCGACTTTTTTGATATCAAGGGCGCCGTGGAGGGGTTGGTTCTGGCCCTGGGGATCGATGGACTGGTGTTTACCGCGCTTTCGGACGCGGATTGCCGCTACACGCGGGCGGGCCATACGGCGAAAATCCTGGCCGAGGGTGAGATGCTCGGCATCGTCGGCGAGGTGGATGCCGACGTGACCGCTAACTACAGCCTCAAACAACCGGCATTCATTTTTGAACTCGACCTTGAAAAGCTGATCGAGCGGATGCCCGGCGACAAGCAAATGCGACCGATTCCCCGATTCCCGGCGACCTCTCGGGATATTACCGTGATTGTCGATCAGGATGTCGAAGCCGATCGCCTGCTGGAAAAGGTTGCCCGGTTCAAGGAAGAACTCGTCGAAGACCTTTACCTCTTCGACGTTTTTGCCGGCGATCCCATCCCGGCCGGGAAAAAGAGCGTCTCTTTCCGTGTCGTCTACCGATCCGCCGAACGGACCCTGGAAGATGACGCCATCAATGATCTTCATCGTCATTTGACCGAGCGATTGATCAGCGAGTTTGGTGCGTCGCTGCCGACCTGACCGGGCGGCGGGTAAGCCTTCACAGGGCACCACATCTGCTTTGTTGCCGGACACTTGACGTATGACCAATACGTCTGCGTGCCGGCGCCGCACATCTGTGGCACCCTGTAAACGCTTACTGATCCAGAAGTTACAAAACATTGGTTATTTCAACCCTGTGAACGTGTACGGCGGCGGGGATGTTAGCGTTCCCTCGGATGTGCGCGATAGGGATGCGGGTTAACCCGCTGTCCATGGCCACCGGCAGCGAACCCACCGAAATGGATGATGGCAATGACTGAAGCATCCAGCGACGCGGTAAGCATTCCGGACAAGTTCTACTTCAAAATTGGCGAAGTGGCCCAGATCGCCGGTGTTCTGCCGTATGTCCTGCGCTTTTGGGAGACGGAATTCCGGCAGATCAGACCCAAACGCACCGAATCCGGTCAGCGGCTCTATCGTCGTCAGGATGTCCTTCTCATTTTGAGAATCAAACACCTCTTGTACGATAAGAAGTTCACCATCCAAGGGGCCCGGCAGGATCTGAGAATGAAATCCGCTGAGCGTCCGGACCCCATGCCGGCGGCTGCCAAGCCGCCGGACCTTGCCGAAATCCATGACGAGTTGGTTCGTATCCGGGAGTTGATCGATGCCCACCGCCTGCGGCCCAGCGAATCCTCGGGCGATGATGGGCATCCGCCCGCAGAAAAAGTGATCGATCATCTGCGGGCCATCTCCGCGCAAGCCTTCAAACTGATTCATGACCTTGATGCCAGGCGCAAGTTGATCGATCGTTATTTTTGTGTGCACCCGTCAACATCGCACGTGCATGGGCAGTGGCATCCGGTGAAAACCGATCATATTCCCATGGAATGGGTGATGGCCAGCGGCGCCGATGCCCATCGGCGGATTCTCTATATTCACGGCGGTTCATGGATCTCGGGATCGCTCGCCGGTTATCGCGCCTTTTTATCCCGCATATCCCAAGCCACCGGGGCCGTGGTCCTTGCCGTGGATTATCGCCTGGCGCCGGAGCACCCCTTTCCAGCCGGTTTGGATGATTGCGTACAGGCCTATCAGTGGATGCGTGAAAACGGGCCGCACAACCCATGGCCGGCGTCAGCCACTTTTTTGATGGGTGACTCCGCCGGCGGCAATCTGGCCTTGGCCAGCCTGCTGAAGATCAACGATGATTCCTTGCCGCTGCCGACGGCCGTTGTGGCCATTTCCCCGGCAACCGATTTTACCGGAAAAAGTCCTTCGCTGGCTAGCCGGGCGTCTGTAGACCCCATCATTCACCCGGACATCCTGCCTGCCCTGATTCCCATCTACCTGGCAGGCAGATTGAACCGACCCATCCGTATGCATCGCCGCTGTTCGGTAATTATACCGGATTGCCGCCGCTCTTGTTGCAGGTCGGGGATTGGGAAGTTTTGTTGGATGATTCAACGCGTCTGGCCGAGCATGCCACCGCGCAGGGGTGCGACGTGACCCTTGACATATGGGAGGGGATGCCGCACGTGTTCCAGGGTTTCGCACCCTTTCTGCCGGAGGCCACGGCGGCGATAGAAAAGATCGGGGCGTTTGTGCGGAAGCACGGATTGCGACCTTGAAAAAGAAAAACGTAGCCGCCGAACTGAGCCATACGCTAACGGATATCAGCGACTATAAAGAGCTGTGGCAAGTCTTCCAGACCACGATCGCAAAACTCTTTCCCATCGACTGGCTGGGGATTTATTCCGCTCCCAGCCAGGGCGAGGCGTTCAACGTTACTTCAAATCCCCACCTGCCGTTCAATTGGGACGAACTTTAACTCAAAAAAGATCTTGGATGACAAGGCCCCCCAAATAGGTCCAGCCGCCACCGAATCCCGCCGTTTTACTTCCGCATCGATATCCACCACGCCCGTTTTTCCGGTCAGCATCGACAATCATGGAGGGGTGATAGAAGACGGTACCCGATGTGAATGTTGCCGAGACAAAGCGATGAGCGAAATGAGGGCGGAGCGGAACGCTCGGAAAACATGCCCAAAAGAGAAATAAATGCAAAACGGCGTGCAAACCGATTCGACCTGGGGTTAATCAAGGCAAGAGCCTTGACCTGCCGCCGCCCTTTGACGGATCTGATTCCGAATTTCCATCGAACTCCCATCGGATTTCCTGCCACATTAGATTTTTCCGAGCCGGCCTTATTTTATGCTTGACTGATTGGTTAAGAAGCTTTACTAAGTTTTCATGGATACCAAAGAAGACTTGATCCGGCACGCCATTTACGGACTCTTGCGGATCGCGCACTTATATGCGCGTATCGAAGCCATGCCGATTCCCGTAAATGATCAAACCTCGGTGTCAACCCGGGAAGCCCATACCCTCCAAGCCATCGGCGAGGAGGTGGGCAATAGCGTCACCCAGGTGGCCCACCATTTCGGCATCACCAAAAGCGCGGCCTCTCAACTGGTTGCAAAGCTTGAAAAAAGGGGTTTTCTGCACAAACGTCCCGCCGCCCACAGCAACAAGGAATTTGAACTTTTTTTTGACCGAACTGGGGTGGTGCGCTTTTCGTGCCCACGAGCATTTCCACGGTAAGGATTTTACCGAATTGGTAAATAGCTTGAGCACATTCCCCATTTCCCAGATCGCGACATTGTCGGTTTTGATGGAAACCCTGGGTGGGGTAATGGAAAAACGTCTTTCCCGGCATTCCAAAAGCTAATTTTTTTTGCCTTATAGTTAAGCTGCTTAACTATAGTGTCGCGAGGAGTGGAGATGAAAACGCTAAAAACCACATTAATTGATTTCTCAATCAATCATTATCGACTGGCAACGCTGATCATGGTTTTGTTTACCGTTTCGATGAGTCTTTTTTTCCCATGGATTCAGGTGGACACGGATCCCGAAAACATGATTCCCAAAAATGATCCGCAGCGTGTTTTTCACAATTTGTCCAAAAAAGAATTTACGCTCAGTGAAACCGTTGTGGTCGGTGTTGTCAACGAGCACGACCCCGACGGAGTTTTCAACCCGGAAACTTTGCGGCATGTCTACGAATTAACCCAATTTGCCAAAACCCTTCGCTGGCCGGATGAAAGCAAGCCCGGCAACGTCTCCGGTGTTATCGAGGTGGATATGGTCGGACCGTCATTGGTTGACCACATGCATCAGGGCGGACCCGGAGAAATCAAGTTCGAATGGCTCATGTCCAGGCCACCGGAAACCAGGGAAGCCGCCCGGGCCATTCGGGACAAGGCCTATTCCAATCCCATGCTTAAAGGGCGGATGTTTTCCGAAGACGGCAAGGTGATCTGTATTTACCTGCCCCTGACCGACAAGCACTTGAGCTACCGCATCAATGAAGAACTGAAGAAGAAGATCGATTCGTTGGGCGGGAAGGAAACCTATCATATCGCCGGGGTGCCGGTGGCGGAAGTCGCCATCGGCGTGGAGATGTTTTCCCAGATGGGCATTGGCACGCCGATGGCCATGGCGGTTATTTTCGCCTTGTTGGTACTGTTTTTCCGGAAATGGCGGTTGGTCATCCTCCCCATGATCATCGCTATGTTTTCGGTCCTGTCCACCATGGGGCTGATGATCGCCCTCGGATTTCAGGTTCACATCTTAAGCTCGATGATTCCGATTTTCTTAATGTGTATCGGCACGGTCAGCGCCATTCATATCCTGTCGGAATTTTTCGATGTCTACACCGATGAAAAGGGGCGTAAAGAGACGATCCGTGCCGTGATGGACGAACTGTACGTCCCGATTCTCTATACCTCGTTGACCACTGCGGCCGGCTTTGCTTCCCTGGTTTTTGCGCCCATTCCACCAGCCCAAATCTTCGGTGCCTTTCTCAGCACCGGGGTTATGATCGCCTGGCTGTATACGGTTATTTTCGTACCGGCCTATATCATGATGATTCCCAAAGACAAATTGATCAATTTCGGTATGTCCGCCATGCAAAAAGAAAAGGAAGGCCTGCTGACCAAAGTACTGCGGGCCACCGGCCGGCTGACGTTTAATCATCCCAAAGGACTGTTGGGTGTGTTTGTCATCCTGCTGGGCGTGGCCATTTGGGGAACCACGCAAATCCATGTCAATGACAACTATGCCAAGCGGTTCGTCGACACCCATCCCATTCGCAAGGCCGATATTGCCCTGAACCGTCATTTGGAAGGCACATATACGGCCTATCTGATATTGCAGGCACCCAAGGCGGACAGTTTTACTCCCGACATGATCGAAAGATTCTCCTCGGGCCTGATGAAATATGCCGAAAGCATTCAAACGGAATTCAACAATGCACCCGCCTTGGCCAGAGGCTCGTTCGGCATGCATCGGAACAGGCCGGTCACATCCAATCCAGAAAGGATTTCCTGGACGCCATGATAAAGGAGGTGGACCGACGCGCTCAAACGGCTTCCGATGAGGATTTTTATGCCTACGACGCGCTTCACACAACCATCGGCGTGGAAAAAGAAAAATTGAAGATCTTCAAGCGTCCGGAGATGCTGGCCTACATGGCCGGACTGCAAAAACATATGGAGGCAACCGGGCTGGTGGGGAAAACTACTTCCGTGGTGGATGTGGTGCGCAAAATCAATCAAGAGATGATTGACGGCAAGACGGAAAACTACCGTATCCCGGATACGCTGCAGGGCATCGCCGAATGTTACTTGCAATTCCAGCAGGGGCATCGGCCTGGTGACCTGTGGCACATGGTTACGCCGGACTTCATGCAGGCCAATCTATGGATGCAATTGAAAAGCGGGGACAGCAGTGCCATGAAATCCGCTGTAGAGGCCGTCGATGCCTATATGAAAGAGAATCCCGCGCCGTTTAGCATAACCCAACGTTGGGCCGGCCTGCATTATATCAACCTGGTGCTGCAGGAAAAGCTGACTCCTGCCATGCTGCGTTCGTTCATCGGAAGTTTTGCCGTGGTTTTCGTCATGATGGCGTTTTTGTTCCGCTCCTTGCGCTGGGGCCTGCTTTGCATGGTGCCGCTGACCATCACGATCTTGACGATTTACGGTATGATCGGCATCTCCGGCAAGGATTACGATTTGCCGGTTGCCGTTTTAGGGGTCCTGGCACTGGGTATGGCGGTGGATTTTGCCATCCATTTCTTGCAGCGTGGGCGCGTTTACTACAACACCACCGGGTCGTGGGAACAAACCAATGGCCACCTGTTCGGCGAACCGGCTCGGGCGATCAGCCGTAACGTGCTGGTCATCGCCATTGGTTTTCTGCCGCTTTTGATCGGGCCGATTGTCCCTTATAAAACCATGGGTATCATGCTGTTCGCCATTATGACCCTTTCCGGGATCGTTACCCTGCTGGTTCTCCCTTCAATGCTGACGGCCTTTGAAGATTGGTTTTTAAAAACCGAAAACGAGAGCAACCACACAGGCATCGGAAACGGCCAGTACTGCCGCTATCAATACTTCTCATAAATAATAGAAAAAGGGAGACCTTTCATGAAACGACGCTTTTTAATTCCACTGGCAGGGCTGTTGTTGCTACCGGTTCGGCCATGGCGCAAACGGCAACGCCGACAGCCGATGAAATCATCCATAAAGCCAACCACATGGCCCTTTACCAGGGTGTGGACACCCAATCGAAGGTGTCTTTGACGATCACGGACAAACAGGGGCGAATGCGCAAAAGAGCATTTAGCAGTCTGCGTAAAAACGATGACAACCTGGATCGGAATCAGAAGTACTACACGTTTTTTCAGGCACCTGCCGACGTACGCAAAATGACGTTCATGGTGCATAAGCATGCCGATCTCGAAGAGGACGACGATCGGTGGCTCTATATGCCGAGCCTGGATCTGGTCAAGCGGATTGCCGCAAGCGATAAACGGACGAGTTTTGTGGGATCGGACTTTCTATATGAGGATATTTCCGGTCGCAGCCCAAAAGACGATTTCCATGAACTGGTAGATACCACCGAGGAATATTATGTGATTAAAAATACGCCGAAAAAACCCGATACTGTGGAGTTTGCCCACTACATCGCCCATATCGACAAAAAGAGTTTTTTGCCGATGAAAATCGAATTCTTTAAGAATGACGGCCGGGCTTACCGGGTGATTGAATCATTGCAGGTGGATGCCATTAAAGCCAAGCAAAACGGCCGGCCGGTCATCTATCCGACGGTCACCGTTTCCATGGCCAAAAACCTGGAAAGTGGCAGTACGACGAAAATGACCGTTTCCGATGTTCGCTACAATGTCGGCATCCGCGACGATATTTTTTCCGAACGTTACCTGAGAAGGCCGCCAAGGGATGTTATGCGATGATACGAATCTTCAAGACAGGCTGTCTGATACTGCTTTTTTCCCTGATGCAGACCGTTGCTCCCACCCATGGGGCCGAGGGGAAGGAGAAGGCCTGGCCGAATTTTCTCGGACCGGTGGACGTGCATGGATTTTTAGAGATGCGCGGCGGAACCCGGACAAGAGACGATCCCGAGGCCAGGGACATTTCGGTGATGGAGGTTAGGCTGCAGGCGGATCTGTTTACTTACACGGATTGGGCGGAGTTCAAATTCAAGGGAGATGTGTGGGCCGACGGCGTTACCGAGAAAGGAGAGGGAGATGTCCGCGAGGCCTGGGTTTTCTCGCGCCCGTCCGGTTTCTTGGATCTCAAGATCGGCCGTCAGGTCCTGACCTGGGGCACGGGGGATCTGGTTTTTCTCAATGACCTCTTTCCCAAGGATTGGCAGTCCTATTTCATCGGGCGAGACAGCGAGTACCTGAAGGCGCCCTCGGATGCCGCGAAGATCAGCCTTTTCACAGAGCTGGCCAACCTCGACCTGGTGTACACCCCGCGGTTCGATCCCGACCGCTATATCACCGGTGAGTATATCTCCTATTGGGATGTAGCCGCGGCCGGCCATGCCGGGCGGAACGACATCATCCATGCCGACCGGCCCGATCGCTGGTTCGAGGATGACGAACTGGCCGTGCGTCTCTACCGCAATATCAGCAATTACGAACTGGCGGTATATGGGTATTGGGGCTTCTGGAAACGACCCGGAGGCCAAACCGTATCCGGAACAGCCATCTTCCCCGAACTGAATGTTTATGGTGCCAGTATCCGGGGACAGGTGGCCGGAGGGATCGGCAACCTGGAACTGGCCTATTACGATTCGGCCGAGGATTCCGGCGGGGGTGATCCGCTGATCGATAACTCGGAAATTCGCTATGTGGTGGGCTATACGCGTGACCTGGCGATGGATCTGAACGCCAGCCTTCAATATTACGTGGAACAACTGCTGGATTACGGAGCCTATGAGGAGAGCCTGTCCGGTATCCCGGCCCGGGACGCGTTCAGGCATGTCATTACTCTGCAAATCACTCAATTGCTGATGAACCAGACCCTTGCGCTGTCGCTGTCCGGCTACTACTCCCCCAGTGATAAAGACACTTATCTGCGTCCCAAAATCAGCTACGATTTCACCGACAGTATTATTCTGGAAACCGGCGCCAACATTTTCATGGGAGAAGTGGACCATACCTTTTTTGGCCAGTTCGAAAACAACACGAATGTCTATGCGGCCGTTCGCTATAGTTTGTAAGAGCCTGTTTGAAAAGCCCGCCTAAGGAATGGCGGAGAGGAATTGTAAAATGGAAAAAAATAAAGAAACCGCTGGTAAAAACATCGGCTCCCGGGACGAAACTATTTTTTCTCCGAGGATTCGCCCCATAGGAGTCATCAAAAACGAAATCGAAGAGCCGTTTCTGGTCGCCGGTAACGAAGGCCTCGACATGCAGAAAAGTATGGAGAAGGTACGCGAAGAAGTACGCGAATTGGACCAACGTATTTCAACCATTATTGTCGATGCAGACTGGGGCGATGCACTCAAGGGCATCGAAGCGTACTCCCATCTTCTCGTCTTGTACTGGGCGCATAAAGTGAACGAGCAAGGACGCGCCCTGAAACGGGTGCACCCCATGGGCAGAAAAGAAATCCCCGAGGTCGGTCTTTTTTGCACTTGCAGCCCGGCCCGGCCCAATCCGGTGCTTGCCTGCGTCGTTCGGCTGCATGAAAGAAAGGGCAATATCCTCAAGGTTTCCGGTCTCGACGCAATCGACGGAAGCCCGGTGGTCGATATCAAGCCCTATGTAAACAGTTGGTATCCCCGGGAAGCGGTGTCGATGCCCGAATGGATGCGGCGACTCATGGAAGAAGTCGACCAGTATGACCGTCTGAAACAAAATCCCAGGGCGGATTTCATCGAAGCCATCGAGAGGCGCGATTTGGCACGCTGCCTAATAAAAACGGCGGAGATCCACGGTCATTATTGCCCGGGCAGTGCGCTTGGCGTCATGGCGTCCATGCACGGGCTCAGTCTGCTATATGGGCTCAACCGATTCGACGCTGCCGTGACAAGTTCCGATGGTCTGGAAAACCTCATGGCCATCGTTGAAATAAATGCCTGTTTTGCCGATGGTGTGCAGGCGGTATCGGGGTGCACCCTGGGCAACAATGCATTGATCTATCGCGACCTGGGAAAGCATGCCGTGACATTGGCTATCAGAGGAAACGATATGGGCGTGCGTGTTTGTGCCCGCCCCGATTTTCGTGAAACCATCGGGCGCCTGGTCCCGGCGTTCTATCCGCTCATGGAGAAGGTGATCAAGAATAGGGTTCATACCAAAGAAGATGAAAAGCGATTCAAGGATACCGCCCGGGAAGCCGCCTTTGCCCTCATCAAACAGGATTTCGAGAATGTTTTTTCAGCCGAGCGGGTTCGCGTTGATTTGCCCGGATACGCGCCGATTGTTGACAGCATTATCTGTCAAAACTGCGGCGAACAGCTCATGGCGACAAAAGCCGCACTGAACGGGATCTGTCTGACCTGCGCGGAAAAGCCATACTTTCAGGTCGAAGGCAGGGGGATTGTTTCCAATACAAGACGGCAGGCATGATTGGAGCAATGGATGCCTGGCCGTACTGAACACAACCCGTAAGAAATCATATCGAATCTCATTAATGTATTGGAAAGAGGGTTTTAAAGGCAACGTTGAAACCTTAAGTCGAAAAAGGAGGGGGAAAAATGAGAAAAACGATTACATTGATGGTAACCGCGACAATCATACTGGCTGCGGCGACTGCTTTGGCAGAAAATGTAATAACCGTTAATGGAACTTTCAAAGGGGCTCTATACTCCTACCTTGGAAAGAAGCATCCGGCCATGCTGACCAAGGCACAGATCGCCCTCGAACCTGATTTTGTGCTTTGCGATGAGAGCGGCAAAGATTATTTTGTCGCCAACCTGCCACGTTTGAAAAAAGTCAGTTGCGTCAACGAGCTGGTGCGCGTTTCAGGCAAGCTGGATGAAGACGGAACGCTTTGCGCCGAATGTTTGGAGGTCTATCGCAATGACAAGTATGTCAAGGTTTGGGATCTCGACCAGGAGATAGCGGAAAGAAAAGCGCTGCTTAGATAGTGCCAAACACGTATGGGTTGAAGGGTCTACAATGCCTATATCGATGTTTACTAAAATTATACTGCCGTAAAAATAAAAACCCTCTTTTCCATAACCGTCACACATTATCGATGCCATTCAAACCAAATCGATTTGAAGAAAAGCAAGGATACCGAATGCAGGGGCCACGGGGTACAAACACATAAGGAGGTAGTGTGGATGGAAGCGAAGATAGCCGCATATTGTCTGGGACTCGACATCGGCTACGCAGCGGTGAAAGCTGCCGTAATCGATAGGCATGGCGCGGTGATGCATCATGCCTATCGCCTGCATAAAGGCAATGTTGCCATGGTTTTAAGAAAAATCATGGCGGATATCCTGACCATACTCGGCCCGGAAGAACTCATATTTGGCGCGGTGACAGGCAGCGGTAGCAAACGTTTTTCCCGTGGCGGCGGCATCGATTGCGTCAATGAAGTTGCCGCCATCGTTCAGGGCGGTCTGTCCATTGACGCGGATGTGGCCTCGATTATCGAGATCGGCGGGCAAAGCGCGAAATACATCACCGATTCCAGCAGGCAGGCCCCATCCGGCACACAAATTTCCATGAACAGCAGTTGTGCCGCCGGAACCGGTGCTTTTTTGGAAGAACAAGCGTCCCGGCTGGACCTTGCGTTGGACGAGTTCGGCCTTTATGCGGCCCAAGGCAATTCCATCCCGCGCATCGCCGGCCGGTGCAGCGTGTTTGCCAAAACCGATGTCACCCATCACCTGCAGGAAGGGGTTCCGCTGGCCGATATCGTACTGGGGCTTGCCCATGCCATGGTGAGAAATTATCGCGCCGCGGTCATGGGCAGCCTGCCCCGGCGCAAACCAATTTTGTTTGCGGGCGGTGTGGCCAAAAATCCGGCCATTGTTCGGGCCCTTGAAAAGGAGCTGAAACTTGACGCAGGCACCTTGATTGTTTCAGAACTTTCTCCGGTTGCGGGCGCTCTGGGCGCGGCGATCATGGCAAGCCGGCAAAAATCCGCACTTGATTTGAAACGGCTGCTTAATGAACTGGATAAGACCACGCTTTCATTTTCCGACGAAAACGTCCGGCATGACCTTCCACCCCTGGCCACATTCGGTTCCCATGATGGGGAAAACAAACACAATTGTGTATCCATTCCCTTAGAAAGCACGGCAGGACGTTTAAAATGCTGGCTCGGCATTGATGTGGGATCGACGAGCACCAACCTGGTCCTGTCGGATGCCGATGGCTGTCTGATCGCCTTGAAATACCTGAGAACTGCCGGCAAGCCCATCGAGAGTGTCTGTAGGGGGCTTGGCGAACTGAAGTTCGGATTCGGGGAGACAATCGCGGTCCAGGGCGTCGGTGTCACCGGTTCTGGCCGGCATCTGATCGGCCGGTTGGTGGGTGCCGACGTGGTCAAGGACGAAATCACCAGCCAGGCTAGAGCTGCCGCCGCCCTGGATGCGGATGTGGATACGATTTTCGAAATCGGCGGGCAGGATTCAAAGTATATTCGTTTGCAAAACGGCAAGGTGACGGATTTTCAGATGAACAAGATCTGTGCTGCGGGAACCGGTTCGTTCCTTGATGAGCAGACCAATAAATTTGATATTCCCATCGAGGATTTCGGCGATATGGCCCTCGCCGGCGAAGCGCCCACCCACCTGGGAGAACGCTGCACGGTGTTCATGGAGAGCAGCGTTGCCGCGAATCTATCCGGGGGAGCAAAACGCGAGGATATTGCCGCCGGGCTGTGCTACGCCATCACGAAAAATTATCTTAACCGGGTCGTGGGACACAAACCCATTGGGGATACAATCTTTTTCCAGGGCGCCGTGGCCTATAATCAAGGGGTCGTCAATGCCTTCAGGGCACTGACCGGCAGGGAAATCCATGTGCCGCCGTTCTTCAGTGTCACCGGTGCATATGGCGTGTCTATCCTGGCGCGGGAGGGAAACGAAAGCGGAAAAACAGTATTCAGGGGATTCGATATCGATCCCGTGGCACCGACCGAAATCCGGAAGCCGTCTGAAAGCGTGACGGGAAAAAAGGCCCAACGCTTCGACGTTCAAATGGCAAATATCTTTTTCCAAGGGTATAACGAGGCCCTTGAAGAGAACAAAAAGACTGTCGGCATCCCCCGGGCACTCTTTACTTACGGCATGTTCCCCATGTTCCATGCATTTTTCAAGGCATTGGGCTTCAATGTACTGCTTTCGGATACCACCAGTGACGAAACCGTCCGGCTGGGGCAGGAATATTCCCTGGACGAGGCCTGCTACCCGGTCAAACTGATCAACGGTCACATGGCGGAGTTGGTTCGAAAGAAAGTGGACTACATTTTCTTCCCGGACCTTTACACCGTGGACCATCCCGGGTCCCATACGCGGCAAAATTATGGATGCGCCTTCATGCAGTTGGCATTCAAGGTGATCCGCCGGGCCATGGACCTGGATGCCAAGGGGATCGAACTTCTCTCGCCGACCATCGCCTTCAACCAGGGCCGGGCGTTCATGATGAAGCAGTTCTCTGACCTGGGCCGGCAGCTTCATCGTAGCGATGCTGAAATCCACCCCGCCCTTCAACAGGCTATGGCGGCATTTCACGCATTTGAAGCGCGGATCGAGGAAAACGGTAAAGCGGTTTTAAGTCGGATGGATCCCTCGAAAAAGACGTTTGTTCTGATTTCGAAAATTTACGGGATCGCCGACCCGGTCCTTAACATGGGCATTCCCGAAAGGCTGACGGCCATGGGCTATCCGGTCCTGGGGTTTCATCACTTGCCCCCGGGAGACATCTCAAAGGAGCATCCGAACATGTTCTGGCCTTTTGGCCAGCATATTTTGGAGCCGGCGCATTTCATCAAGGCCCATCCCAACTTGTACCCCATTCTCCTGACCCATCACGGCTGCGGGCCGGATTCGGTCCTGACCCACTATTTCGCGGAATTGATGGAAGGCAAACCCTACCTGAATATCGAGGTGGACGAGCATGCCTCGGACGTGGGCGTCATCACCCGGCTCGAAGCCTTCGTGAACAGCCTGGATCCGCAAACTTATTCAAAAGGTATTGTCCGCCACCCGGTGAACATCAAGACGGATATGACCGAGATTGATCCGGCATCCACACTCTACCTGACGAACCTGTATCCGTACTCTGAAATTTTCGCGAGAATTATCATTTCCAGAGGAATCCACGCCGTCGTCCTTCCAGAAACCGATGCGACGTCCATCGACCTAGGCCGGCGTCACACGGTGACCAATGAATACTACTCCCTGACAGCCCTTTTGGGTGATGTGCTCCGTGCGGTCGAAGACGGAAAAATGTGCGACAACAAGGCAGTTTTTGTGATTCCGCAAAATGAGGGGGCGGAAATCGACGGTCAGGCCAATCGCTTCATTCGTGCCAAGCTGGATGGGGAGGGATACAACCATGTCGGCATCTTAGCCCCGTATATGGAGGATGTTCCAAGCCGCGGTTTCGAAGTGGCCTGGCCGGTTTTTCTGGGGCTGCTTGCCGGCGATCTCATCCGGTTTGCCTCCATTAAACAACGGGGTGCGCTTATGAACACCATTATCGCCACAATCGATAAGGGGCGCTTTGACATAGAGGAACTCATGACGGTTGCCGGCACGATTGCCCCAAAAACCGGATTCGGCCGGAACGGCAAAAGGATCCTGGTCGTCGGAGAGCCCTTGATTGTGTTCAATGATTTCTTGAATGATTACGCATTGCGTAACCTGGAAAAGCAGAGCCATCGTGTCATCTATGCGCCACTTGCCGAGTATATGTGGATGCTGTGGCGGGATTTTATCGGCCGGAACGGTAAAACACCGTTTCTTGAAGGACGAATCGGCGAAATGCGAAATGCCATGATCCGCTTGTCAGAATGCATTTCCGGGGAAGGTCCTTTCGAGCCCGATCCAGAAGCCTCATTGAACGGGCGGACAGGACCATCGGCTATTATGCCGGCAATTTTGGAAGGTATCGGCAGGCGAAAATAACCGGCGACCTGCGGCGCATTGATGGAATCGTTACCCTCTCATCCGCCTATGAGAATACGGGAATATCGCTGAATATCGTGAGAAAAGAATTTGAAACCGCCGGTTCCAAGCCTGTCCTCAATCTGACGTTTGATGGCAACCAAAATGAGAATGACCGCACAAAGATCGATTCGTTTCTCTATTATCTTTGAGGGGATACCATGCTTAAAAAATGTACGTCTCTAACCCTGGCTTTTTCCGGATTGGTCATGCTTGTCACCAGTACCGTGCTTTATCTGGGACCCGCCGGCCATGTCAGTCATTTTTGTCCATGGACATTCCTGGGGCTTTCCCGTCATCACTGGGGAGTCCTTCATTTGAACTCCGGCATGCTCTTTTGTCTTGCTATGGTGGTGCATGCTACCTGAACTGGCCCCTATTGCTGGCCTACGTCAAGAAAAAAAAGTCCGGATATGAAAGCCTTCCCCTGGCCGTATCGCTTATCCTGACCCTTTATGTCTGTGTGGGGGGGTATTATGAGATTCCACCCATGGGCCAGCTAATCGGTATCGCAAGGGCTTGTCGCATGTCGTCCATTGAAGAATACGGTTCCCCGCCCTATGGGGCCGCCGCTGAGTATCCCGTGTCGCAAATCGCTCGGTACATGGGATGGGATCCGGAGAAATCGATTGCCAAGCTTACCCTGAACCACATTGTTGTTAAATCCCCGAACCAACCCCTGACCGACCTGGCACGGACCAACCGAACAACGATAGGCCGACTCATGGATATCATGTGCAAGGATTTAACGGGAGGCGCCAATGAAGGAAAACTGACATCCCCTTGATGTTTTTACGGAATAGAACCGGAAAAGAGAAGACAATGAATTCTAAACATGGAAACGATTGCCATCATAAGTATAACGGTGGAAAAGAGCACGATGGGCGCGGTCCCAGTAGCGCATGGTTGCACGAGCCCAAAATGGTATTGGGGCACTTGCCGCTAAAAGCTGGACATGTTTTCGTCGATTTGGGCTGTGGTGCCGGCGATTACACCGTCGAGGCGGCGAAAATTGTCGGTCACGGCGGTAAAGTGTATGCCTTCGACAAATGGCAACATCTGATCGACAGCCTGGCAAAAATCGCAAAATCCCTGGAGCTGAGCAATATTGTGGCTCTAAAAGCTGATATTTGCGCCCCATTGCCGATTCGGGACAGCAGTGTGGATGCCGTATTTATCGCCACGGTGCTTCATATTTTCAATTTAAGAAAAACGGGGCCATCTATTTTTTCCGAAGTTTTCAGAATGCTCAAACCCGAAGGTTGTCTGGCTATTGTCGAGTGCAAAAAAGAGGAGCAGTCCTTCGGCCCGCCCAAGCACATGAGAAATGCTCCCGATGAGGTTGAGGCGGTAGTGATCTCTTGTGGCTTCAAAAAAATCGGCTACATTGATTTGGGCTACAATTACATGATCCAGTTTGCTTCTACTAATAAAAGGAGAAAGGAGAAAGACATGACGACACCACAACATTGCCCCGGCTTTGAACAGTTCAGGGAGTTGGACTCGTTTATCTGCCAGTGCCCGAATTGCGGCAAAGAAATAGAAATTTTCTCGGACGAATTCAACAAAGAACATCGTTGTCCCGGATGCGGTGAAAAGGTGAATTTCACCCAATGCGAGTTGAGTGGAAGAGGCCGGAAAGGAACGAAACGGTAAAAATGCAATCTGTTATGGCCCGGCAATTGGAAAGATGGTAACGGGATAGATGGGAACAGCGAAATGAAACGGCGCATCGATGTCCGGCCAAACGATAACAGATTGACGCTTTCGGAACTCGGCAAGCGCAGTGATCCTTGCGAGGATGTGGGCATCGATGACCACGGTTTTTATCCGTACCTGCGTTGCGAGAGTATCCGCATCCGGCCCGGCGTCCGGTTGGTGATGGCCGATCATACCCTGGATCGGCAAATTTGCATGAAATATGAAATCGACCGGGCGCCGGTCTCTTTTTGTTTTTCCTTGTCCCAGCGCATGCGTTGCACCATGCGCCAGGGGCACCGGTCGACAACGGTGGCCGAACGTGTCCCCGGAGACGGTGTGATAGCCTACTTGCCCAAAACACAAGGAACCGTCGACATTTTTCCGGACCGGCATGTTGCCGGCGTTTCCCTGCATTTTTCCGTCGCGGCTTTTTGCGACCTGTTCCCCTCGCCGCCCGAGTGCCTGGCCCATCTGACGGCAACGGCCCACGGCTCATGGAAAGACAAGCCGGTTTACCGGCAAACCCGTTTCAGTGCCAAGACCCTGCATGTTCTTGAACAGATCATGGGCTGTCCTTACACCGGTGACATTCGCAACGTTTTTCTCGAGGCCAAGGCCCTCGAACTGGTTGCGCTCAACATGGCCGAGCGGGTCCCCGGGCATTGCCCGGTCTCGCCGGAGCTGGACCGCCGGGACGTCGACCGGGTCAAAGAGGCGTACCATATCTTGTTGACCCGTTTGGATCATCCTCCCAGCCTGGTCGATTTGAGCCGCAGCGTCGGTCTCAACCGCAACAAACTCAACCGCGGTTTCAAGGCCCTGTACGGCGGCACCGCCTTTGCCCTCCTGCGGCGGGAGCGGCTTTCCAAGGCCCGTTTCCTGCTCGACAATTCGGACCTCAGCCTGTCGGAAATCGCGCTTTCCGTGGGGTACAACAGCCAGGCAAACTTCACCACCGCCTTTCGTCGGCGTTTCGGCACGCCCCCGAATACCTTCCGCCGATAAGTCCCGCGTTTCGACATTGTGCGTCGCGCAATAAAGAAAGTGCATGGCGCAAAAGACCGGCCGTCCGTTTCGCTATATAAAGATGCGTTACCAACAGATGGCTGAAGCCATCGGGCAAAAATCCGGTACCATTTCCCATAGTCATTTACTGCGACGGTCCAGTAGAGCCATGAAGGCTTTTCCCTAATTGAGGTGAATTGCCGTCATGGCTTTTTTCATTTGGAGACGAGGCGTATGGACATGCACGGGCGTTGGACGAAGCGAAGCGGAATGCGAATAGCGATATTGGGATTTTGTCTGTACGGGTTGATTTTCGCGGGCAAGGTGCTTGGCGCAGAAACGTCGGTCCACAAGCTTGACGATGTGGTGGTCAGCGAGAAAAGCATCGAACCTGAAATCACCCAAACACCACAAATGACGACCATCGACGTGGGGGCCTACGAGACGATCGGCAGCGTGCAGAACATCGGGGATATTCTCAAGGACCAGCCGATTCTGGATTTCAGAAAGGCTCGGATCTGGTTCCCGGCGATATCGTGGACGGTGAGGATGCCTTCTGGATGCGGGGGGTTGGCAGCAGCCGCTTCGTTACCGCCGTTGACGGGTCGAACATTCACAAACCCGGCGGACGCCAGAGCTATCATGTGGTGGATTATTCGTTATTGCCGACCGATTTAATCGAAAACGTCGAGATTCTACCCGGGCCGCATTCGGCATTGTATCCGGCGCAGAGCATCGGCGGGGTGATCAATTTGGTCACCCGAAGGCCCGAACGGTATGACACCATCAAGCCCCGGGTCCATGTCGCCACCAGTTATAAATCCTACAACACCCAAAATCACAGCATCACCGCAACCGGCGGTATCGGCGATTTGGTTTACGATGCGGGATATCAACGATACAGCACCGACGGCTACCTGAGACATTCCGAGGCGGATATCGATTCGGCGTTTGGGCGGATCGGTTACCTGCTGCCGTCAACCGGTTATATCACCTTGACCGTCAACCATAGCCAAGGGGAGCGGGAAATCCCGGTGAACAATGACGCCGCCTTGGGGGATCATGACGGCGATTATCCAACGGTAAACCAATCTTCCTATTTCGAATGGCAGTCGCCCGCATACGATGGAACGGCCAACGCCTTCCGCCTGAATTATCTCCAACCCTCGCCGCTGGGGGACTGGTACCTGAATGCCTACTACAACGAGGAAGCGTGGAAACGGACGACCCTGCGCAAAAACACCACGGGAATCGTTTACGATGCCGGCTGGGAGGCCACCTGGTATACGCGGGGCGCCAAATTGCAGGATACGATCCGGTTCTCGGATGCCCATGAAACCGTTATCGGCGCCGAGGTTCAGCAGTTTCTCGACGGCTTTGACACCAAACAGGGATCGCCCGCCGCCTTCGATGATCAGAAACGGGTGGAAACCCGGGCCGGTTTTGCTCAGCACCGCTGGCGGATCATCCCGCGGTTGACCCTGACCGCCGGTCTCCGGTACGAACATGCCGACACATGGACGGACAACATGTCCTCCAGCACCGGTGCGCTGATGATTAGCGGGCAGCCGCGATGGATCGAGAGAAGTTTCGACGGCTGGCTGCCCAAGTCCTTTCTCACCTATGACTTGGATGACTTGGCCGCCGGACTGCGGGATACCTCCGTTTCGCTCGGCGTCAGCCGCATCTGGCGCGCACCAGTCAACTTCGCGGATTTCAATTATGCGGGACGGCCGGTGGGGGTATGGACCGAGCCCGAACACGGCATGGGTTACGATTTGGTGCTTACCCGGCGGTTGATCAACGATATTGAGCTCAAGGTCAATTACGCCTATTATGAAATCAAGGATTATCTTGCCTGGAACGGCAACTTCTCTAAGTACACACCCGGCGGCGGGAATTCGGTCACGCCCGGCATGGAATACAAGGATTACGTTATCAATCTTGAAAAGATCGTGCGCCACGGCATTGAAGTACAGCTCAGCGGTCATCTCATGGACGATCTCTTCTTTTATTGCGGGTATGCCTATCAGAAATTCGAAAACAAGGGGGGAGAACTGGCCGGAGAAGACGCCATCGACAATGTCGCCCAAAACAGGGTCAACGCCGGTCTGCGCTATCGATTGCTGCCAAACACGACCTTGCTACTCGACTATAAATACCAGGACGACCAGGTGATCCAAAAGGCGGAAGAGGTCGCCCCGGATGTATGGGCATTTTCGGAAATCGCCATGGACGCCTATCACGTGTTCGACCTGGCGGTTAAGCAAACCCTGTTTAAAAGATGGGGCTTTTTGGAAAATGCCACCCTGAAGGTCTATGTCAACAACCTGCTTGATGAAGACTATGAAAATCTCAGCGGCTATCCGGCGACGGATCGGACGTATGGCGCCGCACTGGATGTTTGTTTTTGATTCATTGATCCGTTCTCGACAATCGCCCCGTTTAGGATTGATGAACTCGTAAAAAGTCGCATTTCCGACGGATTCGTAAAAAGCCCAAGATCAAGGCTTGCGAATCCTGAGGAATGAGGCGTACTTAGCGTACTCCGCAATGACGAAGGATACGCGTAACGCCGATATTGGGCTTTTTACGAATCCGTCAGGATTGAATTACTTCCCAATGACCGCCTTTGGCCGGCCCGATGCGCCGAAGCCGGCCCTGATCCTGCAATTTACGGATATTTCTTTCGATGGAACGTTCGGTCACGCCAATTAACCCAGCCAGTTCCGGTATGGTTAGATGCTTGTTGCGGCTTAAAAGCGCCAAGATTTTCACCGACGTTTTCACCGACGTTTTGGACGGCATTGAGGCCGGTGTTGTTTTTTCCACCGATTTCCGGTGAACTTTTACAATAAAGAGGCAACCATCACGGTCATCAATGAAATCAATTTGCGGCCAAGCGTCCAAGGCGCGTTTGATGCCGGAGCCCAATCCGTGATAGGGCAGCAGCCCCTTGGCAACATAGGAAACAAGGATCGGATTGCGGATATTCGAATTGCCGACCAGTATCTTTTCCACGGTCAGATTGTTCGGCAAATGCCCGGGACTGATAATCTCGATGCGGTTGTCGAAAATAAACAGACGAACCGGCGCACTCACCAGATAATCACGGTGTACCAAGGCGTTCACCAAAAGCTCTTCAAAAACGCTTTCCGGGATTTCGGGTAGTCCCGGGGCATTCACACCCCGTCCGGCCTGGATCTTGTGAAGGTTCCGCATTACAAACGCAAGGGCATCGTCGAAGATCTTTTTAAGGGTGCCTGCAAAGTCTTCGGTATCCACGTAATCGGTAACGTGAATCTCGTTGCCCGGGTAGCGGATGGCCTTAACCACGAACTGGGGTTTAATCCATTCAGGGCGTTCGGCGAACATCAGCACCCCGGCCAAGTTCAGCATTCCACCGTCGGTTGCCAGGTTCATGTTCTGCAGCAGTCGCAACAATTCCGACGGGTCTTCCGGAAAATTGCGTTTGTAGATGTCGCGCAGAAAATCTCGAAACCGCAACTTGTCCAATGTCTCCACCCCTGCTTTGGTCGGCAGTTCGTCCGCATGGAACTGATCGGAGACCTGGAAAAGTCTTCGTAATTCTTCCTTGGAGTTGACTCGTCGTTTATCCGCGCCCACCTTGAGCCAAATCACTCCATTTTTATCGAAATACTGAACGTCGACGATTTGGTCTTTTTTTACGAAGATCGGCCGGTGCTTGATCGCATCACTTTCGACCTGTTGCCGGGACAGATTCTGGCCTTGCTGGGTCCCAACGGTGCCGGCAAATCCACGTTGCTCAAATGCATCGACGGCCTGCTGCGGCCGCAAAAAGGCAGTATCGAACTGGGCGGCAGGCCGATCCGGGGCCTGGGCCGCAAGGCGATTGCCAAACGCATGGCCTATGTGCCGCAAACCAGCGGCGAGATCTTCCCGTTCAACGTCATCGACATGGTCCTTCTGGGCCGGTACCCTCATGGGAACGGGCATACCGGCAAGAAGGATCTTGAGAAGGCCTTCAAGGCCCTCGAGCGGATGGGCGTCCAAGACCTCGCGATGAAGGACTTCGGAGCGATCAATGGCGGACAGCAGCAAAGAGTGACCCTTGCCAGGGCCATTGCCCAGGAGGCCGAGGTATTCCTGCTGGACGAACCCACCAGTAATCTCGATATTCGTCACCAGCTCGAAGTCATGGACTTGCTACGTCATTTGGTAAAAACCAACGCCTTGTCGGCCATCATCTCCATGCATGACCTCAATTTGGCCGCACGCTATGCGGACACGGTCATCGTGTTGGATCAAGGCCGGATTGCCGCCTCTGGCGATCCGGCGATTGCCCTGACGGCTGAAACGATCGCGTCGGTTTATGGCGTGGCGGTTGAAGTCGGACGCGTGCAAGACAAACCGCATGTCATCCCCCTGAAGGCTCTCCCGGATCAGGAACAATAAGACACCGTGAAGCCGCATATCTAATTTACATTAAGGCAACGTTGCCGCCGCATTGAAAAAAACGTGGCGGATACCTTGACGATCCTTGATTCGGAAGAGATCGCGTTTGCCGCGCTGACGGCCAGCGGCAGCAAACATTCAGTCTCAAATGATAAATCGGCTCGCCTTGCCAAAAGCAGTTACAACGACCGCCTTTTTCGCCCGTGTCGCAGAAACATACAACAATGCTCGCTCACTGATCTCTGAGTCGACCTTTACGGTGGGGTCAGAGGATCGCGCCCCAATGCTTTCAAGCGGAATTATTCCATCGTTGACGCCGGCAATGATGACATGATCGAATTCGAGACCTTTCACACGATGCATGGTGCCCAGACGAACGCCCGGCGCTTGGCGATCCTCGGCTTCGCTGCGTTTGACCATATACACGTCGATATCTTTTTCCTTTAATGAGTTCTGATATTGCATGAGCAGGTTGTTTGTTCTGGCGACCAGGCAAATACCGTTTAATACACCCGTGTCCGTTTTTATTGTATTCAGATAGTCGGCAATAAAATCGACCTCTTCCTTAAAACCGGAGAAGATTTTCACCTCTGGATAGACGCCATGCAGCAACGATTTGTACCCTTTCTGGTCGTCAGTGCCGCCGTCAAGATCATCGATGGACAACCCTTTGAGCAGGCTGATGGCCCAGGCCCGCGTTTCGTCAGTGGTCCGGTAATTAATTTTCAGTTTTCGACTTCTCCCGACGATATTTATCCCACATTGACCCAATACGACTTTGTGCCGATAGATTCGCTGATGTGCATCGCCAACGATGAAAAGATCGTTCTTGCCCTCCGGAACCATCTGCCGGATCAAACTGAAGGCCTGAATCCCCATATCCTGGGCTTCATCCACAACGATTGCCCGGTAAGGCAAATCCTCATTCTTATTGGCCAGCAACAGGCGGGCGTCTTGCATGGCATCCGCCGGTTCTCTCAAACCATTTTCATTCAGCAATGCCCAGTATTCTTCAAACACGGACCACACGCTTTTTCGAGCTTTACGGTTTAAGCGGATGCCCCGGCCGATTCGACTGGCCTGCATGTACTCATTGGCGGATGAAATCGCCTGGGGTTGAACAACCCGTTCCCACTCTTCCCGATAAAACGAAGGCTCAAGATTTAACCCATCGGGTGCCATGTCCACGGCCTGCTTCCATAGTTGATCCGTGCGATTCCCGTAATCGATCTCGTATTCGTACCCATTGCGCCGCAAAAAGGTTGCCACCCATCGGTCCAGATTGGCCACCTCGATTCGTCTCAACACATCCTTGGAGCAGATTTTACTGAGGTTGTCCTGAATATCGGCGGCCAGGTTTCTCGTAAAAGTGGTAAAAAGAATGCGATCGTTCTCATCGTTGAAAAGGTGCTGCGCCAGCCACTTGGCACGATGAATGGCGGCCACGGTTTTCCCGGTCCCGGCACCTCCCAATACCCGGACCGGACCGTTCCAGGACCGTTCAACCAGTTTTTGCTGGGAGGGATGCAGAAAAACACGCCATTTTTCAAGCGGTGCATTGAGCATTGCGGCCAGCTCGAGGTCATCTTCCACAACGTAAAAGCGGCGTCTTGAATCAGGATTTTCCAGTGCCGCCCCAAAATCCTCGGTATCAACAGGCTTTTTCGCCTCGGACGCTTCAATTTCCTGGAAGACGTCTTCCAGGCTGTAGCCACTGGCTATGAAAAACAAGGATTCGTAGGCTTCCTGGGGAATTTGGCCAGCTAATCGGTCGAGATCCGATTCATCTCTCACCCCTCTCACCACTTGAAGCTGCTGCTCGGGTACACCCAGCTTTAGCAGGTGTCGATCACGCACATCGTCAAACAGGCCCTTTTCCCCATCATCCGACTGTGATTCAGCGATCACTTGCGACGGATCACCAGCCTCCACGTCAATTACCTGTAGACTGCCGGTTTCCGGATGAATCTGATACGTTTTGTTCTCAGCCCATCGATACGCTTCATCGTGGTGGTCCACCCACAAGAGCACATAGACATTTCCCGATTCCGGTTTCAACACGATGCCCCGGTAGGATTGATCGATGCGCACGGAGCGCATGTTGGGGTCCTTGGCACAGACGATACGTTCATAGTTGATGCCGGGGAGCATGGGATCTGACCTGAACTTGTTGATGAAATCGAGGACTTTGGCCTGCTGTTTTCGGGGTACCTTGGAAAATGAGGTAAAAAAATCCGAGGCGATGGCCACTTTGATTTTCGATTTATTTTTCTTCATCAGTTGCCTTTACGTAAGCCGAGGATAGAAGGGATACGAAAACGGTTTTTTAGCGCAGAGCACGGTCAAGAAAACCGGCCTGATCATCAAGAACGGATTCAATTTCCACGGCCCACCAACCCAATGAGGTAAATGCATCCTTGAAGCGAAGGTGCGCTTGAGTGAGAAGTGCCACTTTCTGCTCAGCCCAGGCAAGTTCAGCTTCACCGATAATTTCACCCGTATCGGATTCAAGCTCAAAACCGACTTCCGGGACAGCCCACCCGTTTTCCGCCATTTTATCGACAAGGCCATGCAAGGAATTATCGGTCAACGATTTAACTTCTTCCCATGCATCCGGGTTTTCCTTTGCCGCTTCCGAAACCGCATCTTGAGCGGTGGATGCCTTCCGATACACCTGTCCCGTAACCTTGCCTTCGGTGGTTGAGAAAAACGCATTTCCTAAAAATTGGAACAGATTATAACAACGAAGGAAACCATTCCATGCCGCTTCGAAATCGGCTTTCTCACGTTCCGTCGGTCCATCGGAAAGACACCATGCCGTATAAAGGCCGGATGGGTTCCCTTTGTTGAGGGAATTTTTATCAATCGAAAAAAATGCATTGATAAAATCCTCATCCGCACTGGTTTCAAACAAACCATAGTAGCACGGCGGTTCTATGCTTCCGGCCTGTTCTGCAATCTCCTCGGGAAAACGTGCCTGTAGCTGTTCTACCCAGGCCACTCTTTCTTCGTCCTTGGCAAAACGCTTATGATCAAGATGCAACAAACCATTAACAAACGCGTGGTATTGCCAACGATTCTCATCGGGTGCGGATAGGAAACGGACCAGCCAGTTGAAGCTGTCCGTCGTGTTCAGATTCAACAGTTTTTCGATCTTGAAGGAAGCCATCAGCCGATTATAGTTTGCGTTTTTCCCGTTGTCGGTGATGCTTAGATAGTTGTTAAAGAACGCCCCTTGGCTTTTATACTGGTTCTCCAGGTCTTTCCAGGAAAGTGACCAGACATGGAATTTACCGGATCTTGAAATGGCATACCGCTGTGCCATATCCTGACCAATCCGTGTTTTGTGGTAATAGAACCCATCGGTAAACACCACCAGCGGCTTGACCCCGTCCTGCATCCGTGATGGCCGAAAGAGGAAATCAGCTTTGGAAGGAACATTGATTCCATCGGCGGCGCCCAGCTGGACCTGCGGCTCGATCGTGTAGGTATGGCGCCCGATTTTGTAGAAATAACCTGGCTTTCCATTGACAACCGCCTTGGTCAGCCTGGCGGGAATGTCATCCACGCGAACACGACGCAGTGCCTCGATAAACTTTGCTTCCAACTCGCTGTCAAAAAGCGAATTGATCTGTACGTCTTTCAATGACTGCCTACGGATCAGCTTATCCTTATGCTGAAGAATTTCGGTCAGCATGGCTTTGGCCGTCTCTCTTGACGTTCCGGCCATGGTGTAGCTTCGTCGATAGGCATACAGGCATTGATAGCATCCATCCTTTTCCGGGTCCCGGTTGCAGGGGCAGGTTTTCAGTGTTTCCAATGCAACCTCAAGAACCTCGAACAACGGCTTTTCCGACCGCATCAATTGCTTGATATATCCGGTCCCACCGGGGACGGTATCGTAAAGGACAAGATATTTTTTGCGATAGGTCGAATTGGGGACCGGTTCTTCATGCACGGCCGTCTGCAGATGGTCAATGTTTCCGCCGAATACTTTTTTTAGCCCCAGATGCAATGCGGCAACAAAGCTGTGAAGTTTCTTTTCGGAGCCTTCAAATGTGGTTACCGGCAGCAGCAACTGGATCGCCTCGGAGGAGAATTCACGATAAAGATAGACGCATTGGGTCAGGTTGTCCTCCGACTCTTTTTTTCTTGCACGACACCACAAGGCATGCTGAATCTCATCGCTTTGACCCTGCACCTTCCCGCAGTGCTTGCAGATGACGAATCCCTTGCGAGGGGAATCAATACCGGCAATGGTCAGGTTTTCTCCGGCATCGTCCTTTTCGCCAAAGTTGATCTCCCGCAGGTTCACCCGTTTGAGAAACTCCAGGCCAAAAGGCAGTTCGTCACCATCGATCACGTAAGCATCGGTGATGTCGGTTTCATGGTAACCGATCATCATCTGCTTGTTGCAAAATGAGGGTTCCCGATCATCGCTGTCATCGCTGATGCGGCTTTCGCGATCCGAGGTCGTGGCAAATACCTGGCGCATGCGGATCATCTGCCGTTTTTGCCCGGCATCCGACCACATGGCACTTCCACAATGAGGGCACGTACTGGTTTCCGGGGACTTGCCGACCAGGGCATGGTGGGCGCATTGCGTACAGAAACGCCAGATCTCGATTTCGGAAACCGTCAGATCTACCTGATCAACCTTTACCTTACGGCCACCCGCGTAAAAGCTGTTTTCCGGGGCCAGTTCGCTGATGGCGCTGACTGCCGGCCGTTCATAGTCGAAACTGAAGGTTTCATAGTTGCTTTCCCCTTCGCGCACTGTCTTACGCCGTCGGTAGATAATGGAACGTAACAGCACGCCGGCTTCGGGGAACGCGTAGTTGGGGATCAGGCCTTCATCTGAGAAGAATTGCAGTGTCTGGCGATCGTTGATCCGGGTGACCAACGCCTGAAGGGCGCTTTTTTCCCGTACCAGCTCGTCGAGTTCTTTCTGGAAATGCTGGTCTTTGGCGTGGTGTTCTTTTTTTTTGCGAATCTGCGAACTTAGGGCCGTCACTTTTTTCTTTATCGATTCGCGTTCTTTGGCGTGAAAATGAAGCCCATCGATGATCCGATACGTCAGGCTGCCCAGCGTATCCCGATCGCCTTGGACAAATTGCTTGATGTGATGGATCGAATCATCCGTCAGTGACAGCGCGAAAATATTCAGGAACCGACCAACCAGATCCGTGCGGTGAAGCTCGATGAATTCGAGGAAATTATGCGGGAACTTGCCTGGATCGGGTTTATCGAGGTTTCCCAATACCTGTCGTAATTGAGGGGGCATGGCGCCTTCGGTAATCCCCATTTCAACCCAGCGGTCCATGCAAAATGCCGTGAATTGTCGTTCCAATACCGCCGACGCATTCAGAAACACCCCCGGCGGATCGAGCTGGCCGGCAATCATCGATTCCGGCTCTGAAAAAAAGTAAAGATCGTGGGGCCTGGCATTGGCGACCGTCAGATTCAAAGCATTGCCGTCCCGCCGGCCGGCTCGGCCGATGCGCTGCAGGTAGTTTGCCTGGGCGGGCGGCACGGAGCACAGAATTACCGAGGAGAGATCACCGATATCGATACCCATCTCCAAGGTTGGTGTGCAGGACAACAGATTAGGATCCCATGGTTCGCGGTCTTTGCTTTTAAAACGTGTTTCCAGGGCTTCCCGGGCGTCCCGATCCAACAGACCGGTATGCTCTTCGGCAAAAATACGCCCCACATCGCCCGAGGCATAGAGCTTGGCGTAGTAATCCGTCTTTGGAGGTAGCGCCTGATAGGTGCCCGTACAGTGAAACCGCAGGCATGGCGAATCGGTCCACCCATCCGACTCGATCACCGCCGCCGACGTTTCATGACCACAGGCTTGGCAACGAAACTGAATCACGTCACGGCTGATGCAAAGCGCCTCGGGCACGATCCCCCACACCCGCTCACCCTTGACCCGTTTTTCCCTCAGCAGGCCGCCATCACACAGGGCCTTTAATACAATTTCATAAATCGTTGGGACCAGCTCGGTTACCAGCGGGTAAACCGGTGCCAGACATTTATCGGCCCATGCCGTGTACCAGGTGGTTCGCCGTGCCCCACCACCCAGCAGCGGATCGAAACGTTGCGTGCGTTTGGTCGATAGAAATGCCGGTGCCCGTGTATTGATACCGAAATTGGGCATCCAAGGCACTTGGCTGAGCAAAAAGGTATTGCCCAACCCATCGATGTACCGATCCAGAACCGGATGATGCACGCCCCCCTGATGCCTGAGATGGGCGATCAACCCCAGGATAAACCGTTTCAGGGTCAGCGCATCCAGTTGGCGCAGGCCGCCGATCTCGTTGCACAGCGCTTCCAGGGCCGTATCAACCACCCGATCAAGCAATTCCCCATCCGGCAGCGCCACGGATGAGCTGGTTTTTTCCAGGGTCCGACCGATGCGGCAACGAAAACCATATTCGGTATAGATCTCCCAGGCAATCCGCTGCTTCACATCGTCGAGGAGCGTGGCATCCGCTGGAACCCTGCCGGTGCTTTTAAGTGCCTCGTAATCGGCAAACCAGCCCATGTCCGGTGCGATAAATGTGGCAATGAAGGCCGCTTCGCCCATTGTTGACAGCCAATGCCGAATGAAACCGGCGGGGATGGTGTCCAGCCGGGAACCATCACCAAATTCCTGGACATACTGCTGCAGGGCACTGCGCATATTGAAACGGTAGGTTCGTCCGGCAAAAAAACCGGCCCGATGGGCCGCGTCCTGCACGGAATCGGAAAAGGTCAGCAGTTTCTTGTCATCATTGAAGGTGGATGCATAAAGCTGGGCAATCAGTACACTGGTCAGGCTGGCCGCTCGCGATCCCAATATCGTTAACCCGTTATGGGCACCACAATACGGGCAGTGGTGTGTACCGATCTGGTGGTTGCTCCGCGCAACACGATTGTTGGGGGCAAACACCCGAATCATACCCCCCTGTCCGCAGTTGGGGCAGTCATCGGCGGTCAATTGGGTGGTCAGATGAATACAATGCGGGCATAAGAGATAAAACTGGACGTCGGCCTGGATATCCTGCGGTTCGGCGGTTTCCGGAAAGAGAAACACGATTTTTGGATCGTTGCGAAAAAACAGAGATAAACGTTCTGCAGATCCGTGTTCACCGCACTGTCGTGCTGGCGCTTGACGCCGGCCCACCCCATGCTGCCGCAGTCCCGGCAGTGGATCAGGGGCAGGTGCTGTTTTAATTGATCGTCGTTGAGATCGTCGGCAAAGTGCAGTGCCGGTGGATTGGCCACGGCCCCGACCATGCGGCGCAATTCCCGCAACCATAAATGGTAGCGCACATGCAAAAAAGGCGTGCGCATACCGTTTTTCTCTTCCACGGCCGAGGAGACCAGCGCCGCCAGGCTGGCCAGGATGTCGTGTTTGTAGGCATCCGGTGCGGATCTGAACTCTGGTGTCACGCGCTGAAGGTCGACCAGGATGTCGCTGCAGCGGCGCACGCGTCCCCCCAGCACCTTGAGCAGGTTCTGAAAAAAAGGTGCCCCTTGAGCCGCTCGCAAAGGTCGATGCGCCAGGAACCGTCGAGAATCTCATCCCTGGGAATGGTTTCGTTGAACCAGAGGGCGTGTTGGGCAGCAATGTAGTCTGCAAAATCCGTGTATTGTTCGGGGTTGAGTTGATCCGCCTTGGCCAGGGGAACGATATCCACCTGGGATATCAGGCTTTTTTCCAGAAAAGCACCGGCCGATACCCGGTATTCGGTAATCAGGCCTTCATCGTCCAAGGTTTCGCCGAAAATCTGGGATGCATAGGCCACCAGGCGGTTGGCTTCGCTTTTTTCTCCCAGGGTGGCCGAGGTGCCGACGCAGCAAAGAACCCCTTGGGGCGTATCCAGCCGGGCCTTCAGCCGGCGCAGCAGGCAGGCCAGGTCCGTCCCCTGGGCGCCGTCAAAGGTGTGCAGTTCATCCACCACCAGGTACCGCAGGGTCTCGGGCCGGTTGTGTTGCCACAAGGGGTAGTCCTTGGCCCGGATGAGAAGATAGTCCAGCATTTTGTAATTGGTGAGCAGAATGTCCGGTGGGCTGTGCCGCAGCGTGTCCTTGTGGCTGATGATGGCATCGTCGGACATCCCCATGCGTGGGTCTTTTTCGCTCTGCCCCACGAACAAGCCGGCGGTGACATTGCCCTTCAGGTTGGTATCCCCATAAATCATCCTGGCCAGGCGGGTGGCCTGGTCGCTGGCCAGGGCGTTCATGGGGTAGATCAAAATGGCCTTGATGCCCGGCTCGCCCCGGTGGCGGTAACAATGATCCAGGATCGGGTACAAAAAACACTCGGTCTTGCCTGAACCGGTTCCAGTGGCAACGATGGTGGATTTTGGTTTTGGCCCGGACAGGCGTGCAAATGCGTGTTCCTGATGCAGGTAGGGCGGAAACGGAAGCGTGATCTCAGGGAAAATGTCGGTCCGTTGGCTTCCGGTCTCAAAAGGAAGCTGCAAACCAAGAAAGGGGCCTTTGAAGACCCCTTCCGGTTGGGATAGCAGGTTGTCCATGATGCCGTGGAAAAACGGGGTTGAAACGGGGAACGTGGTTTTCAGGAAATCTTCGACACCTGTCTTGAGCTGCGCGGCGAGAACGGAGGGTATCATTGGCCGGTATCCATTTTAGTTAACCACGAATGACACGAATTGCACGAATAGGTATTTATGGAACGAGGATGGAAATAGGTGAGGAACAGGCTTTAATCGAACCTATGGTGGCACCCCGATTGGGTAATGTTCGTCCTCGTACCTCTCGGCAATCCGCGTTAATCTGATAAGCTCTTCCAGTTCTGGTGTGCCTTTTTGGGCATCCATCAACACATCAATCCGTTTTAAGATGGTCTGGTATTCGGATTCTGAAATTAATTTTGTAGTTGTTTTCACAAGACAAATCCGTTTTTGACTCGGCCGCCGAATGGCGTCTCACCGCCTACCGTTTGAATAGCGGCAAGGTCAGGGGCGGAAAACCAGCCCGTTGGATCATGCTTTGAATAAACTCGCGAAAATATGGCCAGGTATTCATCTGGATGTTTACCCGGATGAAAATTTCCAGGAAATCATCGCTTAAAGGTCGTTCTGAAGAAAGGATCACCCGATAAGCGCATACAGCCTTCAATGCGAAATCTCTTTTGGTTGTTTTCGTGGCTGTCAGATCGTAGCTGGAAATGATGGACGCAACATTATCCTCATCGATGGTATATGTCGCATCATGCTTGATATCCAGCTTCATGTTGCTGCCGAGTTTATCCCGATTTGTTTTGAGCGTACAGGTGTCAAGCAGAATAGCTTCCAATTCGACCTGATTTAAAAACTCTCTGTAGGCCGCCGGTTCCATGGCTTGTTTTGCCGTTTTTTTCACCAAAATATCACCTCTTAGGCTGCTTTCGGGTATTCGTCGGCAAAAAGAGTTCGGGTATCGTAATTTCCAGACTGCTCTGTCTTTTTGACGTGGTATTTAAGCGCACCGATGCATTGATTCAAGGATTGGATTTCATCTTGCATCCCCGTCAGTTGCCGCCAACCGGTCTGTTTGAAAATTCATTGCCAATAACGTGCAAACGTATTGGTTCAGACTGACGCCATTTTGCTGGGCGGCTTGCGCCAACTCCCGATGCAGGAATTTTGGCAAACGGACCAGAAAACGCCCACTGAAATTATCATCCGCAATTTCGGGCTCCGGTATTTCAAGCCCTTCTTCGAGATAGTACTGAAAACGCTCACGTTGGCTGTTTTCCAGATCGGCCAGGGCTTCTTCCTTGGTATCGCCATCTCCCACAATACCCATGGCGCCGAACTGCGGCAGCCTGGCCATGTATCCACCGCCTTCATCCTCCGGAATGTGAACGATCTCAATCCGATAAGGCAATGCCAGATAATGGTTCAGGTTTTTTTTCATGATGGATCTCCCAACTCTTGCAGCAATTGGACAGCTTTTATCAATTGCTTAATGTAAAACCCTTTTACCTTCTGCCCGCCTTTAACCGGAACAGATATTTCGCCATATGGCTGATAATCCGGGAATTCTTTTAAGGCTTCACACCTTACGACCATATGCGAAGAGCCCTTTTGGTCCCACATATCCGGGAAATAGTTGTTTAAAAAGGTTTTAACATCCTGGATGCGGGCCTCTTTCGGAATGGTATCGGCCCAAAGTTCAAAAAGCTTTTGTGCTTTTCCCATTTTTTTATCTCTATTTTGATATCACATATAGTATCGCTTGAACCACGTTTCAAGGATAAAATATATTAAAACCACGAATCACACGAATCACACGAATAGCCATCTTAAATTAACTATTCGTTATTGTTAATCTTTTTTAGAAACTGCATAATATACCAAATATTTTGTAATTTTTCCCATCCATTATTCGTGTAATTCGTGTGATTCGTGCTTCCCAAACCGTTTTTCAAAGAAAGCCCAAGCCGTTTCATAATCCTTTTCCCGGTCGCAGCGGTCAAAAGGCGCCAAATAAGTCACGGTCCGCTCCTTTGGCCCACCGGGCTGGGTGTCGTCCATGAAGGTCTTGGTGACGGTGCCTTGGGAGACGTCCTTGATGTCCTCCCAGCCCAGCGGAATTCCACGTTCGCTGCGTCCAGGGGTGTTGATTCCGTATGCAGCATCCCGCTGGTTGGCCTTGCGGGGTAGCCCCACACCGACAAGTCCCTTGGAGTTGGTGAAGACAATACGGCCATTGGTGTCGTACCAGGTGTCGGACTCGTATTGACGCATCACGGGGAATTGCACCCGGTAAATGGTCTTTAGCTCTTTCAGGGTGAGCCCTAAGGTCATGGCCACAAGGACGTCGATTTCCACAAGGGCTTGCCTTCTGGTGTAATCGGTACGCAGGGCGCAGTTGCGGTTCCATTGGGGTGTAAGATGGGAAAAGAATTTAGACGGCAAACGGGTATCCGATTTGGACCAAAAAAAGGATGTGAACTCTTGGTTCCAATGTTTTTCCCATAACTCCGAGTAATGTATCGAAAGACAAGTAAGAATCATCATTCTATTTGAAATCAATGAGTTAAAAAACCCTTCGATAAGAGGCAGATACTTGGCCAAATTATTTCTAAACCTTGGGTTTCCTGTTGTTTTTATATAAAAATCATATGGTAATGAAATAAATGCTGATGCAGATGCAACGAGGTTCTTATCTTTTTCAAAGGTTAGTGAAAAGCATGGATCGATGTGGCCTATTGCAGGAGGAAAAATACTTGAAATCAAAGTCCGTTCCCCAGATTGGCTTAACATTGAACGAGAAACCAATCTATAAGAGTCAGTAACAGCTTTTCCATCCTCCCAAGGCACCTTCGGCGTCCGCCTCAAGTATTCCTCGACTTCGCAAGCTGGTATGTAGTTGGTTCGCGGAAGATAGTCATCAGGCAGTTTAGTGAGGTCAAGTATATCGTAATGTCCCTTTTCAGTGCATACTTGGCGAGGAGTTTTGTAAAAAGGCGTACCAACATAAAAATGAGGGCCGGATAGAATCCAGTTTGAGGTGCTACCTGGGAAGCGGGTATTGCGCTGAATCGTGCCGTCTTTTTGCGCATTGGTTTCATGCCACATTTCAAGGGGCAAATATTCCTCTTCAAGATCTCCAAGCCGTTTTGGTTGACTTGCAAATTTTCTCAGAACAGCAATCAGTTCTCTGGCATGCAAAGACGGTAATCTGGCAGAATCAACAGGAGTATCAGGTGGATCATATAGTGCTACAAATAAAGATAATTCTCTATGGGTTACTTTAATAGCGCGATTTGAATGCCCTTTAAAATTCCACTTCCCATCTTCGGTTTTAATTCCCGGAGTTAAACCTACTCCATCGTGATTCATTGATTCGTCAATGACTCTGGGGTGTATAATGTTTGCTATGGTTGTAAAAGCAGGTTCACCTTTTTCTCCGTAAATATTCAGGCTAAATCTTTCACGATGGCCAATCGGAAACAGAATCAACTGGTTTTGTATTTGAAAATGATATTTTAACCTTGAATAAGCCTCCTGGCGAAATCCACCCCCTTTCGGATCGTCATAGATCCCCTCGGGATGCAAAAATGCGGATACACCCGTACCCCACATCCAAGCCTGGGGTAGAAAACATTTATACAAATTGGTCTGGATCCCCTTGAGCATGGGGTAATTCTGAAGTGCGTTGAGGAATCCCTGGGTAGCGTCCGCGTCCTCGTACTCGGTGAGATAGTCCGACAGTAGGTTGTATTTCTCCACGGCCTCGTCCCGGAGCTTGGCCAGGTTGGAGGCCGAAATTTTCCGCAATACAAACTGCGGCTCCTTGTCACCCAGAATGCCGCCTTCGTTCCATTCCACCTTGAGCCACGGCGGGTTCCCCAGAATCAAATCAAACCACCCAAATCCTCAAACAAATCTGCAAACTCCAATTCCCAATGCAGAAAGCGATACCATTCGGACAGCGTTTCCACAACCCGCAATCGCGCAAACTTCTCCTTCAGGTCATCGACGCAAACCACGCCCAACCGTTCAATCATATCCAGCGACATCTGCTTGGGTCGCGTGTCCGGAAAAAGGGAAAGTTGTTCGCCCACGCCCGGCTCCGACGAATAGATATCGCCCTCCAATAACAAGGATATCTCGAACAGAAATTCCTCACGGGTGGGTAATAAATCAGCCTTTTCAATGGGCCAGAACCACAGGGCACACCAGTAATCCATAGCCATCTTAAGTCGGCGATAGGCGCTGGAACTGCGGATATTGTGGGAGAGCAGTTCCTGGGAAAAGACCCGGTCCTTGAAATGGGTGAGGGTCTGGCTTGCGCCTTGTTGGGGAGCGGGCTGTCCGAACACCTGCAAGGGGTCGCTGGTGCGCTGACGGATGGATCTGAGATCCTTCACATGGCTGTTCCACAGCCGGTCGACCGCCGCGGAGAGCTTTTCAAGCTGGGCGATATCGGCTTTTTTATAGGATTTGGTGAATTCCTTGCGCCAGGCGTTGATGGTCTCGATTTCGTCTCCGGCCAGGGATTTGATTACCTTGTCCGTGTAGTTGGCCATGCCCTTGTCCGGCAGCAGAAAATGGTAAACGCTCTTGGCCGGCCGCTTTTCGCCCAAGGGGATGCGTGTGGGCACCTCATCCAGCCACAGCGGATCGCCGCGATTCTCTCTTTTAAGCAACTGGCTGTCGAACACCTGGCGCCGGGCACCGATCAGCGAGTTCCCACAGGTGAGTTGCAGGCCAAACCAGGGCACATAAGCGCCTTTATAGATGGTATTCAGCCACAAGGATACTTCGGCCAGTTCCACGGCCACCGGGTTCAGGTCCACGCCGAAAACATTGTTGTCGGCGATGTACATTTTGACCTTCTGCTTTTCCTGCAGGTATTCGTCATGGGGAATATCCTGATCCAGCTCTTTTTGTTTGTGCTGCAGATACGCTTCGGCAAGCTGGTTGACGGCTTCGTTCAAAAAGGCGGCACTGCCCATGGCCGGCTCGCAAACGGTAAGCCGCAGGATCTCATCGGCGGTTTTATCCTTGAGCAGTTCCTTGAGGGCGTATTTAACCAGGCAACGGGTCAGCACCTCCGGGGTATAGTAGGAGGCCGACTTTTCCCGGTCGCGGCCTGCCAGCCGATAGATGAACTTGCCCTTGGGGTGCAGCACCAGATGGCCCGTTTCATCGAACTTCTCCTCATCCGTGTATTTTTCAAGATCCTCGGCCTTGACGAAATAACCGATGTTCAGCTCATCGAATTTCTCGCCGGCCTTCTTGACCTCATAAAGATCGGTCTCGGCGAAAAAACCACGGTAGGACAGCAGGGCTTCGTATACCGCCCCCAGCTGGTTGATGCCCAGTTGGGCATAGGAGATCCGCCCCCGCCGCGCCCGCCTGCCGCCGGGCCGGGTCAGGGACATGAGCCTAATCACCTCTTGGAGGATATGGTTGCGGAATTTGACCCGATTCAATAGCGCGGTGCGTTCAGGATCGAATAAATGTGAATTCAACGCTGTGATACGAAAGATATGGAAATCGGTTTTGCCGTCTATTTTCAGTTGTGTGTCTTTCTGCTTCCGGGGGTGGCCATGGTAAATCATTTCAAATAGTAACTGAATTGATTCGTGAATATAGGTGCCATTGCGCGATTCCTCGGTGGTGATCGGCACCATTTCGAGCTCACGCAGACTTTCCAGGCTGTAACCCTTGCGATACTGCTCCGAGTCCATGGGCGCATATCCGAGTTCAGGCCGCGCCTCGATATAAAACAGAAACAACAGCCGGTACATATAGCGCAGACACTCGATGGTCAGCTGTTCGGCCAGTTTACGCTCGTAGATCTTCTCCTTGAGCACGTCCTTGAGATATACCACCGCCTCGTTGCCCAACAGTTCGATGGACTGGCGTAGGGCGTATTTCAAATCCTCGGAGACTGAAAAGGCATGTTTGTGGGAATTTTCATCGAGATTATCCAGAAGGCTCAGGCCGTCTCCGGGGCAGACATTGTCCCGATGCAAGAGCGCCGCCATGGCCTTGAACGTGGATGGTTCCCGGCGCCCGAAAATCTCCTTCAGATCAAAACGCAAAAAGCGTTTCTGGTTCCATTTTCCGCGATCCAAAAGCATCAACTGATCCAGGTTGCCCAGCAGCACCCAGCGCGGTGGCTCCGGCAGGCCGAATACCCGGCGGGAAACGATCGCTTCGAAGGTCTCACCCTCGATGGGATGAACCTTCCCGCCGGAATCAAATTCGGGCAATTCGTGCTTCCCATAGTGATAATCCGCAATCACGATCTCCAGCGGATCGAGTTCATCCCCATTGGGATTGAACCCATGCATGATCCAACACTCCGGGGCGCCGCTTTTTTTGGCTATCTCTCCGGCGATGGGCAACAACCGGTTTTCCTCCAATTGGCGGATATCAAAATTGACCGGATACCCCAGCGCGCCCATCAGACGGCCCAGGAAGGCAAATTCAGCCTGCCGTTTTTCCTCAACCTGGCGAGTCTTGGCATGTTGATCGCGCAGCCGGAAATAGTCTCGTGACAGGGATTTGAGTTGATCGTAGGGCGGTCGGATATCCTGATCCTTTTTCAGGGTTTCCCATTGGCTGAACACCTCCTTCAGGTCGTTTTCGAGGATGGCGCTGAGATAATGGTGGGTATAAAATTCGTTTTCGTTGATAATGCCGGTTAGGTCGATGGCCATGTTAATTCCCCTTGAAAACGGCAATAACCTGAATATACGGATTGTCTTCCGTGCTCATGGTATCCTTGATCCATTGGCGGTAGGCATTAAAGATCCCATCGATCCGGCGACCTTTCTGTGCCTTTTGGGAAAGGATAATCTTTTCATGCTGTCGGCTCTCTTCAAATTGCAGTTCCAGTTGCTGGTGCTGCTTTTTTCGCAGCCGATCAAGGGCGTTCATATGGTCATCCAGTTTTCCCCGGATACCGCTTTCAAATTCCAACCGCCGCAATTGCATCCATTCCCGGGCCTTGTCGATGGCTTCGGGCATCAAGGCTTGATTCGATCAACGTCAATGACGCGTTTCTCATTGGGAAAGGATGTCGTTCCCAGGCCAGTTTTATCGAGGATCATCTCAAAGGGCTTTACCATTGCGGGTTGGCCATTCTGGAAACAAACGCCGAACCAGCGGTGAACCAACGGATGACTTTTTCGGTTGGGAATCAGACCGGACATGAGAAAAATGGTTTCACCATCCTGTAATACAGATGGCATCTCAAGCACTGGAGCCTCGTGACGGCGGAAAGCCGCTTGCAGTTTATCGTTGATCCAGTCGACAACCGGATTGAGTTCCCAGAGATAATGGATTTGCGGCCAGGCTTTCTCATCCTTGCGGCTGCGCTTGATCTCCTCCTGAATGGTCGACTTGTCCGCGGACAAAACAAAGAATCCATCATCCGGCCAGATTTCACGGGGATGAAACCGGAATCGGGATTTCAGTTCATCGTTCGGAGCTATATCAATCCGTTTTTCATCCGGATAAAGATCGGCCTGGACCCTGCCGAAATGGCGCAGATAGCCAATGGCAGATGCCACATAATCAAAATCATCCTTGAAAAGCGAAGGCATGTCTTGCTTGGCGATTTCGGTCATTTGTCCGGTAGGCGGTTCATCATCACCAAAAAGAATCGATTCGGGACTTTCCTCGTGATTTGCGGCAAACGCCTGGAATTCCTCAGGGGTCAGTCCTTGCTCAATGGCATCGGCCGTCTTTTTCTCTTCTTCATCGATGTCGTAAACGCCCATGAACTCGGCCGGGTCGCCGATGTTTTTGACGGTTTCGTTGTCTTTTTGGATCAGCAATTCGAGAATGCGCATATCCCCACGGATGCGTTCGACCTCGCTGCGTGTCACAAGATAGACGATCTGAGGCGTTTCGGTCTGGCCATATCGGTCGATACGGCCATTGCGCTGCTGAAATACCATCAGCGACCAGGGAATATCGAAATGGATCATGCGGTGGGACAGGTAATGCAGATTGATGCCTTCCGAGGCCACATCCGAGGCCACCATCAGACGGATGGGTGATTCATCCTTGCCGAAATCCTCGACCACCTGCTGCTGTTCGATGTCCGACATTCCGCCATAGAGAATGGCGACCTGCTTTTCCTTGAGGTTCAGATCTCGGATCAAATTCTTTTTCAGGAAATTGAGCGTTTCGATCCGCTCGGTAAAAATGACGATACGGTCATGACTGTCATTGGGGGTCCAACCAAATCCGTTTTTTTGATCCGTAATGACATCCAGCAGCTTCTGGTATTTCGAAAAATCGTCGCTATCGATCGCCGCGATCGCGTCCGCGAAGGTTCTCAGCGTCTGGATGTCTTTGGCAAATCGTGATGTTTCGTCTTTCTCCAGACGATTGATCCGATTGGCGATGGTTTTCAGACAGGCCGCGGGACTTGAAAAAAGCGCCTTCTCCAGCGTGATCTTGAACAGCTGGCCAGGGCCACGCTTTTGATCCAACTCGGAAAATTGTATTTTGATGAAACCATCAAATGCGGATTCCTCCAACGGACTGGCATCACAGTGGGCCACCCGGATCTCCCGCTCCTTGAATGCCATTTCCACCTGATGTTGAATGTCTTTCTTGAACCGGCGGATATAAAGCCCCTTGATATCCTCTGGACCATATTTTTCCGGATTGGCAATGGCCGTGGGATCGAGCATGTTCATGAGGCTGGCGAAACTGCGGGCTTTGCCATCGTGAGGTGTTGCCGACAGCATGATCAGGGTGTCCGATCGTTCCGATAGGAGGTTGGCAAGCTTGGCTCTCTGCGACGATGCATTGCCTCGTTCGGCCACATTATGGGCTTCATCGATGACGATGATGTCCCAATAGGCATTCTCCAGATAGGTCCGGTACTCGGTATCCTGCTTTAACGTATCGATGGAAATGATGGAGCGGTCATAATAAAAAAAGGGATTCTGGTTGGTGGGAATCCTTGAACGAATCCGCTGAATGCCTACCGAATCCAGCCGAACAAGGGGGATGGTGAAACGACTCCACATCTCTTTCTGGAACTGGGTCAACATGCTTTTTACAGCCAGAACGAGGATCCGTTTGCCTTTTCCCCGTCGGATCAATTCACTCAACAGGATCCCCGCGGCAAGTGTTTTCCCAAGGCCAACCGCATCGGCAATCAGAATTCGCTGACGGGGCTGCTGAAGCGCCTGAATAGCCGGATCAAGCTGATACGGCACTGGATCCATGGCCGCCTTGTGCCCGATGTACAGATTTTGATCCGTGGGTGGTTTACGCCGAAGCAAGCTCTCCATGTAGAGCAAGGAAGCCTGATAGGCACTGGAATCATCGGTGACCAGCTTGGTATCCCGTGGATCGAGAATGTCGATCTTGTTTTCAATCTCCGTGAGAAAAATCGCATCTTTGTCGCGAACCAGCTCGGAAATGCCAATCACACTCAACGCTTGCCCACCGGTTGATGTGCGATCAACCCGCTTGACCAGCCATTCGGCATCACGAACCTCGATCCGCGCCCCAGGGGCTACCGCCATTTGATGTCCCGCCATTTTACTCACCGTAGTATGCTCAACCGATTAATACAAATCGGAGCAGTCGCGAATCACAAGGATATTTACCGTTCATGGATTTTCTTGAATCTGCAATTAAGAGGGCTTTTCGAATTTGGTATGAGCAGACAGGCCAAGCAATGTTTCCACCCGACCAGCTGCGTGCATTACCTTGTATACATGGAAAAACGAACGAATGTGCAAAACGAAATTTATTATGGGAAACCCCAAGTGTCAATCCTTCTTTCCCGTCGAATCGGATGTTAAGGCCTAAAATCAAAAGGAAATCCCGCAGGTAATCATGGTTCATCGTGGTCATCCTGGTATCCACCACCCCGCCATATTATGTCTCCGCCTCCCAGATTGCCAAACTGGATAGCGCTGTCCAAATATGTGGATAGGGGGCTCTTTTCCCACCAGATTTTTGGACATCAATGTTCGATCCGAAGCTTATTTTACCTTTATTTGAACCATCAAAAACCATTTAGAGCCGTCAAATTTATTGCTGGCCTTCCCGTTTGCACATTCCCGCCGAAAGTGTGTCCCGCAGCCACCCACCCCACCACGTTTACGATCTGCCATCCGATCACAATGTGCCAACCCAGTTAGGCCCCCTGCCCATCCCGCTCGGGATGTACAGCCTGCATGGCCCTGCCTTCGCGCACGTTCTGTCCTGCTTGCGAGACTGTAATTGGGGCCATCACGATTTTTCATTTGTGGTTATGGTTACACTGGCGCTCTGATAGCTGGGAAACCGATTCAAATTCAAGCTAAACCAAGCCGTTGACGCATGATAAACGAAAAAACCATTGTTAACCGCCTTGACCATTCTCCTTTTTCTTTTTTTGTTACCATCCAATTGATTGACGGATTCGTAAAAAGCCCGATATCGGCGTTACGCTTCATCCTTCGTCACTGCGGAGTACGCTAAGTACGCTGCCTACGGCACCCGCGATAGCGGTATTCTCAGGATTCGCAAGCCTTGATCTCGGGCTTTTTACGAATCCGTCGGAAATGCGACTTTTTACGAGTTCATCAGTGTTGTTGCATCGGTATGAGGGGTGCGACGGATGAGATGTTTGTGGACGCGTTGGTGGGAACGAAACCGGCTGTCGATTACAGGTAGCGGACCACCCACAAGGCGGCTTCCATACGGTTCTTTACTCCAATCTTCTTGTAGATGTTGTATAGATGGGTTTTAACGGTGTTGGGGCTGATGAAGCACTCTTCGGCGATGTCGCTGTTGCTGGCACCGGAGGAGATGGCAATCAATATTTTCTTTTCGCGGGCGGTGAGCATGGCTTCGGCCACCGCAACGCTGGAGCGTCGATAATGGATGTCCACGAGAATTTTGGAGGTTATTTTGCGGGAAAACCAGAGTTCGCCCTGCAAAATCGCCTTTACCCCTTTTATAAATCGGTCCAGCGGTTCGTTGAGGTAGAAAATGCCTCGAATGCACCGCTCGATCACCTGTCGCTCGAAGGCGGCACTGGCATCGGGATCAACATTGAACAGCGCCATGGCCTGCTCGATGGGATCGGGAGCATCGCCCAAGCGCAGTTTGACGTTCATCTCTTCGAGGTTCAGGCCATACCCGTCCCATAGAACCAAGTCCCACGAGGGCCGCTCGACGATATCCTCCCTATCCTGAATGGCAACCATATCAACCTGATGCGCGCCGCCCAGTTCGGACGCGAACATGGCCTGAAGCAGTTTGTTCTGAAATAGGTTATGGCTCGCCAATCCAATCTGAAAATAGCCTGCTTTCGGTTCTAAGAGCGGCGGATCCTCTTCAAATCGCTTGGTTACAATCTTGGGCGGTATGGCACGCTTTCGTTATGGTCCGCGGACTGCTGTGAAAAGAATCGCTTTCCTGCTTGGGCAACGGTAACCCGAGAAAACGTGAAACGATTAGTATCAATAGTCCACATTTATTAGAATTGTATTAGTAAAAAAATACCCGCGTAGACGATATCGCGTTCAACGGCTGCATGAATTGACGGGGCAGCCTGACGTCGTCTTCGCTATCGCTGGGCCGGGTACGCGCCCCTTGCGACTTGGCGGTGACAAGCGGGCAAACATATGGGCTGCGGAAATAAAAAGGCGCCCCGGTTGTTGCCCGGGGCGCCATGAAATAATTCGCTATCGCACGATGGGGCTAATTCACGCGCTTCTTGCGCTGACCCCACTCCTTCTCACGCAGCACGAACTTCTGGATCTTGCCGGTGGAGGTCTTGGGCAGCGAGGCGAATTCAACCGCCTTGGGCGCCTTGAAGCGGGCCAGGTTTTCCTTGCAGAAGGCGATGATCTCCTCGGCCGTCGGATTCGAGCCAGGCTTGGGTGTAATGAAGGCCTTGGGCAACTCGCCCCACTTCTCGTCCGGCATGGCCACCACGGCCACCTCCATCACCGCCGGATGGCGGTAGATGACGTTTTCGACTTCCACCGTGGAGATGTTCTCGCCGCCGGAGATGATGATGTCCTTCTGGCGGTCCATGATCTGGATATAGTTGTCCGGGTGCATGACCGCCAGGTCGCCGGAGTGAAACCAGCCGCCCCGGAAGGCTTTTTCCGTGGCTTCTTCATCCTTGTAGTACCCCAGCATGACCACATTGCCGCGCATGACCACCTCGCCGATGGTTTTGCCGTCGCGCGGGACCGGCTCACCGGTGCTGATGTCCACCACATCCAGGAACTGGCAGACCGTGTAGGCCACGCCCTGGCGTGAACGGATCGCCGCCCGCTCCGAGGCCGGCAATTCGTCCCAGGGTTCCTGCCAAGCGCAGATGGTATATGGCCCGTAGACTTCGGTGAGTCCGTAGACATGGTTGATATGGGCGCCCATCTCCTCCATCTGGCTGATGATGGTCGGTGAAGGCGGCGCGCCGCCCACGGCGATTTCCAGGGGCCGCTTCAACTTGACCGACGTGAAATCCGGATGGTTGGCGATGCCGATGAGCACGATGGGCGCGGCGCACATGTGCGAGACGTTCTCGCTGGCGAGCAGGGCAAGGATCTCCCCGGGATCGACCTTGCGCAGGCAGACATGGGTGGCGCCGGCGGCGGTGACCGCCCAGGGAAAACACCAGCCATTACAGTGGAACATGGGCAAGGTCCACAGGTATACCGAGTTGCTGCGCAGCCCCATTTCCATGCAGTCGCCCAGCTGTTGAGGTAGGCGCCGCGGTGGTGGTACATCACGCCCTTGGGTTTGCCCGTGGTGCCGCTGGTATAGTTGATGGTTGCCACGGCGTTCTCGTCCGCGATGTCCATGGGTACCGCCTCGGGGCTGCCGGTGGCCAGAAAGGCTTCGTAGTCCATCCCTTCCAGCGGGCGGGCATCGCTGGCATCGCAGATGTTGACATAGGTCTTGACGCCGGTGATCTCGCTTAGGACCGGTTTCACCAGATCGGCGAATTCGTTGTCCACGAAGCAGACGCTGGTGTCGGAATGATTGAGGATATAGGCCACCTCCGGCGCCGAAAGGCGGATGTTCACCGATACCAGGGCCGCGCCGATCAGCGGAACGGCAAAGTGGGCCTCGAGCATGGGCGGGATGTTGGGCGAGATGAAGGCCACTTTGTCGCCCCGTTTGACGCCGATGGCTTTCAGGGCACTGGCCAGCCGGTTGACGCGCGTGTAGAGCTGACCATAGGTGAAACGCTGGTCGCCGTGCACGACGGCCAATTTGTTCGGGTAGACCTCGACGCTGCGCCGGATGAAATTGACCGGTGTCAGCATTTCATAATGGACGGAGGGCTGGCTCATGGGGGTTCTCCTCTCTTCCGATGGTTGGGTGTTCGCCCGTGGGGGCGTCCGTCGGGTGTGGCGTCGCCTTGATCAACATTCAGCCGGCTGCCGACCGGCGGATCGGTTCTTGATGGATCGCTAATCTTTACTACCAATGGTGGGGATCACCGTAAATCGGGGGAGAGTTGAAATAAGAGGAAGACAACTGCTGAATTCCAGGGTAGGTAATTTACCTATCTCTGGATGGGCACGACCTATGGCCATGCCCCATGGACGCGCCGGCGGATACGGCGACGGTTGCGGGGAGTGCCGTCTTATGCGGGGGGCACTGCCCCTTGCCCGCCCTCCTTTTCGACCCACAACACCGCGTAGCGCACCAGCTCGGCGGCGTTCTTCAGCCCCAGCTTCTCCTTGATGCGCTCCTTGTGCGTGCCGATGGTCTTGACGCTCAGCTGGAGCCGATCGGCGATCCGGGCCGGGGTCATGCCGCGCCCGATCATGTAGAAGACTTCCAGTTCGCGGCTGGTCAGGCCACTGAGTGACGAGCCGGCCAAGCGTGCGGGGTTCTTCTGGAACTTGTTGAGGATCGTCGCGGTCATGCTGGCACTGAGGAAGATATTGCCGGCCAGGATGTGGCGGATGGCCGTGATGACCGATTCGGACGTCTCCTTCTTGTTGATGTAGCCGCGGGCACCGGCCCGCAGACAGCGTTCGGCGTGGATTTGTTCGTCATGCATGGAAAGGACCAGCACGGGCAGCGACGTGTGTTCGGCGTTGATGGTTTGCACGAGGTCGAAGCCGTTGCTTTGTTTCAGCGACAGATCCACGATCACCAGGTCCGGGGCGAGGTCTCCGATGGCCTGGCGGGCCTCGTCCACGTCCTCCACCGCGCCGCATACGCAAAGGTCCGGCTCCTGCTCGATCAGGTCCACCAGGCCCATCCGGAAGATCGGGTGATCCTCGACGATCAGGATCCGACGGGGCGCATCGACAGCGTTGTCAGACGATTGCGTCATCGGCAGGTCCTCCGTTTTTGGCAACATGGGGGGTGAAGGTCAGCGATACCACGCAACCGGCGTCGCCGTCCCGCCGGGCATCCAGCATGGCGCCGATACGTCGGGCGCGGTAGTTCATGATGCGGATCCCCATGCCCGTGCGTTTCAGGCTTTTGGGCAACCCCTGGCCGTCATCCCGAATGATGAGCTGTGCCGTGTCACCCGTACGGGTGAGACTGAGGCTAATGTTCCGGGCTTTTCCGTGCTTGACGGCGTTGTAGGCCGCCTCGCGGGCGATGTAGTAGATGTGGGTGGCCATCAGGTGATCTTTCAGAAAGATCTCCTCGTCGTACCGGAGGCGACACCCCACACCGTAGATCTCCTCGATATCGCGGCACAGTTCGGTAAGGGTCAACTCCAGCCCCTGTTCGGCGATATTGATCGGGCACAAGCCACGGGAAATACGGTTCGTCTTGCGGATCGCATCCTGAACAAGATCCCTGGATTTGTCAATGGCCGCGAGGTCCGCTCCCGCCAGCTTGGCGAGCTTTTTGCGCATGACGGTCTGCATCACTTCAATCCCCAACAGGTGCGAGCACAAATCGTCGTGCAGGTACTGCCCCAGTTGGCGGCGCTCGCGCTCGCTGATATCGATCACCTCCAGCTCCAGGCGTTTGGTCTCCGTGCGGTCATCCACGGCGAACAGCACACACCGGCGCTCCCAGATGTCAACGCTCTCGGCGTTGATTACACCGGTGCGCATTTCGCCCTGGGCATTGACAAAGTCGATGTCCATGTCGCGTACGCGACCGCCGTGGTCGAGCAGGCCGGTCAGACGGTCGAGGTCGGCCGGCGTGTTGAAGATCGGCAGATCGGTAAGCTGGGCGTCCTTGACCGTGGCAGGGGGGCAGGCGATCAGGTCCAGGAAGCTCGGGTTGGCATCGATCAACCGGCCGGTCTGCCGGTCGGCGATGAAGATCCCGCTGGGACTGGCATGAAAGGCCTTGGAGAAGAGTTCCTCGCTTTTTTCAATGCCTCGGCGGTCTGGCGGCGTTGGGCCACTTCCGCCTGGATTTCACGGCTGTAGGTCTCCAGACGGTCCATGAAACGGTTGTAGTAGACGGCCAGGTTGCCGATCTCATCCTTGCTGGTGAGGTCCATGCGTGCGGCGAAATCGCCTTGCGTGGCGCGTGCCAGCCGGTTTTCCAATTGCCGCAGGGGGCGGGTGATGCCGCCGGCGATGGAAAACGTGGTCGGCAAAACCAGCACCAGGATGACCAAAACCGTCGTGAAGACGATGTTGCGCAGCGATTTGAGCGGAGCATAAAACTCTTCCCGGTAACAGGTGGAGGCGACGATCCAGTCGTAGTCCGGAATGTAGTTGTAAATCACGATTTTCTCGCGATAGCGGACTTCGCCGGGATTGCGCCAGCCGTACACCAACTTGCCGGTTTTGGTTTCGCTCTGATGCCGCACCAGGTAGATTCCGTCGGCATCCCGGGCATCCCACAGGTTCCCGGAGAGCACCGGATGCACCACCACCTCCCCCTTGCTGTCGATGACGTAGCTGTAGCCGGTCTTGCCGAAATTGAGCGACAGAATGCTGTCCTTGAATTCCGATATATCGATCAGCTCGCGGAACTCCTCGCGGTAGGTGGACACCGAGATGATCCAGTCCCACGGCTTGAAGAAGGTCATGTACAGCGCCTTGGGGCGGGGGGTGGTCTCTCCCGGATTCTTCCATTCATACTCCAGGTAGCCCTCCTTGCGCCGGATTTGCTCCTGGATGAATGGGAACGCCGAAAAGTTGACCCCCACCACGGCGGGTCTGGGGTGTTCCACCGCCAGGCCGCTTGAATCCAAGCAGTAAATGTAGCCGGTTTTGCCGATGGTCTGACTGAAGAAGATCGTCCTGAGCTTTGCCTTGGCCTCGGCCTCGGTCATCTCTCCGGCCTGAACCGCGTTGTAATGGGCGGTGACGATATCCCGGTTTTTCTCCGCCACGGCGCGCAGGTAGTTTTTGATGGAGCTTCGGCCGTGGTCTTGACCATGTCGAGAATGGCCGTCGTCGCGTTGGACAGCTCATTGTCGATGTTGCGCTCGATGCTCTTGCTGACCTGGTAATAGACGGCGATCCCCACCAGCATGACGGCCACAAAGACCATTAATGCGTAGACATAAAACATCTTCAGCCGCAACGGCAGATCGCGAAAATGTTTGACGATCGGTATCATGGCGGTCTGATCCAATTATTTTATAGGGTTGATCCTGGCGGTATATTTGCATATTATCTGTGTGTCTAATGCCGCCCGATTTGAGACCTCGGCTGCAGGCGTACCGACTGATCCACATATTGTATAAAATATCAACAAGAAAGCGTGGCCCCAACCCCCGGCTTCGTTGCGGGGCAGCTTTTTCATCGGATGCAAGCGTGGGAAAAAATCGTACAAATGCCGCAAATAAATGATCATTCGCCAACTTTGAAACATGGTTGCCCATTTTCCTCAATCGATAAAGTGGGGCCCAAGGCACCGGATCGATTTTCGAGCCGGGCCTCTTGGTCAATCCTTCGGTATCTTATCCTGTTGTCCACGTGCGTCTTGTTTTTGCATGGCTGTGCCGCGACCCGGAGTTTTTGGAAAGGTCAGCCGATTCAGGATCAAGGACTGGACAGTATCGAAGAAAATTACTTTTTGGTAGACGAGGGCGATGACGTTGTTGGCCGGCTGGCGACGATCACGCTCCAAAGGGGGGATACCCTGCCGGATATCGCCCGCCATTTCAGCCTGGGGATCAATGCGCTCAGCGCCGCCAACCCGGGGGTGGATGTATGGGTGCCCAGGGCCGGCGAGCGCATTGTCCTGCCGCTGAGTTTCATCCTGCCGGAAACGCGCAGGGAAGGCATCGTGATCAATCTGGCGGCCATGCGGCTTTTCTACTTTAAAAAGGATGGCGGGCAGCAGGCGGTGGCGACTTTTCCGGTCGGTGTCGGCAGGGAAGAGCGGCCCACCCCCATGGGCCAAATGTATATCACGCGCAAGAAATATCGGCCGACGTGGTATGTGCCGGCATCGATTGCCGCGGATCATCGTAAAAGGGGCGATCCGCTGCCAAGCCAGGTGCCGCCGGGGCCGTTGAACCCCTTGGGCGAATATGCTCTCTACTTAAGCAAGTCAGGCTATCTGGTGCATGGGACCAACAAGCCGGCCAGTATCGGTCTGAGGGCGACCAACGGCTGCATCAGGCTTTATCCGGAAAACATCAATCGGCTTTTTGACGCCACCCCGGTGAAAACAGCGGTAGAAATCGTGAGCCAACCCTATCTCGTGGGCCGGCATGGCGGAAGGGTTTACCTGGAAGCCATCCCCCTTACGAATCATCAGGCACCGCCGAGTTGAAAAAGGCCTATGCGAAATTGAAAAAGATTGAAAAGCAAACCGGCCATGTGCTTGATTGGAATAAAATCAAAACGGTCGTGGCCGAGACCCGCGGGATTCCCGTTGTTGTCTCCGTCCTGGGTCGCGGGGGAAAGACGGCGGTAACGGATCCGGTAAGACTGAGGCACCCGGCAACGTTGTCCGGCCAACCCCAGGTGCCGGAGTGGAGAACCGATGCATGGTATGTGTTGGCCGCCGATTTTGATGATGCGGTCGATGCCAAAAGGCTTGCCGCGATACTCAACCACCAGGGTCCGCAAATTCCGGCACGGGTGCTGTCAACGGGCGGCAGGCACCGCGTTCTCGCCGGTCCGTTCAGCAACTCGAGGGAGGCGGCGGAGGCGGTCAAACGGCTGCGAATCGATTTGGAGATGGAAGGCGTCATGGTCGCGCCCGTGGCGCAGGGGAGCACCCCGTCCGGTAACTGACTGACGGGGCTTTTTATGAATCCGTCATTTTGGCGATGGGATACGGCATATCACGGTCACTGTTATGGTGAGACAAACCCGAAAGAAGAGGAGGTAACGGATGATGAGAAAAGGTCTATGGATGGTTTCGGTAATGCTTGTTCTGGGATTCGCTGTGGGGGGCTGTGCCACGAAAAGTGATCTCAAGGACATGCAGGCACGGGAAATGGCGATCAGCATGAAGGCGGACCAAGCGGCCCAGGATGCCCAGGCCGCCAAGGCGGCGGCTGACGAGGCCCTGACGAAAGCCAATGAGGCCACGGCGCGTGCCGAGGCTGCCGAACAAAGGGCTCAGGAAAGAGAGCGTATCGCCGATGAAAAGATAAGACAGGCCGATGCGATTTTTCAGAAATCGATGACGAAGTAAATAAACCGAAGGGAAGCGGCCGGTCCGATAACCGGCCGCTTCTTTGTTCTCCATGCTCTGCACGGCGCGCACGACAAAGACATTTGGAATAGGACGGGTTTTGCGATCATCGACCATATCGTCAACACACACGCTGGCAGGTACCGGCAAGCGGTTGAATGGGACATTCTGGTTTCAGCGCCCGTTTTTCCTAAGTACCGTGCTGGCCGTTTTTCTTATTTCCGGATGTAGCCATGATAGCCTGAAGCCTACGGTCGAATCGGTCTACCAAAAGGCCAACACCTTGTTCGCCCAGGGAGATTACGCGGCCGCACTCGGTCAATACGAGAAACTTCTCGCAAAAGCGCCCAAGACGGTGGACCGGGTGCTTTTCGAGATAGGGATAATTTACACCTATCCTGAAAACAACCGCAAGGATTATGGTCGGGCACTGGAATACTTTAGAAAAATAATTGATGAGCATCCGAAAAGCGCATATCGGCGCGACAGCCAGATGATGATGCTTCAGATCCAGAATGTCATCACCAAGGATAACCTGATTGCAGAACAGCGAACACAGCTCGACGCCTACCGCCGACAGATCGATGCTCGGGAAAATGAGATCATCGCGTTGCGGCAAAGGGTGGGAACCCTTGAACAGAAGGTCTTCGAACTTTGGACCGAGCCGGTGGACAAGGTCCTGATCGAAAAGAAAGAACGCCGGCTCACCTTGATTTCAAACGGCGAGGCGATCAAAATCTACAAGATCTCCCTCGGCGGCAACCCGGTCGGCCCGAAAGAAAGGCAGGGCGACCAAAAAACGCCGGAGGGGACTTACACCATCGTGTCGAGAAACCGGCACAGCGACTACCACCTCTCTCTTCGTATTTCCTACCCAAATGAAAAAGATGTCAAGCGGGCCAAGGAACTGGGCGTTTCTCCAGGCGGCGATATCATGATCCATGGCATGAAGAACGGTTGCTCCTGGCTTGGCGGCGTTCACACTGAGATCGACTGGACCAACGGCTGTATCGCCATGACCGACAAGGAGATCGAGGAGGTCTCCCGGTTGGTGCACAACGGGACACTTGTCGAGATAAAGCCATAACGCCCGTCCCAGCTTCTTGCTTTACGCCTGAATGTTCGCCCTGAGAAGGGAGAGCCCCTCCTCCCGGGCTTTGAGAATGGTTTTCAGATGGATGTCATGGAATTCCGGTCGCGGTAGAATGTGCGCGTTGAGCGCCTTTCGATAGCGCAGGTATTCATCCTTTGCCGAGATGTTCGGCATGACTTTTTCGGTGTAAAGGAAGTCGTCAATCGGCCCGTTTTTCCCGTTTGGGTTGCCTTGGGAAAGATCCACCCGGTGTCCTTCAAAAACCAGGAAGCAGTGGACCATCGGCAGATAGGGGAGCCGGTGCCGGTCCAGGATCCGTTGTGCTCCCGTGACCAGCGACTCCGTCATGGCATAAATGCCGATGTTCTTGTCGATGGCGATCTCCAGCTCGGCCGCCAATGTGGCGATGACTGCATGCTTGGTGGTGCAACTGCCTTTTTTCTCCTTGAACAGGATCATCGGCTCGTCCCGGTCGGCGTTGTAGCCATAGGGCAATTCATGTACGTAGCGGCAGGCATGATGGAAATCGGCAATGCCCATATCCATGAAGGTGCGCGCCATTGCCCCTTTATCCACAATCGGTTTGTCGGGGAATATCGTATACGGTTCCATTTTTTTCCGTTTCTTTGGGTTGCGCCATCAACCCGCATCAGGTGGGCTTGTTCAACCCCTCCGGACGGTGGCGGACATGGCAGACACCGGTCACCGTATTGACGGCATGGGGAAAATACTTTCGTTTGAACCAGAAGGCGGCATTCACCAGGCTGATCAGCACCGGCACCTCGACCAGCGGACCGATCACCGCCGCGAACGCCTGGCCGGAGTCGATGCCGAACACGGCCACGGCTACGGCGATGGCGAGTTCAAAATTATTGGAGGCGGCAGTGAAGCTCAACGTGGCGGACTGCTCATAGGTGGCCCCGACGTTCATCGACAGATAAAAGGAAACGAAAAACATCACCACAAAATAGATGCAAAGGGGAATGGCGATGCGCAATACGTCCAGGGGAACGTGCACGATGTGTTCGCCTTTGAGGGAGAACATCACCAAGATGGTGAACAGCAGTGCGATCAATGTGATGGGGCTGATTTTGGGGATGAATGTCTCTTCGTACCACTGCCTGCCTTTAAACCGCAGACCGATAAAGCGCGATGCCATGCCACCGATGAAGGGGATGCCCAGGTAGATAAAAACGCTCTCGGCAATTTGCGCCATGGAGATATTGACGACCAGCCCCTGCAGGCCAAACCACCCTGGCAGTACCGTGATGAACACATAGGCGTAGACCGAAAAAACAGGACCTGGAAAATGGAATTGAATGCCACCAGCCCCGCGCAGTATTCACGGTCTCCGGCTGCCAAATCGTTCCAGACGATCACCATGGCGATGCAACGGGCCAGTCCAATTAGAATCAAACCGGACATGTACGCGTGGTGACCGGAAAGAAAGGCCATGGCCAACAGGAACATCAATATCGGTCCGATGACCCAGTTTTGAATCAAGGAAAGGACCAGCACCTTGGTGTTGCGGAACACCCGTGGCAGCTGTTCGTATTTCACCTTGGCCAGCGGTGGGTACATCATCAGGATCAGCCCGATGGCAATGGGGATGTTGGTGGTCCCCACCTGAAAATGGTCAACCACCTTTCGGACGCCGGGGAATAGAAACCCGCCGATAACACCGGCAAACATCGCCAGAAAGATCCAGAGCGTCAGGAACCGATCAAGGAAGGAGAGATTTCGGGTCCGTGAATCAGCCATGGCAGTGTTCCTCATCGGACTGAACGGCCAGCCGGCAGTCCAGTTTTTCTCGATCCGTTTTGATCAAACGTGCATTTTTAAGCAGAAACAAATGCTTGGATACCGTATGGTAAATGTCGGCAGACCATTGTCAAGGTGCTTTTTCATCAGTGTCGTATCTGTGGATGCAGAACAGGGTTGCCGTGGGGCTGTTGAAAATGGTCAACGGCTGCGTGCCGATGGATCGCGAACGGTTTTGCAAACGCCTTGTATCTTAGCCTGTTTTGCGATAATGAAATATTACCATTCCGTATCTTCCAATAATCTGACACTGATTTCATCAAACACGTTGGAAAGGGCCTATGCGCAGGGTAGTTTTCAACCAGAAAGGCGGTGTTGGTAAGACGACCATTGCCTGTAATTTGGCGGCGCTTAGTGCTGCCGCCGGGCAGAGGACCCTTTTGGTCGATTTGGATCCCCAGGCGAACTCCACGCAATATCTACTCGGCGATCAAGCGGATGCGCTGGAGCTGACATTGGCGGATTATTACCAAGAGACCCTCAGTTTTACCTGGTTCCCCAAAGAAGTCGGCGCCTACGTGCATGCCACGCCCATAGACCAGCTGTCCCTCTTGCCTGCCCATGAAATGCTCGGCGAGATGATGTCGCGCCTGGAATCGCGATATAAAATCGGAAAACTGAAAGATGTCCTGGATCAATTGGACGCATATGATGCCGTCTATATCGATACTCCCCCCGCCTTCAATTTCTATACCCTTTCGGCGCTCATAGCCGCTGACCGTTGTCTGATTCCCTTTGATTGTGACGATTTTTCGCGACGTGCGCTGTATCAACTCCTCAATCGCGTTCGTGAAGTCCAGCAGGACCACAACCGCAACCTGGATGTCGAGGGTATCGTCGTCAATCACTTTCAGGAGCGCGCCAACTTGCCCAGAACATTGGTTGCGGAGCTTGCCGAAGAAGGATTGCCCATTCTACAAACCCGGTTGTCGCATTCGGTGATCATCCGCGAATCCCACCAACATGCCATCCCTGTGGTCAATTATGCGCCCAATCATAAGCTGGCCGAACAGTTCAGATCTTTATTTAACGAATTGAATGGAGAGAAATAGGCGTTTTCGGCCTCAGCCGGAAAGCCATGGAAGAAAAAAGCCCCTTGTCGGTATTGTCAAGAATTTAAATCGCCTTGACAGTTATGCATTCAACAGGCACAGTCATTGGGTTGACAATGTTGACCATACCCAATGCGTTGCGAAGTCCTAAACAGCAACGCAACCCATTTACCCGAAGAAAGGAAACAGAAATGAAGCAATTTGTCGGTGCCGTTCTGGCGGTCGCTCTGATGGCCGGGCTTGGCATGGCGGCGGAAAACAAGGTCGAGCTGAAAAGCACCAAGGACAAGGTCAGCTATGCCATCGGCGCGCGGATCGCCCAGGATTTGTCTCGGCAGAAACTCGATCTCACGCCGGAAATGGTTGCCGCAGGGCTCAAGGATGCCATGGCCGGCGGCAAGATGCTGCTGACCGAGGAGGAATCCCGCACCGTTTTGATGGACTTCCAGAAAGAACTCATGGCGGCCCGAGAAGCCGAAATGAAGGCCGTCGGCGAGAAGAATGCCAAGGAAGGCAAAGCCTTTCTGGCGGCAAATGCCAAGAAAAAAGGCGTCGTCACCCTGCCCAGCGGCTTGCAGTACAAGATTATCACCAAGGGCAAGGGAAACTCCCCGGGAAAAGACGATACGGTGACGGTCAACTATCGGGGCACGCTGATTGATGGCAAGGAGTTTGACAGTTCCTACAAACGCGGGAAGCCGGCGACTTTCCGGTGAAAGGCGTGATTCCCGGCTGGACCGAGGCGTTGCAGTTGATGAAGGAAGGTTCCAAGTGGGAGCTCTTTATCCCGGCCGACCTGGCTTACGGCGAACGCGGTGCCGGCGATGCCATCGGCCCCAATGCGACCTTGGTGTTTGAGGTGGAGTTGATGTCGATCAAGAAATGATCGATTCGTAAATTATCGTCCTTTCGATTGTCCTTTCCTGGGCCGACTGCAGGTGGCGGAGACCCCTCGCCGGCGGCCCAGGTTTTTTTATTTCTTCTTCGGTGTGGTAGAGAGGCTTTTCGTTCAGGCGGCCAGGCCCAAGGCGCCGGTCGGGCAGCTTTTGACGCATTCGGGATCCCCGCCGCACAGGTTGCAGTGAACCAGTTGGTCGCCGTGGGCAAACAGGGCGCCAAAGGCGCAATCCACTTGGCGTTGATGCGCGTTTGACCAGAAAAAGGCTTGCCTCAAATCCGCGTTCGTTTCCATGCCCTCTGATTTCAAGCAGCTCATTTTCTTGCACTGCCGGCAGACCACCGGCTGATGGCGTTCGTAGTCCAGATGCCCCAGTTTCACGCGGATGGCCGACGCCTCCCGCTGTACCTGGCCGGAATGGACCAACGAGCAGGTGACTTCACAGATCAGGCAGCCCGTGCATTTGGTTTTGTCGATTTTTACGCGCATTGGGACACCTCCTCGCAGACGAATGCATCCAGGTTCAACCGACCGAGGGTCGCCTGGGTGGGAATGCCGATTTCATCCCAGCCGTGGAGCTGGTAGTAGTCATCCAACAGCGTCTCGAATTTTTCCCTGTCGATGTGCTCTCCCCGGGTGGGGCCGTCGGGAATCGGTTGGTCGTAGTACAGATTCGGCAGGTAGTCATCCTTGCGCGAGATACCTTCCCGGTTGATGAACAGTCTTTCCGTGGTATAGATCCTCTCCCCTAGTGCGTACAGGTCCTGATCGGTCATCTCCAAGCCCAGGATCTTTTGCAGCAGCTTGCAGATATCGACGTAGCCGATGGCGTTGATGCTGCTGAAAACGCCGGCCAGGCGGCAGATGCCCACCGAGTCGGTCACCGCATTGAACAATTCGTGCCACCACACCATGCGGGCCTTGCCGGTGTAATCCTTGAAGTCCTTGCCCACATCGCCGCCGTAGAACTTGTTGAGCAGGTCTCTGGGATAGTTGACCACATCGGCGGAGGGCCGGCTGCGCATGTGGCAGGTTCCCCGGGTGGCCACGGCCAGCCCGAAGGCCAGCGCTTGGCCGCCCGCTCGTCGGTCATTTCGATGGAGACGTTCTTGATGGTCAACAGGTGCTTGCGAGCTTCGGCGGGAAGCCGGTTCAAGGCGAAGCTGCCCTCGGCCACGACATCGCCATAACCGTTTCGATAAACCGTGTCGGTGAGCAGCCGTTCGATGGCGTTATGGTCGCCCCAGGTGAGGGCATATCCCACATCGTCCTGGGTGATGATGCCTTTTTCATACAAGGTGAAGGCGAATCCCAGGTAGTTGCCGCCGGAGATGGTATCGACACCATACTGGTTGCACAACTCGGACAGATAGACCACCGAGGATAGATCCAGGTTGCCCAGGGTCGGTCCCATGGATGCAATACTGGCATATTCGGGGCCTTCCCCCTTGGTGCCCTTGAACCGTCCCTCCTTGATTTCAAAACGATGGCGGCAATGGACGGGGCAGCCGAAGCAGGAGTTCGAGCCCTTGCCCATCTTGGCTTTGAAGTTTTCGGCATATAGATCCATGCTTGGTCGCCCACGGTGGTTTTCTGGTGGTAGCGATAGCTGGTCCATCCCCGGCTGTTGGCATTTTTAAAGAGGATCGGCGTGCCATACGTGCCCAGGGCCTTGCCCCAGGCGCTGCTGGTGGACTTGGTGTTGGTTTCCCGCAGAAGATCGATATAGCCTCTGGGATCATGGATGGAAAAGGGCGTGTTGCCGCGCACGGTGACCGCCTTGAGCCGTTTGGAGCCCATCAGGGCGCCCAGGCCGGTTCGGCCGGCGGCGTTTTTGGGACCGGTGATCAGGCAGGCGAAACGGACCCGGTTTTCCCCGGCCGGGCCGATGCACATGGTCTGAACCCGGTCGTCGCGAAGTTCTTCCCGGATCATGGCCTGGGTCTCGCCGGTTTGCTTGCCCCACAAATGGGCGGCGTTGACAAAGGCGATGTTCTCGTTTTCGATATACAGATAGACCGGCGTGGGACTTTTCCCGGTGATCACCAGATGGCTGAAGCCGGTGCCGGCCAGTTCCGCGCCGAAATAGCCGCCCACGTTGGAGTCGCCGAGATAACCGCTTTCGGGGGATTTGCCGGAGACGTTCATCCGCCCGCCCAGCACCCCGGTCAGCAGGCCGGCGCCGAAGATCAGCGGGCTGTCGGCGTCGAAGGGATCGATGCCCCGGGGCGCCAGATGGGTCAGGTAGTACATGTTCAACCCCCGGCCGCCGAAAAAATGTTTTCTCAGATCCAGGGGGACGTCCTGGATATCGACTTCATGGGTGGTCAGATTGATGAAGGCGGTTTTTCGGTTCAGTGGCATATCAATGGCTCCATGGTTGCTGGTGAACGAAGGGGCATGCAATCAAAACAGGAAAGATCAGCGCTTTATTCTGTCATTTGCCAGGGGATGTAGCTATTTCCATGCCATTTTGATAGTGTAGTTAAATCAAATATTTATTTATGTGTATGCGAACATTCATCAAATATAACGACTATGTTTGTTTAATATCGTGAAATTCACCATATATCATGATATGTTGGATGGGCTCTGAAACCGATCGAGGCGCTCGGGAGACACACGCATGTCCGTGAATGAAAACGAATTTTTCCGTCAGGCCACGCTTCACCTGTGCAGCAGCCTGGATATCGGAAAAGCCATGCAGCGCTGTCTGCGGTTTATCGAAGCCTTCATGCCGGTGTCCTGGATGTCCCTTTACCTGTACGAGGAAGAGACCGGCCGGCTGTTCAACCTGGCCACCGTATCCCGCCGGGGAAGCGTCCCGCCACTGCCGCCGATCGCCCTGCCCAAGGAGGCGATCATCCAGATTGAGGGTGAATTCGCCAAGTGGCAGGAGGTGAAAATCGTCGACAGCCCGGAACATGATGCGGTTTCCCGGACCGTTTATCAGCAAACCGGAAAGGCCAATATCTCCCTTCTGGTCATGCGGCTGGTCATCGAAGACAAGCGCCTGGGCGCGCTGACGGTGATTGCCGAGGAGAAAAACGGCTATCGCCGGTCCCACGCCGAGCTTCTCGGCCTTCTGCGCAAGCCTTTTGATATCGCCGTGTCCAATGCGGTCCGCTACATGGAAATGGTCAAGCTCAAGGACATGCTGGATGCGGAAAACCGGGAACTGAACCGGGCGCTTTTCCATCGTTCGACGGATGACGTCATGGGGGCCGACACGGGATTGAAGGGGGTGATGGAGATGGTGCGTCAGGTGGCGCCGCTGGACAGCCCGGCCATGCTCCTGGGGGAGACCGGTGTGGGCAAGGAGGTGATCGCCAACGTAATCCACTATTCCTCGCCGCGCCAAAACGGACCCTTCATCAAGGTGAATTGCGGCGCGATTCCGGAAACCCTGTTTGACAGCGAGCTGTTCGGTCATGAAAAGGGCGCCTTTACCGGTGCCGTTGCCCTCAAACGCGGCTATTTCGAAAGGGCCCATGCGGGCAGCCTTTTCCTGGATGAAATCGGGGAGCTTCCCCTGCAGGCCCAGGTGCGCCTGCTCAGGGTTTTGCAAACCAAGGAGGTCAACCGCGTGGGCGGATCACGCCCCATCCCGGTGGATGTGCGCATCATCACGGCCACCCATCAAAACCTCGAAGCGATGATCAAGACCCGACAGTTTCGCGAGGATTTGTGGTTCCGGCTGAACATCTTTCCCATTACCATTCCGCCCTTGCGGCACCGCAAGGCGGACATCCCCACGCTTTTTCACCATTTTCTGCAGAAAAAAGCCCGGGAACTGGGCATCCACCACCTGCCACAGGTCACGGCCACGGCCATCCAGCGGCTTCAGGCCTATCCCTGGCCGGGCAACGTCAGGGAACTGGAGAATCTGGTGGAGCGAACCCTCATTCGCAGCCAGGGGCGCGATGCAAATGGGCTGTCGGAAATCGAATCCCTGAGCGGATTCGAGCCCGCCCCGCCGCTTTCGTCGCCGGATGACCCGGATCCCGCGGTACTGGCTCTGGATTTGGCCATGGCGGAGCATATCCGGCGGGTACTGCGGATGACCAAGGGCAAAATCTACGGTCCGGGCGGGGCTGCCGAATTGCTGGACATCAATCCCAACACGCTGCGCAGCCGTATGCGAAAATTGAGTATTCCTTTTGGGCGGGTTTAGTCGCGGCCGTGACGCCGGCCGGGTTTTCGGACGCGTCCATTGAAAACGACGTGCATGCGGCAGCGCTGGCAGTCGAATTCCAGGCGATAGCGATGGCGGCCGTCGTCGATTTGCAGCGGCTCCGGCAGGGGGTTGTCCTTCCCCGATGTTTTGAGGCAGGCGTCCAATTGGTGCCGGATGCAGTAACGGGTGGTCATCACGGTTTTTCCGGCAGGATCGGCAAGGGTCTCGAAGGCCGGTTCCATGCGCCGGACCCCGTGACGCCGGTAGAACGCCCGGGCGTGCGCGTTGAGGATATTGGCCGTGAAGGTCAATTCCTTTTCCGGATAGGGGACCGCGTTGGTCGCTGGGGCGGCGGTCCAGACCGGGAGGGCCTGCAGCCGGGCCCGGGTATGCTGGTCAAGGGCCTCGCGCCGCATGGCGTTCAAGGTGCCGATGGGAATGAACCCGGGCGCTGCCGGCTCAACGGTCACCCGGGTGACCGTGTAGGGCGTATCGCCGGTGCGGGACAGTTGGGTGACGATCTGCTCGCCCATGCGATCCGGGTGCTTGGCCGGATCGAAGGCCAAGTGCTGCTTGAATTGGCTGCGGTGGGCGTCTTCATCCACCACGGTCAGGCAAATCCCGTCCGCGTCCTGCTTGAAATCGATGGTAATGGAAATTTTCCGCTGGGCCGAAGCCTTCTTCAAGACCCGTGAAAAGGCGTGGTCGTGATTGCGGAAGAGGCGCGTGCCGACCCTGAGTCCCTTCATGGCGTTGGGGTAGATGCGCTGCTCCAGGACCCGCTCGACCCGAAAGCCGACCAGGGTTTTCGCCTGGGTGAAGAAGCACAACCCGTCCCCGTTTTCAAGGACGCGCCGCGCATGCGAAAGAAATCCTGGCCCACGGCGGTAACGGTGCCCACCGGCTGTCCGGTGGCCTTTTGGGTGTCCAGGGAGGCGATCTTCTCATCGCGTCCGTTAATGAAATAAGACGTATAACCGCGGTTGAAAGTGCGGTCCAGATCCGGCGTGAAGTTGTACGTCACGTCACCGGAAGAGGGCCGGCCGAACGACGGGTTGGCCGCGATAAAGCGGTCGATGGCCGTCCGGTAGGCGGCAACCACATTCTTCACGTAGTCGATCTCCTTCAGCCGTCCCTCGATTTTGAAGGAGGTGATCCCGGCCGCCACCAGATCGGCAATGCACCCGGAGAGGTTCAGATCCTTGAGCGAAAGCAAAAACCGTCGGTCCACCACTGTTCTGCCGGAACCGTCGGTCAGGGTGTAGCGGCTGCGGCAGGGCTGGGCGCAGACCCCACGGTTGCCGCTTCTTTGGGTGACGGCCTGACTCATGTAGCATTGCCCGCTGTAGGCCACGCACAGGGCGCCATGGACAAAAGTTTCCAATTCCACCTTGGTTTGCCGGCGGATCTCCCCGATCTCCGTTAGGGCGAGTTCCCTGGCCAGGATCACCCGGCTGAAGCCCACCGCTTCGAGAAATCGGACCTTTTCAGCCGTGGCGTTGTGCATCTGAGTGCTGGCGATCAGCGGGATGGGCGGCAGGTCCAGCTCCAGCAGCCCCACATCCTGAATGATCAGGCCATCCGCGCCCATGTCGAAGACCGCCTGGATGATATCACGCGCCAGGGGGATTTCGGCATCGGTGAGGATCGTGTTCAGGGCCACGTAGACCTTGGCGGAATAAAGATGCGCGTGACGGATCAGCCGGGCGATATCCGCCGCTTGGCTTCCGGCCTCCGCCCGGGCGCTGAATCGGGCGCCGATATAGACTGCATCGGCGCCATGTCGATGGCGGCCATGCCGATGGCGGCCGTCTTGGCCGGGGCGAGCAATTCCAATGGGGTGGTCATCGGATCCATTTCTCGTGCAGCCGGTGATGGATCGGGATGGGGATCGATCCGGCAAAACAGATTTTCACTTCTCCATCTCCCAACAACGGTATGGGTTACGCAACACGCCAGGCCGCATGAAGGCCCGACCGGTGACTTCTACCGCAAAGCCCCATGAAAAGCCAGGCAGATAGGTGCGATCTTGCGATATCATCCCGGAAAACGTGGATGGAGACAAATGAAAGGATGTTCAGGGCGGGGAGGCTGCGGGGTGATGCGCGACGGGCGCGGCGTTCAGCGTGGATGGCGTGTCCGCCGCGCCCGTTTAAAAAACGATTGAATTGGCGATTATTTGACGATCGAGCCGAAGGTCGGCAGCACCATGCGGCCGAAGACATGGTTATTGACCATGGCGGCCACCAGGTAGATGCCCACCCAGCCGGAAGCATAGAGCAGATAGCCCACCAGCGGTTTCAGGGTGGCTTCGAGAATGCCCATGTCCAGACCGACGATCAACCACAAAACGACATCGAGCAAGAGCACCAGAACGAAAAGGGGCAGGGGGCTTTTCAGATAGGCCGGTGTGACGGCGGTCAGAAAGGAGGCGCCGGCCATCCAGCAGAAGCCTTCGACCATGGATTCCGGCTTGACGCTGCCGACGACACCTGACAGCATGAGGTATTTCGACAGAACCGAAAGCGCCGCTCCGAACATGAAGAACGCGGCAAAGAAAAGGAAGACATTGCCGCCGGTCATGTTGTGATCCTTGAGCTCCATGACGGCAACGGTGTATTGCACCACGCCGCCGCCAACCAACCAGGCGGCCAGAAGCGGGAAACCGCCAAGCGACACCTTGCCGGTGAATACCGCGCCGAATCCAAAACAAGCCACTGCCAAAGCGCCAAGCCCTGCCGGTCCGGGAGTAACAAAGGTGTGTTCATTCGACATCGCAATACTCCTTGGTAGAAAAGGGTTAGAGGGGGAAAAGCATTTGTCTGCTATCGTTGTCTACCCGGCCACGGGCAGCGCATAAATCGCCAAGGTCAATTTTTTTGAAGATGGGTGGTGCGAAAAAACGAAGCACAACGACTGACGACCTGTTTGATTCCTTCCAGGAACGACCCTATCTCAAACGCCGGTTGGCGACAATCGGATCGGACCTGAAAATGGATTAAGAAAATGACTGATGGGTTGTAGGTTGTTAACCTATGCGGGCATATGGCGCATGCCGATCTTTGGGTATTTGCTTCTCCGTTGACGTGCGTGTCCGGTCGATCGTATGATCATTGTCTGGCGTCGAATGGCTTTTGATTATCCCAATGAATTAAGGGAAAACCATGCCTTCAACAAAAATCATGGCCGCAGCCCTTCGGTTGGCCCGCAAGACAGGCTGGATCGCTGTCCTTATCGCGGCCTTGGGGATCGCGGTTGACTTGGCGCTCATGCACTTTTTCACCGATAAGCATCGCACTCAGCAGGAAAATGGGGTGACACTCGAACTCGCCGCTTTACGGGCGCGTATCGAGGGACAATTAAACAACGATTTGTATCTTGTCTTTGGCATGGCCGCGCATATCGCCGTTGATACCGATATTTCCGCGAACCGTTTCGATCGCTTGAGTCGGGAATTGGAGAGCAAAAGCCCCTCCTTGCGGCATATCGCCGTCGCGCCTGATTTCATTATCCGATACGTCTACCCACTGAAAGGCAACGCGTCCGTCCTTGGAATGAATTACCGGTCAGTTCCCGATCAGTGGCAGGCGGCCCTGGCGGTGAAGGAATCCGGGCATCCGATTCTCGCGGGCCCCTTGAATTTGGTTCAGGGGGGCTATGACTTGGTGGTCCGGGTCCCGGTGATATTGACCGATACGGGTGCGTTCTGGGGCCTGGTATCGGCGGTGATCGATTTTGAGGGACTGCTTCGAACGGTCGGCCTTGAACCGGCGTCCCGTACCTTGCAGGTCGCCATTCGCGGCAAGGATGGAAGAGGCGAAAAGGGCGAGATCTTCTGGGGCGGGAAGTCGCTTTTTGAGAAAAAGACCCGGGCGGTGACCATGATGGTCGTGCTCGCTTCCGGGATGGGGACATGGCAGATCGCGGCCATCCCCACATCCGGTTGGATCGTGGTGACACCCTACCGGTGGACGATTCACCTTTCCGTCCTGGCCATTGCCGTTTTGGCCCTGCTGACCACGATCGCCCGTTACCACGGCAAACGCAAATTGATCGAAAGCGAAAAACGGCTGAAAAGCATGAGCCAGGCCAGTCATGACGCATTGATCATGATCGATGACAATAGCCGGATCACCTTTTGGAATCCGGCTGCCGAGGCGATGTTCGGATATACGGAGGCCGAAGCCCTGGGGAAGGATCTGCATCAGATGCTGGCGGTCCCGGAAGATGCCGGGAAGGCCCGAATCGGCATGCGGCATTTTGCCAAAACCGGAATGGGACCGGTGGTCAGCAGTGTTACGGAAATGGTGGCGGTCCGCAAAACAGGAGCGGTTTTTCCCGTCGAGCGTGCCGTGGCGCCATTTCAACTGGAAGGACGATGGTATGCTGTCGGCAGCGTGCGCGATATCACCACCCGCAAGGAGGCCGAGCAGAAACTCACGCGCCTCGCCACCACGGATTCCCTGACCGGATTGTTCAACCGCCGCCATTACATGGAACGGGCCGAGGCCCAGCACCGGCAGGCGCTTCGCTACCGGCAGCCGTTCAGCGTTATCATGTTCGACCTTGACCACTTCAAGCGGATCAACGACACGTATGGCCATGACACGGGCGACAACGTTTTGTCAACGGTGGCCGAGACGGCTCGGGGGGTGATGCGTGGCACGGATATCCTCGGCAGACTTGGCGGCGAGGAGTTTGCCATCGCCATGCCCCAGACCGATCTTGGTAAAGCCGTTGCCGCGGCGGAGCGGTTGCGGGCCGGTATCATGGCGGCCGCGGTTGAGACGTCCCAGGGTGCCGTGCGGTTTACCACCAGCATCGGGGTCGCGCTTCGGAGGAGACGCTCGCCACCTTGATGCAGCAGGCCGACAAGGCCCTTTACAACGCCAAGCACGGCGGCCGCAACCGCGTGGCGGTTTTTGATGCGGCATCTTCCGGTTCGGGGAAGGGCCCCATGCAACCAGAAGGCAAGACCAACACAACGTCCTGACCGCCGGTGGCTTCTCAAGGGGACTGGCGTCTGGAAACCCCGGCTTCGTCAAAGGTCGCCATCTCACACATGATCCGGCAGGCGGCCTCGACCATGTCGATGGTCAGGGCCGCGCCGGTACCCTCTCCCAAACGCAGGTCCAGGTCGATGACCGGTTTGAGTCCCATTTTCTCCAGGGCGGCCGCCTGGGCGGCCTCCACCGACCGGTGGCCGCTGATCAGGTACCCCACCACCTTCGGTTCGATCAGATAGGCAATCAGGCCGGCGGCCGTGGAGAT
>NZ_BBCC01000005.1 GCF_001311845.1 Desulfosarcina cetonica JCM 12296 | reverse complement strand
GGCAGCCGCCGGGAACGCGGCTGGCTGGCGCTGTTCGGAGGCTGCTGCGGCCTGGCTTTCCTCACCAAGGGGTTTCTGGCCTTTGCCGTTCCGGTGGTCATCATCGTGCCTTACATGATTTGGGCGGGGCGCTGGAAGGACCTTTTTCCCATGGCCGTGATCCCTGTCATCACCGCCATTTTGGTGGCCCTGCCCTGGGCCGTCGCCGTGCACTTCAAGGCGCCTGATTATTGGCACTATTTTTTCTGGCAGGAGCACGTCAAACGCTTCATGGCCGACAATGCCCAGCACAAGGCGCCGGTTTGGACCTATCTGGCGGCATTCCCCGTGGCCGCCTTGCCCTGGAGCGCCCTGATCCCGGCCGCCGTGAAGGGCATGGATCGCCCTTTGCGCCGGACGTCCCTGTTCCGCTATGCCCTGTGCTGGTTCGTTTTTCCCCTGCTGTTTTTCTCGGCCGCCTCGGGCAAGCTCTTGACCTACATCCTGCCCTGTTTCGCGCCCTTTGCCATCCTCATGGCACTCGGGCTGTCCGCCGGTGTTGCCCAGCCGCGCCGTCGGGCCCTGCGTGTCGGCATCGTGATCCTGATGAGCCTTTTCGCACTGGTTCTGGCCGCCCTGGTCGTCATTCAATCCACCGGTGTCGGCGGTTTCATTCCCTACACCCATGTCTACAAGGCCGTGATCGCCGGTGTGGGGGTGGCCATGCTGATTTTTTGTCTGTACGTGGGATTGAAGATGGACGGGGTGGGCAGCATCCTTTCCGTGGCTATGGGTACGATGCTGCTTCTGGCCACGCTCCAATGGGTGCTGCCCGATGATACGATCGCCCACAAGGCGCCCGGTGGCCTTTTGCTTCGGAATGCCGATCGGGTGACACCGGCAACCGTGCTGGTATCCCTCGAGGATCCGATCCGGGCGGTTTGCTGGTTCTACCGGCGCAGCGACGTTTTTCTGTTGGGCCGGCCCGGGGAGTTGGCCTACGGCCTGGCCGCATCTCCGGAAAATCGCCGGCGGGGCCTGGATGAGAGCCAATTTCAAACCCTGATCAAGCGTCATGCGGCCGGCCAGGTTGTCCTGGTGGGCAAGGCCAAGCATTACCGCAAATGGAAGAAAATGCTGCCATCGCCGATTTATACGGATAGCAGTGGGGCAGGGGGATACGTGTTTGCCCAATATTGACGGATTCGTCAATTACTGTATTGGCTTTTACGTGCCGGAGGCGTATACCGGCACCCTATAACCTCAACGGTCGGCGGATCTCAACGGATGCATCGACCTCTTGTCTCACAAATGGTGGAAATAACTTCATGAACAAATACTTGCCGCTGATTCTCGTTGGCGTTCTGCTCAATGCCGCCGCACAGATTGTGTTGAAGCAGGGCATGCGCACCATTGGCGCGTTTGCCTTTTCCCTGGACAACCTGATTCCCATCGGCTTCAAGGTCGGGACGAATCCGTTCGTCCTGCTGGGCATCGGTTTTTATGGGGTCAGCGTGATCGTCTGGCTGATGGTGCTCTCCCGGGTGCAGGTCAGCTATGCCTACCCCATGCTGAGCATCGGTTATATCGTTGCCGCATTGGCAGGGAAAGCCCTGTTCGGGGAGCCGGTGGACATGGTGCGTTGGGCGGGAATTCTGACTATCTGCTTGGGAGTTTACCTGATTACCCGTACTGTGTAAAAGCTGGTTTGAAAACCCTTGTCTCAATCAGCCAAACGCCGCGCCTTTTGGGCGCGGCGTTTGGTTTTGGTGATCGGGGTGGGATTACTCGTGAGCATCGAAACTGAAGCAGGCCAGATAGCTGGTTCCCTCGGCGAGCAAGCCTTGCTTGTCTTTCACGACTGCCGCGACAACGTCCAGATCACCATCACCATCGATGTCGATCAGGCCGAGTCGGCGATGAACCGGACCACGTTAAGGACTCCATCACCGGGCGAATCCCGTCATTGCGCCACTTGAGCCATTCGAGGCGGCCCTTGGCGTAAAACCGATGACGTTCCAGGACGCCGCTGCCCGGAAAACTGGCCTGGTTGTTGACCACCAGCATTTCCTGGACCCCGTCACCATCGATGTCGTGCAAATGAATCCGGGGTGAGAAATAGATGTAATCCTCAACGTCGGCTTGTGATTCGTCCCGCAGCACAATGAAGGTCGAAGCGCCGCCATATCGATCGTCGGAAACCCAGGCTTCTTCTCCGGAAGCATTCAGAATCTGCACATAGCCGTCCGAGTTATACGCTACCACTTCCGGTTTGCCCGGTTCACGGACGGCGCCATCGGCAATGCCGAAGATATTCAGATTTCGCGGTAGTGTCAGACGCTCACCGGTGGTATACTCGCTGCCCGTCCATTTAATCTCATAAATACCCGGGGAGAAGAGGTTGCCCGGTTCCATCCGCTGCTGCCGTTGTCCCAAAAGGATTCGCCTGCGTTGGGAAATATCCACGTTGCGAAAAAACCAGGGCAGACCAGATGCGACGGGCTGTAGCGCCTTGCCGTCCCACTCCAGAACAAAGGAAAGCACCTTGCCATCCGTCCGGCTGAAGCGGGTGACGAAAATCTCCTCGCGACCGTTGTGGTTGAGATCGGCGGCATCCACACCAATAAAATCCCTGATGCCGTCGTACTCGGCCAGCTTGACCCACCGCCCCTGGATGAAATGGTAAACGAACAAATGGTTGGCCGTGATACAGGTAATGTCGGCGATGCCGTCACCATCGACGTCGCCGGCAGTCAGACCCTTCAACTGGTCTTTGATCATTCCAATTCCTGGTAGCCGTACCGGATCCTTGGCGGCTTCATCTTTACGCGCCTTCATCGGAAACGGTTTTTCCGGGGTGACTGGCGCGGCCGCGAGACCCTCGGATCTGACCGGTCCCGGGGCGGTTGCCGACGGTGCGGGTGGCGCAACAGGGACAGGCGCTACAACACCGGGTTGAGCGCTGCCGGTCGCGGCAGGGCTGAAAAGTTGCGTGTTGATCTGGGTGGCCAGTTCATTGACGTGGGCAATGACCTCCGCCGCCTGGTGCCCTGTCCGTCCGAATGAGATCACCGGGTCGTCCAAGGCATCCGCACTGAACACCCGCGCATCGGTGCTCACACCGCTTCCCAGCATGGTCACACTGCCGCTGACCACGTAATCGGCCTTTGTTTTGCGTGCAAGGGAAGAGATGTTTTCCTTTTTCCCTTCGGCGGTGACGACAACGATCTTGCCCTTCCGCTCCAGACGGGAGGTTAACATATCGGTAATCCCGCGCTGCAGATAGTCGAGTTTGTCGGCTGCGTTAATCGTAAAGGGCATCACCAGGATTCGGGTGGGCGTGGCAGCCCAACCGAGCTGCACGAAATTGAAAAGAACGCCGACGGCCAAGGTCATGACCGCCATTAGAAGAGTACATGAATGGCCTGTTTTCACCGGTTTTCGTCTGTTCACAGCTTCCCATCTCTTTCTTAGGAGGTACGTGTTCATGCAAAGGCGAAGCGCCGTCTGAGGGACGCAATGCTTCCGGACAATCTTTCCAAATGGTGACAGTGGGTTGGAAAAATTACATACCCAGCGATTGAAGTCAAGGTGTAAACGCCGGCCATAGCCGGCGTTCCTGTAAAGCAGGGGAAGCCTGTCAAAGACAGGCTTCCCGATTAAACCCTACCGCACAGGTACCGTCAACCCATGCGTTCTAACTTCAGTACTAAAAGGCGATACGCAACATCAACCCGAAGGTATCGGAGATCCGGATCCACACCATCCTTGAAATCGGCGCCCACCCGCTGATAGATGCCATGCAGGGCGGCGTTGGAATCCAACTGATAAACGGCGGCCAGGATCAAGTTGTAACCCTTTTCGAATTCGCCAGTGACGTCCTGGAGATCATCGTCATCGGCCCACATGAAATGGCAGATACCGAGCAGGGTCAGCTTGTCCATGGCGATGTACTTTACACCGGGACCAAAGCCAATCGCGCCGGCACCGGTATTAAAGGGATCAAACACGTCGCCGCCCAGCGGTCCATTCGAAGGGGCGGTTCCAGTCGCGTTGGAAATATAGACAGGTGCGTTGGTCTGGGCCCAGGTGAGCATATCCCAGCCAAAGCCGCCGCCGTTGCGAATGTCGTAGCTGGCAAAGGGGTCCCCCATGGAGGTGATTTTGATCTCGTCATCATCCTGGGCCGAAGACCAGAAAAGATCCATACCCACGGTCAGGGCGTCGGACAGCGCATATTGGCCGTTGAAGTTGACCTGGGTGCCACAGTAATCGGTGTCACCTTTTTCACCGCCAAACTGGGCAAACTCACCGTGATAGGAGAAGGCCCCCATATCGCCTTTGACGTACAACCCCGCCACCCAGGGCTCGTCTTCAACGTTAGTTGTTGTTTTACTGCTAGGGCCATTTACTGTGCTGTACGTCCATGTTGTAACTTCACCGCTGCCATCATCTGTTTGCCTCACGTAAAACGCCTTGGCGGTGAATATGTCCGTCGTGTAGCTTAATTCCCCCAGCCAACGGTCGGTATCCCCATACTCATCCTCGTCATCGTTTTCTCTGCCGAAATAGCCGCCGACCCCGATACTTTCGCTGACTTTAATCCATCCCAAGTGGATTCCGATTGGGCTGCCGGTCTTGATCATGAACTGCAATCCAGGTTGGTTGTCACGAAACACCTGGGTCTGCCCGATGGGAAAAAACTGCAGACCGGCGTTGATACTGACCCAATCCATGTTGACGGTCACATAGGCGCGGTCCACCTGGAGATCATCTCCGTTGCCGTAGGCGGCGCGGTATTTTTGGAACGACTGGTCCTGCCCCCAGTTGCCTTCGGCAAAGTCAAACCGCAGGGTACCGGTAACTCTGTCCGAAGCCTTTATTTTGGATTGAAGACGAAACCGTTGGTGGACAAAATCCGCCTCGTCGTTGTCCGACTCGTCCTGGGGAACATTCTGATCGCCGACGCCTTTCGAGGCAACACCCGTCACTTCATACGACCCAGAGACGCTCAACCTGGGCTCCGCCATGGCCGGTAAGGCCATGAACACAATCAACGCCAATGCCATCCCTACTGATAACCATCGTTTCATCTTTACTTCCTCCTCGTTTGTGTTTAAATGGCGACAACCATCGACGATCGCTGCTTCAGCATCCATTCACGCGCGGTGGCAGAATACCCTCGCGGCATGATGCGGCGGGGGATGCCGCTTACAGATCCGATAGTCTATCGCCTGCCTAATAATGGTTGCGCCGGGTGTATCTACCCCATGGGCTGACCGGCGCTATATGGGTTTCGTGGCTGCCAGCCTATCCGGAACCACGGTTGAAAGAAGGTTCTCGGTCCAATGACGCTGCATTGGCGCCATCGGTTCCAGACCATGGGCTTGACGTTCTCAACGCCTTTTCGCCATGGAACTGGCGGTCAATCTTGTTTGCATGCAAAAATGAAAAGCGGCAGAAACGGCGATGGGGCCCTTTCTGCCCGAGCGTGATTCATTGGCGGGAAGTGATTCGGTGTTAAGGGGACCTTTTTTTTCTGGCGGTCGGAGTTCTGCCGTTTCCATGCGCTTTTTGAAATCAGGGTTGCGCGCAGAAACGGACAACCTTTGGCCGAGTCGGTCCAACGGAGGGCAAATTGAGCGTTTTTAAATCCGATTTGCGCTTCAGTGTGTATGTGCATGATCGCTTAACAAGGCTGTAGGTACAGAAGCAATAACTATTATATCATTGTATTATTTGCACCCTTAACATATTAACTATTGTAGTGTAAATAAAAAAATATGTTTCAATAAATGAATATCGTTTATAATTAAACTGCTTGAATTGTCAAACCGTTTTTCCAGAAATACCGCTTGCGGGACGGTCCGTCGGAAGCAGGCGGCGGGCCGGTTTCGTTATGGCTGTGGGGGGGTGAGGGAATCGATTCCCGGGCCGCGACTGCCAGAATAACGCCTCTTTTTCGCGAACGGCGGCCCGTCGCCGGGGGGAGAAGAAATGGCGGTAGATCGGCTCACCGATCTCGACCGGCCGGCCGAGAATTTTTTCCTCGATGAGGGCCAACGCCTCGACGGATTTGTCGCAGACGGGTAACCCTTTTCATCCAGGGGGATGACATCATCCATGGCCACCGGCGAGATGTTGTTGATGTCCACCAGGCGGATGTTCCCCCCGGCGGTCAGGATCAGGTTGCCGACCCCGGCCAGGTCAGGGATGTGCCGGGCTTTTTCGACCATGCGTTTGACCCGTTGGATGAACTGGGCGCCTTGCTGTTGAACCTTTGTGATCCAGGCCGCCTTTGCAAGCGCGGCTGTCCTGGTGGCCGGGCCAAGGGCATCGAAGAGGGTGCCGAGCAGTTCCGCCGAATCCAGCAGGGTCCATGGATCGAGTATCGCCCCCGAGACATAGCTTTGGAAACCGCACAAGACGATTTCTCTTCCGGCCGGCCCCTGGTAATCGACGATGCATTCGGTTGAGGTGGCCATGAAGTCCGGCCCCAGGAACCGTTCGACGATCTTCACCCGGTCGATTTCGCCCAACGCCTCATCCAGTGTCTTCAGACGCGTTCGAAAAATCCGAAACATTCTACGCGGTCTGGCCATGGGGAAGTGACGGATGCCATCCATGATCGTGCCACTTTGCTCGATGGCCACATCACCCGGGTTTAGAATTTCCATGATGTGGGAGCGCAACCCGTGCCGATAGTGCCGTCGAAAGATATAGGGCGGGGTGGCGCGGATGAAATTCAGCGCGGTCACATCGGCATGGTTCAGCGTTGCCCTGTCTCTGATATCGATTTCCATATGCCCATCGCCGGTCACGAAAAAGAAATGCCCATACCCTCTGGAGGGGCATTGTAGCATAATATCCCGCGATACGGCTTGCCATTTCTCGGGCCGATAGCGGTACCCGGCGCTTGGACCCAAGGGGAAAAATCGTTTCAAGTTTATTTCGGATTTGGCGATGATCCTGAGTGTGGGTTGCGATCCTGAAAACAGAGTGGTTGTTCTGAATGACCGTGCATAAAAAACAGCGGCACCTGAAAGAGGGGCCGAAACGGGGTTCGATGCCCTGCATGATGCCATTGAAATCATGGATGATGATTGGTGTGATGTTGATCGCCTGCCTCCATGCGGCATCGGTCGGCGCGGCCGGTGAACTCCTATTTTCGATCAAGCCCACCACCCATCATGGCCGGAAATGGCGCATCGGGTACCTGGAAGGGGGACCCTACAGCAATTATCCGCTTAATTTAAAAGCCCTGGTGGTTGCCCTGGCGGACCTCGGATGGGTGGAAAAGATCGACACCCTCCCCCTGGGCGATGAGGCCGATACATCGCTGTTATGGCTTTGGATCAGCAAAAATATCAAAAGCGACTACATCACGTTTGTGGCGGATGCCTATTGGTCGTCCAATTGGGATATCAAAAAGCAACGCATTCAAAATCAGCGTGCCGTCATCAAACGGCTCAACACCCAAAAAGACATCGATTTAATGCTGGCCATGGGAACCTGGGCCGGTCAGGACCTGGCCAACCACCGGCACCATGTTCCGACCGTCGTGATCTCCTCCAGCGATCCGGTGGGGGCCAAGATCATCAAAAGTGCGCAAGACTCCGGCTTTGATCACCTCAATGCCCGTGTCGATCCCACCCGCTATGAACGCCAGCTGCGCATTTTTCATGACATTTTCGGGTTTACCCGGCTGGGTATCGTCTATGAAACCGATACGGTCGAGGGCAGAACCTATGCCGCCATCAAGGATGTGGAGAAGCTGGCCAAGGAACGGCATTTCACCATCGTTGCCTGTCACGCCCCGTTTTCGAATGTGAGTAAAGAAGAGGCCTTCCAGGCCGTCTTGAACTGCCACCGTGAATTGGCGCCGAAGGTCGATGCCTTGTACATGACTGTTCATCGGGGCATTGATCTCCATCGAATGGCCGAGCTGCTCGCGCCTTTCCATCCCTGCAAGGTGCCGACCTTTTCCCAAAGCGGGTCGAATGAGGTCCAACACGGCGTGCTGTTGAGCATTGCCCGCGCGGCTTCAAATATGTCGCCGCGTTTCACGCCCAGACCATCGCCAAAATATTCAACGGCGCCAAACCGCGTGATTTGGATCAGTTGTTTCAGGACCCGCCCCGTATCGCCATCAACACCGCAGCGGCTCGGATCATCGGCTATGATCCACCGGTCGAAATTCTCAACATGGCTGACGAGATTTACTGATGACGGGGCGTCGATGGAGCGAGGCGAGATGAAAACCCATTCGGCCGAGACACCTATCCTCTGGCAGACCTGTAAAACCATTCCCACCTTCGTCCTCGATCATTCCGCTGCCGAAATCGATCCGGACCGACTTCGGGTGCAGACGCCTCCTGAACCCCCGTCGCGGCGCAACGCCCATCTGTTGATTCGGAAGTGCACGATCGGCGACAGCGATGACAACCCGGCCCACGGATTGGAGTACAAGCTCAAGGATAAAATCGGGCAGGGCGCCTGCGGGCTGGTGTATGCCGCCGACCAGAATACCATCGACCGCGAGGTGGCCATCAAGGTCATCCGGCCCGAAATGGCCGACGATGCGCTGATCAAGTCGCTTTTTCTCTCGGAAGCGGTGGTGACCGGAGATTTGGATCACCCCAACATCGTCCCCATCTACGATCTCGGTATCGATCAAGAGCAGCGTTTGTTCTATACCATGAAGAAGGTCAAGGGAATTGCCTGGAGCCAGGTGATCGGCAGTAAAACCGAAGCCGAGAATATCGACATCCTGCTGCGGGTCTGTGATGCGATTGCCTTTTCCCACGCCAAAGGGGTGATCCATCGCGATCTCAAGCCGCACAACGTCATGCTGGGCGACTACGGAGAAGTATTCGTGATGGATTGGGGCGTCGCGGTCAGTCCGTCGGGCCAGGGTAAGGCCGAAGCGCTGTCGCCGTTGTCCAGCCAGGCCGGTACCCCTTTGTACATGGCACCGGAAATGGTGGACGCCGATGCCAGCCGGGTCAATCACTTCAGCGATATCTACCTTTTGGGCGGCATCCTTTATGAGATCGAAACCGGATTGACCCCGCATCGGGCCGCAGCCTCAAGGAATGCCTCAGAAAAGTGGCCGGCAATGTCATTCAACCCACGAAGAAAACGTCGGAGCTGATCGATATCGCCTTGAAGGCCATGGCCACGGATCCATCCCAACGGTATCAGGATGTGGCCGAATTCAGCCAGGCCATCCGGGATTACCAGTCCCATGCCCAAAGCATCACCCTTTGCCAGGGCGCCGCTGACATCCATGCCCGGGCCAAGGCCTCGCGTGCCTATCAGGACTATCAGATGGCCCTGTTCAGCTATGAAAACGCGTTGTTGATGTGGCCGGACAATCCACGGGCCGCGGCGGCCAAAATCAAAGTCAATCTGGATTACGCCGGCGCCGCTTTCAAAAACAAGGATTACGATCTGGCCATCTCGCTCCTCGATGCGGACCAGGGCGCGCATCGGGCCCTGCTGGGAAAAGCAGTGGCGGCCAAAGCGGAGCGCCAGGTGCATCAAAAGCATATCCGCTGGCTCAAGCTCGCCTCCCTGACGCTGGTCCTGGTCACCCTGGCCGTGGTCACCATTGGCTTTTTTATCGTCAAGGCGCAAAAGGACCTTGCGGTTTCGGCGGAGCACCAGATGCGCATCGCCCAAACCGAAGCACTCCAAGAGAATTACTACACCGCCATTGCCTTGGCCGCCCGCAAATTGAACGACCAGCTTTTTTCCCAAGCACAAACCCTGCTGCATAAATTGCCGCAAAACCTGCGCGGCTGGGAATGGGGCCGTCTCATGCGGCTTTGCGATCTGGAACTGGCGACCTTCAGGGGCCACGACCGATCGATCGTCGCCGTGGCGTTCTCAGCGGACGAGCGGCGTTTTGTCAGTGCCGATCGGGGGGGCACCATCAAGTTGTGGAATCTGGCGGACGGCCAGGTGGTCGGCACCTATTCGGGCATCGCCGGAAAAATCGACAAGGTCGGTTTGTCGGCGGACAATCGGCGGCTATGGGCCATCCATACCGATGGCCTGATGTTTTTCTGGGATATCGGCAGCGGTGCCATGACCCAGGCCGGTTACGAAACCCGGGACGATGGCGCCTACCTGTTTTATTCGCCGGATAAAACCCGTTTCATCAAACGAACCTTGGAGAATACGGCGCTGGTCCAGACCGATGAAGGCAGCCCGCCGGTGTGCCGGCTTCAAGGGCATACGGGACCCATTTATGCGGCTTCGTTCTCTCCGGATGGCCAGCGGGTCGTAACCGGCAGCGCCGACAAGAGCGCCATCGTCTGGGATGCGACCAGCGGGCGGCCGCTGATCCGGCTTCAGGGCCATTCCGATAGCGTCCAGGCCGTTCACTTCTCTCCCAGTGGCCGATATATCCTGACCGGCAGCGCCGACAGGGCCGTCAAGTGCTGGGACGCCCAGCGCAGCCGAGACCGCATCCAGTTCATCGGCCATGGCAGTTTTGTCAGCGGTGTCGCTTTTTCCCCGGACAACCGAACGCTGGCCACCAGCAGCCATGACGGCACGCTGAAACTATGGAACATCGCCGATCAGACCGCCATCATGACGCTGAGCGGTCACCATGGGCGCGTGGCGGCGGTGGCCTTTTCCCCGGACGGCCGTCTCCTCTTATCCGGGGCCGCGGACAACGCGGCCATCCTCTGGCGGGTCGCTACGGGCGAAATCGTATCCAGGCTTTCGGGGCACACCCATTCCATTACCGGCGTGGCTTTTTCTCCCGACGGCAAATCTGCCGCCACGGCAAGCTGGGATCGGACCATCAAACTTTGGGATTTGACGACCTTTCAGGAAACGGCCACCTGGACGGGCCACCAGGATGCCGTGGTCGCGATTCAATTCTCTCCCGATGGCAGTCTGCTGGCCAGCGGCAGCAAGGACCACACCGTCAGGCTTTGGGAAACCGCTACCGGAACGACCACCCAGGTGTTTGACGGGCATTCGGCGGCGGTTTATGCGCTGGCCTTCTCCCCGGACGGCCGGCGCCTCGCCACCGCCAGTTGGGACAAGACCATCAAGGTCTGGGACGTTTCCACCGGTGACTTGCGGCAGACCCTCACGGGACATAACGGATCGATTTGTGCCGTGCGGTATGTCGACAACGGGCGACGGCTCATTTCCACCGGATGGGATAAGAGCATCAAGGTCTGGGATGCGCAAAGCGGTCAGGAACTCCTGGAACTGCGCGGCCCTTCGTCGCCGATTGTCGCCCTTGCCGTTTCACCGGACGATCGCATGATCGCCAGCGCTGGCCATGACAATACCGCGACCCTTTGGGAAGCGGCCCCCTATTCAGAAAAACCGGTCGCTCACCAACGGCAGGCGATTCAAAAGCAGACGATTCAAAAGGAGCGGCATGATTGAAATCGGAACCCTGAAGCAATGGCCGACGGCGCTTGGTGCGGCGGACGCCGCATTTGAAATGCGCTATTTGGCCGAAAGCGACCTGCCGCAGATCATGGCCCTTCAGGCGGTCATCATTGACCGTTTGAGCCAGAAAGATCTGCTGGAAGCCTTTTCCCGGCCATTCATGGCGCGCCATATCGCTGCCCAAGGGTTCATCCTCGGTGTTTTCGTGCAAAACCGGCTCATCGCCTTTCGTAACGTCTATTTCCCGGATGTGGACGACCGCGAATGGAACCTGGGGTATGACATCGGACTGGAATCCGCCGATGCGCTGAAACAGGTCGCCAATTTGCAGATGATTTGTGTGCACCCCGATTTCCGGGGCAATTCACTGGGCTGGCGAATGAACGTCAAGGCCATTGCGCGCATCCGGCAATTGCAGCGTCATATCCACCTCTGCGCAACCGTATCGCCTTATAATTACTGGAACATCAAGATTCTTTTGCAAAGCGGCTTCACCATCCGGCAGTTGAAACGAAAGTATAACGGAAAACTGCGCTACATCGTCTACCAGGACCTCACCCGACCCTTCGGTGGTGGTGAGACAACAAATGAATCCATCGCCGTCCGCCTGACAAACATCGAACGGCAGGGCGAACTGATCCGCCAGGGCTTCATCGGTGTTCAGCTCAGGGCGATCGACGGGTTCCATCCTAAGCGGCGATCGGACTATGCCGATGGGTTCGAAGTCCTCTTCTCCCCATCCTGCTCATTGTCCTTTCGTCAGCCACCACGCAAGCTGTGATTTTTACTCACCGTCTTTCACTTCCTGTCTTCCTTTCGGATGTCATCATTTCCTAAGACGTCTCTCCTCTTCCGCCACCATTGACAAACGCAACAAAGTGCACGTTAAGCGCAAAAAAATTCAATCATCGTTGAGCGATATCGTCTATAACAAATTCTCAACTTTTCTTTACATTTTTCATCCCAGATTTAACTCCAAACACACAAAAGAAGGAGGATGGCTCATGAAAAGAAACCGTTTGTTAACCTTTTTTGTTTACGGGCTTGTTTTCTTAATCCTGCTGATGACGCAGCTTCCGCCGAGGCCAGCCCTTACACGGACTTTGATTTCGACAACATCACCTACTGGGTGGGCGAAGGCGAGAATCAAGCCGCTCTGGTGATCGACTGGCGGGACGGCAAGGAACCCGAGTCGCTGGTCTGGGGATATCGCTGGGACGGCGAAGCTACCGGTGCGGATATGTTTGCGGCCATCGTCGGCAGCGGAACCGCCACCGGCGGCCCTTATGTCGGCGGTTTATACGGCGACGACGCCAGGCTGTATGGAAAGTTAGTATGGTGGGAGTCTTTCGGTGGCGCATACACCGTGTCGGGCATCGGCTATGACCTGGATAACGACGGTTTCGGCTACGAAGCCGGAGAATACCCTGGAGAAGACGGCGCTCCCTCGGACGAGGGTGATCACTACGTGGAAGGCTGGTACTCCGGCTATTGGAGCTACTGGGTGAGCGACAGCGGGTCTGACTGGGCCTACTCCGGTTATGGAATTTCGGCCAGGGTGTTGTCTGACGGTTCCTGGGACGGCTGGAGCTTCAGTGGAACCGCCGGTTATGGGGATGGATCGGCACCGATTACACCTGTGGCGGCTCAGTCTGCTGTTCCCATCCCCGGGGCGGTTTGGCTGTTCGGCAGCGGCTTGATGGGAATCATCGGCATCCGTCGGAAAATGAAATCGTGAAACGCAATCGGCCCAGGAAACGGAAAGGAGAATATTCAAATGAGAATACAGACGATTCCGTTAATCGGGTTTGTCTACGACGATACCGATCACCGGGAGTATACTCTGACGACGGGAAGTGCCATGGCAGAGCCCTTGCTGATTTCTGTCAGCCAGGATGGTGAAACCTGGTACACCTATGAAAACGGTCCATACGGGGATACCGCCTATCCCACGAATCCCTGGGTGTGGGACCCGAATCTTTTCGACGAAACCGGTAACGGCTGGACCACCACCAAGAACGACTATACCCTTCCGGTGGATCCCAGCCTGACAAAATCCGATTTTGCTGGACGGTCGTCTTACGAAGCCATGTTGCTGTATGCCGGATCCGCCGGCGGTACCGGTTTCGATCTCGATGAATCCGGATTTGAATGGATTCAATATATCAAAGTGGAGGGGAATGCCGCTGCATCACTGGCTGGCGAGATTGATGCATTTGCCGACGTGGCACCGGTGCCGGTGCCTGCCGCCGTTTGGCTGCTGGGCAGCGGTTTGCTGGGCGTGATAGGCAGCCGCCGAAGGATGACATCTTAAAACGATTGCCCCGCGTTTCGTCCGGCTACTTCTTCCTTTGGCAATGGCCGGCGGCGTCAGCGTAGCGCTTATCATCAGTCAACATCAGGATTGTGAGAAAAAACGCAACGAAGTTCCGGTTTCCCGCAAGGAATTACAATCTTTTATAAAGCAAGTCAAGTATACACAAAACGAGAACCTACCCGTAACAAACAGGTAAACGCCACACTCCGGGTAACCGGAGGCCGGAAAGCCACGGATCCTACCTCTCGTCAAAAGGAACGCCGGGTTGCCCTGAAAAGGTCACCCGGCTTTTTTTTTGTTCTTTGGCTTTTGAGATTCACCATCACTTTTGGGTAGTCAGGGGATACATGGGAGATCGGTCGCCAAACGCGCACTTCTTCTCGCGATAACATGCCCCATGACTTTAAAAGGGAACCCTGTGCAAATCAGGGACGGGCCCGCCGCTGTAACCCCGCTCGGAATCGTTTTGACGCAAAGGGTGTTCATGCCCCGTCAAACCGATTCGGAGAGTACCGCCTGGTATCATACGCCACTGTCTTCTTGTGACGGGAAGGCCGCCGGGCGGGCGGGGAAGTCAGAAGACCTGCCTGAAAGGCCGCATACCCCCGTGGATCGGGGTCGGCACCGGAAGATCTACTTCTTGTTAAGAAAAACGGAAGATCCCCGGATCGATGCGTCTGTCGGTCCGGGATTTTTATTTTGCCCGGATCGGTGAAATCGTAAAAGAGGGGAGGTGAAAAAAAAGCGAAGATCGGAATCGTTTGGAACTCACGTTAACTATAGCAAAAGGGGGATGTTCCTGAATCCCGTTTACAGGCAATCGGGAGATGATGAAAATGAATGTAACAAAAGTTAGAATTATTAGAAGCACTGCTGTTTTAATGTTGAGTTGCTTTATTATCTTATTGATCAATTTCGATGCCAATGCCGCCTTGATTGGGGATTTCGATGCTGCCTATCCACGAATAACCGTGGACAGTCTTATCGTGGATTACGATGTCTCCTATCAATGGGGATTGGGGTTCGTCGCTCAAATCACGGCCGCCAATAGTGGTGATGCGGCTGTAGAAATACCCGGAAGCAGTTATTTTCTTAGTGCCGAAGACTACTCATACAGTCTTGACGCAACACTGGCGTTGGATATCCGCCGCCAAAGCCTGACGTTGCTATCCGGATCCCTTTCCATTACGTATGATTCCGAGGCCGGTATTTTCGATCAAGCGTATGAAGATTATCTCGACGCAATTGTTTCCGGAAGAACATCCACCGGCACTTTGGTCGAGGGCGAAGGCCTGGAAGATTTTGGTTTCGGCATCATTGGCGACACGTGGTCGGACCTTGGGTTGGAATTGCAGTTCATCATGAACAACACCGAGGACGGCACGGATTGGGCCGGAGACGAATTCGATGCCTATGTTTATACGGCTCTGGATCTCTATGATTTTTCTTTCCTTTTTGAAGATCAAGCCTTTAGACAATTGCTAAAAGATTGGCAGTCGACAGACAACACCGCAACCACATGGGTTCCCTTGCCTGGCGCCGTCTGGCTGCTGGGCAGCGGACTGATGGGGATGATCGGCATTTGCAGAAGAAATAAATAGACCACAAAGGAGAAGTATAACCACATGAAATTGATTCTACGCATGATTTTGACTGGTTTTTTCATTTTATGCACGATGACCGGCGCCCACGCGGCGGTCTATGACTTCAACGGGACTTGGGTGGATGTGGAAGCCTGGGCCGGTATCGGCGCAAACGAAACCATCCTGGTGGTGGATTGGAATAAGTTGGATCAGGAAGCAAACGGCAAGGATATTCTATCCGAATCCCATGCCTTCGGTTTTCGCTGGGACGGCACGGCTTATGAGTCGGACATGCTTACCGCTTTCAATGATGCCGGCATTCTGATCGTAGACACTGGCTATGGCGGGGCCTTTGTTAATAACATCGGCTACTGGGACGAAGAAGACAACGAAGTCACATGCACATCGAGGAGGGTAGCTGGAACCTGGCCAGCACCAGTGACCCCGATTTGGTATGGGGTACATGGGGAGACTCCGAGTGGGACTTCAACACAGCCGGAATTACTGAAGAACTGCTCGCCGACGGCCAGTTTGAAGGTATCAACGCCATCATGTGGTTCGGCACCCTGCCTGATTATGCCGACGACCAACTTGACATTCCCTTTGCTGCCGCGCCGGTTCCCGTGCCGGCTGCTGTCTGGTTGCTTGGCTCAGGGCTGCTTGGCTTGGCCAGTTTGAGAAGAAGACGTTAAAGATAGAAAGGGAGATAAAAAATGAAACGCGCACTATTCTCAATTATAGTGGTTGCCACCTTTGTTTTGTCGGCGGCTTGGAGTCATGCTGCACTAATTGTCGATCAAGAGAATTCCCAAGGGGGAGGGGGCCTGAACATCGCGGTCTTTAGTCCCATGGGCCAAAGCTTCATCCCTTCTCAGTCTAACTTGGCAGCCATCGCCTACCTGGGTGGCAGCTCGACCTACCTGAATATTAGAGAGGATACCATAACCGGAAACATTCTTTACACCACGGATTATGAGACCCCTGGCTTGGACGGCTATACATTCTTCGATATTGATCCCGACCTATGGCTTGCCGTGGGCGAGACGTATGTCTTCGAGATTGTGGGAACCGGCATGATCACGCGAGATCCTTATCTGGGAGATCCTTACCCGAATGGCGGATTGTACTATCAGGGCGGGTTCTACGCCGGTGATGATGCGGTTTTCCGGACTTATTATGACGACGCAGCTACGTCTTCCGTCCCCGTTCCCGCCGCTGTGTGGCTGTTGGGTAGCAGTTTGTTGGGGTTAATGGGGGTGAAGCGAAAAGAACGCTCGTGAATAAAGTCGGCTCACAAATGCGCTGTCCATGAGAAAGGAACGAGAAATGAAACAGAAAATTGCAGTTGCGGCGGTTTTGATAGCTTCTGCTTTTGCGTTGATATCTAAGGAGAAACATTCAATGAAAGCAGTAACCCAAATTTTAATGTGTATGGCCGTTGTCATGCTGGCCGCCCCGGCCTTCGGCTATTCCAGCTTTGCAACCGAACTGGTGGATTACAGCAGCTCCTTACGGGGTCATTCCTGTATAATGATCCTTACGCGGTGCTTGGCAAACCCTCGACCAACTTCAAAAACTCCGGATTCGACCCGGCAACCGGTAGGGTCAAGCTCGTCGAGCCAGCTTGGAATGTGGGGCTGAACGATGAAAAACTGATCACCACCCTCAACACCGGCGAGTATGTCACGGTGAAATTCGATCACCAGGTTGAGGACGATCCGCTGAACCCATACGGAATCGACCTTTTGGTTTTCGGCAACCCGTTTTATGTCGGGAGCGGTTTCGTGAGCGATCTTTCCAATATGGAAGATTACATGCTGGTGGGGGGTGCCTGGTTCGAGCAGCTTGTGGTGTCGGTGAGCCAGGATGGGGAGGAATGGTACACCTATGACAGCGGCCCATACTGCGACAGCGCCTTTCCCACCCAGGCTTATCTCTGGGACAGCGAAAACGAGCAGTGGACCGACACGGAGTCGGATTTCACCAAGCCGGTGGACCCGGATCTGGCCGATACGCTTTTGGCGGGAGGCATGTCCGCCGCCGATGCCATCGCCCTCTATGACGGCTCCGGCGGCGGTACGGGCTTTGACCTGGCCGAATCGGGCTATGATTGGATTCAATATGTCAGGGTCGAGGGGATCGAGGGCTTTTCCGGCGGTGAAGTGGACGCCTTTGCCGATGTGGCTCCGGTACCCGTGCCGGCGGCGGTCTGGCTGCTGGGCAGCGGCTTGCTTGGGGTGGTCGGTTTGCGGCGTCGGCGCAAATAAATACGGGGAATGCGCAAAATAGTAAATGCGTATTTACGATGGGTGGATTAAAAAATTCATTTATCACCATCAAAAATTGTGGAAAGCCACCCCCGTCCATCGTACGGCGCGGCTTTCAAACAAGAGATTCCGAAAAAGGGAGCGCCGGGTTGCCGCAAGGGTGTTCGGCTTTCCTGTTGCGTACTTGAAAAGAGTGAAAAGGAGGACCTATGAAACGCATTTTTAAGTGGCTAGGGGTGCTGGCGTTTTGTGTGGCGTCCATGCCCATAGTTGCCGCCGCGCAGGATTTCGATCATTACAATACACCGGCCGGAACGACTGCCGTGGTGGACCTCCCAATCGTCGAGGGCCAATACGTAGGTGCGGGTCCGAGCTGGTTCACGGCCGTCGATTTCTTCCCCGACGGTACCACGGACGTCATTGACGGCCAATTCGAAGCCGTGGGCCGCCTGATCGCCGCTACCGGTAAGAATCTCTACCTGCAACGAACTTATGGCTCCAGCCAGTGGGACTTGGTGGCTACGGTTCCGACAACAATGGACCCCAGCTTCATCCACGTTTCGCCGGACGGCAGCAAGATCGCCCTGGGGATCGGTTACGGTGCCCCTCTGGCAATTATCGACACCCACGTTCTCAGCGTTTCCAATCCGCCGCTTCTTTTCGAGCTGGATGGTGATAACGCGCCCACGAATGTCATCGGCGGCGTCTCTCTTTTTCAACAGGTCGCTTACTATGACGGTGACTGGGCAGACAATCAGTACTTCGTGATCAACGGCGGCATGTGGCCCGACGGATGTGACGAGCCCTATGACGAGGATCCGGATTGCACCTTTGCAAGCGGTGTCGGTGCCATCGACACCGAGGACAACGATCCTTCCACGCACGTAGGTGTACCGCTGATTTTTGGCATTCCTGGTGCTTCCTCGGATGTGGAGGTGGATGGCAACGGCAACCTGATTACCGGCCTGGGATATTACACCTACCCAACGAATCGTACCGGGGAACTGAAGGTGTGGGGGCCATCGGAGTGGGATCCAGTGAGCGGATCGTCGCTCGCGTATGAAGGAAATACCAAGATTGTCGCCAGTAACATTATCAGCGCCGCCTATCTGGGCGAGGATGCCGAGGGCAATTTGCACATCGGCGGTGGTGACGCTTTTGGAACCGGTGGCGTGAGTGAAAACGGCTACGCGGCCTTGATCAGGGCCGGTATCGTCAACGACATTGCCGATGGTACCCGCACCTCGCCGGTAACCGACGGAGACAAGTCCGACAACAGCGAGTATAGGTATTTCGCGCCCGACCCCTGCCAGGATGACTCAGCCACCGGCATACTGTTCGGCAACTGGGGCCGCGGCTTGGCCGTGATGTGGAACCCCACCTATTATGAGACAAACGGTACCTGCTATGGCAGCCCCGGGTCGGCCACTGACTACTGGCTGACGGGCGTCTCACCGCGCCTGACCATCTATTATCCGGATACCGCGCCGGACAGCGATGGCGATGGAATTCCGGATGCTGCGGACAATGCCTACCTCACCCCCAACGCCGGTCAGGAAGATACGGATGGGGATGGATGGGGGAATGCTGCCGATGCGGATTTTGACAATGATGGAATTGTTGGCATCTCCGACTATAATATTTTTAGGTCAGAGTTTTTGGGTACCGACCCTATCGTTGACATGGACTCAGATGGAACCGTCGGTATAAGCGATTACAATAACTTCAGGGGGCGGTGGTTCGAAGATGCTCCATTTTATTAATCAAGATAGTATGCATGGATAGTAAAAAAATATAAGTCGATGCAAATGCATTTCAGAACAAAGTAATAACCAGCCAGTGGAGGAAAAATGAAGAAAATAGAATTTATCATTGTTGGGCTGTTTCTTTCCCTTCTTATAGTTTCACCAATCAACGCAGCATATGTTGATTTAACCATTGATGGGATATCTCTGTCCAATGATGGCGACGTCTATTACCCATCTTCTGGGGAAGTGACAATTGATGTTTGGATTGTTGGTGAAGGGGAGACGTTGTCGAATTACTCTTTTGATATTTTGTACGACATGTCTGAAGGTATTTCGTTTTTAAGCGGAGAAGAAATAGAGCCCAGTGGTGGGTAAGCTTTTCTACATTCGAGAATAGTACTCCTTATGTTCAGGGAATAGAAGCGCTAAATTTTATGTCTTCAGATATAGTCCTTGATGACAGAGTTCAAGTTGCAGCACTTACATTTACCTATGATTTGCAGCTGTTGGTTGATGATGGTTTGCCTGATTTCGAAGCTTTTTATCGATCAGGGCAGGCAATGACATTTGTAGAGGACGGTTTGCCAGTTACTTATCAACCAGAGAGTATAGGGGCTGACCTTGCTGCCGTCCCAGTCCCTGCCGCTGTCTGGCTGCTGGGCTCTGGACTGCTTGGCTTGGTTGGTCTGCGGCGGCATGACCGATAACCATTTGAACTTTTAGAGCTTTGTTTTTGCCTGCCGGGCCGTTCAGGCTGGCAGGTTCACGTTTGGGGGCGGGAGAAGTATTCTTTAGAATGGACAAAACCAAATGTTTGACAACCGTCATGGTCGCTTCCTTACGACGATAACACTTCTGTTGCTGTCCTCCATTTTTTCTCTCCTGGCTGTCCTGGCCGACTGGAAAACCGACGTCGGCTATGTGACGTTGGCTGACGAATTGGGCGACGACCTGCCGGACGGCACGGGCCTGCCTGTTTGTCAGGTGGAGGCCGCGGCCACTGTGGATGATGCATACACATGGATGCCCGATCCAAATAACACTGTTTTTTCCGGCGAAACCCTGAACGACTGTAACGGGGCATCGGATGGTATTTTTTCCAGCCATGCCACCAGCGTGGTCAAACTGTTCTACGGCGATTCCGTCTCCATGGCTTCCGGCATCACCGATATTGATGTCCATAATGCCGGTCACTGGATGTTATACGGATACCTCTATTCCGGCTATTCCCACCAGCCGGCCCAGACTGCCTGCCGCATGGCCAACCATAGAACCATAGCTGGGTGGGATCGGGCCTGGATGACGACACGGAGACGTCGGTTCTGCTGCGACGCCTGGACTGGACCGTGGACCGAGACGAATGCATCCAGACGGTGGGCCTGGTCAACAGTTCCACAATCATGCGTCCCTTGCCGGCATCGGTCTTCAATGTTATTGCCGTGGGTCGTACCGACGGCATCCACAGTCGGGGTTGCTCGGCCGTGGATGACTTATACACGGCCGGACGCACACGCCCCGACCTGGTGGCGCCTATGACTTATACGAGTTCGACCACACCCATTGTGGGTGCGGCCACGGCTTTGTTGATCCAGACCGCACATGGCGATCCGTCGCTCTCCACCGACCCGTTGCAGACCTTGGTCACCAGCCGTACCGAAACGGTGATTGACAACGCCGAACGGGCCGATTGCTGACCGGGATCTCATTCCCGACAACCTGGACAACTGCAAGGCAACGGCGAATATCCTGCAAACCGATTCGGACGGTGACGGCTACGGTAACCCCTGTGATTGCGACGTAGACAACAACGGCCTTGTCGCTGTCGGCGATTACTGGTTTTGGCGTTTGCTGGCCACCATCGATCCCGAATCGTCTCAATGGGATGCTTCCGTGGATTTTAATGGGGATGGGCCGGCAAGTTATGCAGACTACCTGATGCTTATGGGCCGTTACAGGGAAACGGTACCGTTTGAATGATATCCTCAGGTAAAAAGGGTTTGCCTATCCGTTGGTAATCCTGATTTGGCGAACCTGGCAGAACCAAAGGTGAAATAGAATAATGAAGATTACGCAAAAAGCAATCCTGGTTGGTGTGGCGGCTCTCGTGATGGGAGTGTTCGTCGCTTACGTCCATTATTCTTCGAATGATCCGCATCCGGGAGTACCCGTAAAACAGGCACATGAAGAAAACATCTTTCTTCATCCCGTTTCCGGCAAGGTTTCCGAAGCATCACCGATATCGAATTCGGACACCGACGTCGTCGGGCAACCGCAGATTGCAGATGACATCCCGAAAACAGAAACGGGTTACATCCCCCCTGAAAACTCCTGGGCGCGCATTGATCCGATACGGCTGGCCCAGGCCGAATTAGAGCTGGTTAACAACCAAATCTATGAAGATGTGGCTCGCGACACCCTTCCCATTCTTTCCCTCCAGACCCACAACCCGGTCTGGCAGTTGGAGTACGAGGCGTCCCATCCAGAGTTGGCCGATGGCGCCACTGCAGCCCAGAAGCAGGGCACCCTGCCAGCCCAGGAATCGGGTGAATTTGGCAACATTCAACCCGCCGAAGGCGAAATCTGGCTACGCATACCGGTGGACCATTCCACCGAGTATAGGGACATCATGGCTCAAAATGCCGACCTGTACCGGACGGAAACCGGTTATAGTGGAACGGTTACCGTCACCCTTTGGGTCGGTGGTCGGGTCTATCATAGGCAGCAATATGAATAGTCACCGAACGATCCGACGGTTTTGGCTGACCGTGTGCTTCCTTCTTCTAAGCGGTCCGAATCCGATTTTGCCATGTGTTTTGTACGCGGGGGATGATCATCATGCGCCCAGAGTGGAGCTGGCCGAGAGCCGTGTCGATTTGGGAACGGTCCTTGAGGGAGAAACGTTGAACGCCTGCTTTGCCATAGGCAACTCCGGAGGAAAGCCATTGCACATTCACAAAGTCAAGCCCGGATGCAGTTGTACTCGGGTGGACTACCCACTGGAAATCCCCGTCGCCGGGATGAAGGACGTGTGCCTGACGATCGGTACCTCCGGAGTCCATGGGAAGCGAACGTTCAAAGCGGCGTTAAATTGTGATGACCCGGCGCGTCCCGTTATTCTATTACAGGTCAGCGCGCGGATTCAGCCTCTGGTGTCTCTGACACCGGATCGGGTATTCTTCAATGGGTTTGCCGGACAGAACCTCAAGCAGGAGATACTTATCGAAACCCGCTCGAAAAAACCTTTCAGCGTGCACATTGAGTCCCACGACCTTGGTGATAACGTTGCCGTGGGCCTGACGCCTGTCGTGGAGAGCAAACGGTACCGTCTGACCGTGGAGAACCGACGGAAGTCACTGGGTTCATATCGGGGCCGAATCCATTTGCGGAGCGATCATTTGGGCCGGGAACACATCGTGGTGCCGGTGTTTGCCCATTTGATAGCGCCCGTGGAGGCATACCCCTCGCAATTGACGCTTAAGACCGGTCGGTGCCCGGCCTGCCGCGGCAGTGGTCGATTCAAAGGAACGCTGATCATCCGTGCCAACGACGGCAAATCGCTGGAAGTCCTTTTCGTGGGACCGGACCGGACGGATCTGAACTGCAGGATCGACCCCCTGCTTTCCGGCCAGGCGTATCGTCTGCATGTCACTACGTCGCTGCCGATCGTCCCCCACCATTAGCGCTGAACATCAAGATCAATCGTGCCGATTACGGGCCTCTTATCGTTCCACTGCAATTCAAACGTTGATTGCATTTACAGCCAAGGCTGGCATCGTTTACTGTACCACGGGTTCCAGTCGCCCCAAGCGGGTCAGAACCGGCGGACAGGGTGGTCCGAAGCGACTGGCGGCTTCTAAGCTGTTCAGACCCTGACTGCCGATATAAGTGAGGCTGGTGATGTATTTCCCGGTAATGCTGCCGTCGGCAATGACCCTGAATCTTTGTATCCGTTCACCTTCGCCGCCGCCATCATATTGGATGAAATCGCCTCCCGTGCGAAAAACAGTTCCCTCAAAATCGACATCGCCACTGCTAATTGGAAATACTTCAATGTTTTGAGCGGATACGAACAGGACCTGATTTTCGCCTTCACCGCCCACATGAAGCAAGTGACTTACCGATCCGGTACTGGTAGTTTGGTAATTGATGATTTTGATTGAACAGGTGGCCACCAGGGTCAGGTCGGCGATGATGTACGTTTGGGGAGTGGGACGATGTATTCCCGCTATTATTCCAAGGGCCGACTTGCAAAACGGCGTTTGCGGACGATTCTGCATCAAAAAAGATAACTCCGTGCTGACCGGCCGGATCGATATAATAACGGTTATTATCGCTAAAATAAAGAATATTGTCCTGACCGGCCTGATCCGGGGTGTAAACGAGGTCGGCCTTCTGGCGCCATTCATCCATGCAATCGTCGTTTACCGGCTGGACCTCCGTAATTGGATCCATACCGGACCACATGTCGTTACCAGACTCCGCAGTACCCGATTCCCATTGGACTTCCATTCTTTCCCAGAACCAGCTATAGGGAACCACATCCACCGGACAGGACATGATCTGTCCGGCAGCCAGCAACCGGCAGCCATTGAATTCCGGCGCATGGTAAATGCCGCCGCCGGAAGATGCGCTTTGCGGGTACTTGATATTGCCGTTGCTGAAGAAGATCACATCATTCCAAATGCTGTTGTGACCCAGTTGGATTTCTCCATCCTCGTCCAGGCTGACCATATCGATGCGTTTTAGGTAGGCCACTGCTGTACTGCTAATACTTGCATCCTGTCCCATGCCGGTCAACGACAGCGCCTCGCTCCAATAGACCACATGCACGGCGTTGACATATTCGTCGGCCGGCATGTTTTCTTCATTCGCGAAATCTTTGTATTTGGAGAAGTCCGAGTACGCGTCCGTTTCGTCGTAGTATCCAAAATTTACCGTCAGCTCACCCTTATCCCCGGGAATTCCGTTTTCTTCGGCAATTTTCCTGACCACGGCTTCGACATATCCCTGCCCGTTTTCACACAAGGCCACCACCCCCGCCATGGCCGCCGCCTCCACGGCATTCTGATACTGGTTTTTTTTCAGGTAGAGATACCCGGCGTCGATGGTAAAAGCCATGACGCCCAACAGAATGGTCAAGAGCAGTGCGACGACCACGGCCACGCTGCCGGATGGGTGGGGGGAGATGAGTGGGTTCGCATGACTTTTTTACAGCCCGACCCTAATCCAGCCCGCTCAACTGATTGGACGTATTATCCTTCTCCTTTTTCTCTTCGGTCATGGTCTTGAGGTAACGCTTCTTGTAAATCTGATCGGCCAGGTCGCCGGGCATCGTGTCCGCCGGGGTCGGGTCCGACGGCGCGTTTGGGTTGATGGCCTGGGCCGACAGTCCTGCCTCCAGGCAGGCACCGAAATGCGGATCGAGCCGCTGGGGAGGCGCGCTGCAGGCGGAGATCAAGACAACGGCAAGCAGGTCGCATAGAATTGTCCGTAGCCGATTCAGCGGGTTGACTTTCATGGTTGAGGCGTCTCCTTGGCTTTCAGGCGGTTCAGGTTATGCCGGGCCGCGGCCAGATGGGGATCGATGTCCAGGGCCTTTCTGAACATGCCTTGGGCCTGTGACAGATAACCGACCCGTTCATAGATGACCCCCAGATTGTTGCAGGCGGCGGCCGGCGGGAAATGCTTCTCCAGAAATGCCAGGGCGGCTTGGTTCCGCCCCAGTCGTACCAGGCATTCGGCGAGGTTGTTTTTCGCCCGGGTATGATCGGGGGCGATGCGCAGGCATTGCTCGAACCGTGTCAAGGCGGATTTGACCAAACGGGCGCGTATTTCCACTACCCCCAGGTTGTTGAGAAAATCGGGATTGGCTGGGTTCAGGGCGACGGCTTTCTGTATGGCCTTGCGTGCCGCTTCGTATTGCCCGTCCATGCACCAGACGACTCCCAGGCCGTTGTGGCCTGGTGCATATTCGCGATCCGACTGGATGGCCTGCTGGAAACTCTCCCGGGCGCTGGCCCGGTCGCCGGTCTCCCGTTGACACACCCCTTGCAGGTAGTGGGCTTCGGCGGTGTTTTTGTCTGCCTGGATGGCCAGGTCCAGCTGCCGCAGGGCCACGGTATAGTGGTGTTGTTGGATCAGATCGCGGGCCAGGGCCAGGTAGTCGGGTTCGGTCGTGGTCGGCCGCCAGTCCGGCCGGGATTGCGTTTCCAGCGGTCGGACAGCGGCCGTTTCCCGGCCCCAGCGGCCAGCGCAACCGCCGAGGCAGACGGCCATCATCAGCCAGCAGACCCCCACCTGCACGAAAAGGACACCACGGCCCATCAAAAGCCTCCGCCTTGAATACGTTCGTAAATATTGATCAAGGCCGGTCCCATGATGACGATGAACAGGGCCGGCAAAATCAGCAGCACCATGGGAAAGGTGAGCCGGGTAGACATCTTGGCGCCCTGTTCCTCGGCCAGCTGTCTTCTCCGCGTGCGCATGGAACCGATGTGCACCCGCAGGGCCTCGGCGATGTTGGTGCCGAAGCGGATGGATTGCACCAGGACCCCTACCACGCTGGTGAGGCTTTCGACGCCATTGCGTCGCGCCAGATTGTCCAGCACGGCCTTGCGCGGCAGGCCGCTTTGGATCTCCAAGAAGTATTGGCCGAACTCTTCCGACATGACCGGAGACACCCGTTTCAACTCCCGGCTGACCCGGTAGAGGGACAGGTCAAAGTTCAGGCCGGCTTCCAGACAGATCAGCACGAGGTCAAGGGCGTCGGGTAGTTCGCGGAAGATCTCTTTTTGCCGGGATCGGATGCGAATCCGCAGCCAGGCGGCCGGCAGGTAGTAACCGACCGCAAGGGGCAGAAACACCACCACCGCATCGCTCCAGCGCAAATGGCCGGTGATCAGGGCGAAAAACAGATAAAGGCCGCCCAGAATCAGCATGGCTCCGATGCGGAGGCCGAAATAGAGCGTCACGGCCTGGGGACCACGGAAACCGCCGTGGGTCAGCAGTTGCCGGATTTCGGCCACGCTGGACGCGTCCTTGGGAATCGCCGCCCGGCCCAGACGCTGGGCCGTGCGCATCCAGGGCGTCCGCAGCCGATCCACCATGGCCACGGCCTCCCGGGAATTGCCGAACAGCCGGCGGGCCAGGATGGCGCGCCAGTATTTCTCCTCCAGGAAAACATAGGCGCTCATGAATCCGCCGAAAACGAGCAGAAAGACCATGGCGGCGATGATCAGCGGCGGACTCACGTATCGATCCTCGTCATCAACTTCATCACCACAAACCCGGCGGTTTCCAACAAAATCGCGACCAGCAGCATTTTGCGGCCGATGGGATGATTGAAGAGCGTCTGGACATACACCGGCCGGATCATCCAGAAAAAAGCGCCCACGGCGAGTGGCAAAACGCCCAGGATGACCGCCGATGACCGTCCCTCGGCGGTCATGGCGCGAACCTGTCGCTTGAGGGTGTCACGATCGCGGATCAGATCGGAGAGATTGCTCAGTACCCGGGTCAGGTTGCCGCCGGTTTCCCGCTGGATGATAAAGGCCGTGGTCATGAGCTTCACATCGGCCAGCCGGGCGAAACGGGCTTCGAAATTCTGCAGGGCCGCGGTAAAGGGAATCCCCAACGACATCTCCTCGTAGATAGTTTGGATCTCCGTGCCCAGCGGTGCCGGAATGCTTCGTCCGGCTTCCCTGAGGGCGTTGTCCACCGATTGTCCCACCCTGAGGGCGCGCACGATCATGTCCAGGGCATCGGGCATTTGCCGGACCAAGGCTTCGTCCCGCCGGCGTCGGCGGTAAAGCAGGACCGCCAGGGGCAGGCCGATGACCGCCCCCATGGCCAGCAGGGCGCCGATGAAATTGTGCGCCATGGCCAGGATGGCAAAAATCCCGCCAGTCCCAGCAATAGGGCCAGAATCGCCATGCGCTGCGCCGATATGGGAACGTCGGCGGCCATCAGCAGGGTTTCGAGGCGGACCAGGTCCACCATGCCCCATAGCAACCGGCTGTCGGACGGCCTGCTTGGCGCAGCCGCCTTTGACTGCGCCGGCGTCGTGGGAAGCGCTGCCTGGCTTTTCAAGAAAACGCGCAGGTGTTGCCGTTTTTCCCTGCGCCCAATGGCGTTGAAAACCCATTGAAGACCGCCGATCAATGCCAGAACCAGCAGGAAAACGATCGATGCCAGAAAGATGCCCATCAATCCACCTGAACGGATCGGGAAAACAGCCCTTCGGGTAGGGCCCGTCCGTGGGAGCGGATATGGTCGCTGAAAAGAGAGGCTTTGCCCGTGCCCTTGAAACACCCCAGGACGCGGCCGCGGTCATCGACCCCTTCCTGGACGAAGGCCACCAGGGGCACCACCGCCACGGTTTCATCCGCCATGCCGTGGACTTCGGAGATGGACATAACCCGCCGGCTGCCATCCGGCAGGCGGGCCAGCTGCACGATGAGGTGGATGGCACTGGCAATCAATCCCCGCAGGGCGCGTTCGGAAAACAGGGCCGTGCCCATGCCGGCCATGACCTCCATGCGCGACAGGGCGTCCTTGGGAGTGTTGGCGTGAATGGTGCTCATGGAACCGGGGTGACCGGTGTTCATGGCCTGGAGCATGTCCATCACCTCGGCGCCGCGGGCCTCGCCCACGATAATGCGGTCGGGGCGCATGCGCAGGCTGTTTTTCACCAGGTCGGTCAGGGTCACCTCGCCCCGTCCTTCGATGTTGGGCGGCCGTGATTCCAATCCCACCACGTGGGGCTGGTTGAGCCGCAGCTCGGCGCTGTCCTCGATGGTGACGATGCGCTCGGCAAGCGGAATGTAACCGGAAAGGACGTTGAGCAGCGTGGTTTTTCCAGCGCCGGTGCCGCCGGAGATGAGAATGTTGAGTTTGGTCCGCACGGCGGCCTTCAGGAAGGCGTTCATCTCGTCGGTAAGGGCCAGGCTGTCGAGCAGTTGGTCGATGGTCACCGGATGGCGGCCGAATTTGCGGATGGAGACCACCGGTCCCACCAGGGCCAGGGGAGGGATGATGACGTTGACCCGGCTGCCGTCGGGAAGCCGGGCGTCCACCATGGGCGAGGATTCATCTACCCGCCGCCCAACCGCCGAAACGATGCGGTCGATGACCTGCATGAGGTGATCGTCGTCCCGGAACTGGACGTCGGTTTTTTCCAATATCCCCCGTCGCTCCACGAAGACCTGATCATGACCGTTGACCAGGATGTCCTGCACGGTCTCGTCCTGAACCAGCCCTTCGATGGGCCCCAGCCCCAGGATTTCGTCCATCAGGTCGGCGATCAGGTCGGCGCGTTCCTTCTGGTTCAGCGGCAGGTGATGGGCCGTGGTGATCTGTTCCAGGCTGGCGCGGATCGAACCGGTCAGGGCCTCCTTGGGCAGTTCGGTCAGTGAGGCGAAGTCGAGCTGCTCGACCAGCCGGAAGTGCACCTGGGTCTTCAGCCGGTTGTAAGTGGGCCGGTCCAGCGTGGCGCGGGCCTGGATTTTGTCCCGGTAGTCGGCCCAGGAGACATCGGATTTCAGGCGTTCACTGAGTTTCATGACGTGGTGGTTGAATGGGTTTGTTGGTTCAATTTGTTGATTCCGCCAAGATCGTTCATCGATTACCGTTTATTATCCAGTGAAACCAACCCGTTCGCGCTGCGGGCGGCGTCATCCCCAGGAGCCGGGCAGCCAGCGCATACAGATCGTGGGTAATTCGACGGCGTTGATGGGCGACGCCCAACGGTTCGCCTTTGCGGGCGGCGCGGGTCAGGGCCGGCCAGTCATTGGCCACCGTGGCCAGAAGGGGTTGCTTGAGCACCATTTCCACGTCCTCCGGTTGCAGAACACTGCTTTTGGTCAAGCGGTTGAGCAAAAAGGCCATGCGGTCGTCCCCGTAATTCAGCTCCTGAAAGAAATTGAGCACCTGCTGGGCGCTCTTGACCGATACCAGGTCGGGCTCCACCAGGAGCATCAGGCGGTCCGACGCCTCCGCGGCCGCCAGGGTCCGTTCGGAAAAATCATGGGGCAGATCAACGACGATGTGGGAAAAATAGCGCTTGAGAAGCTTGATCATGGCACTGATCTGGTCCCGGTGGATCCTTTCGGCATCGCTGATCACCGCCGGTGAGGGCAGGATATAAAACCCCCTGGCGTGACGATGCAGGGAGGAGAAAAGCAGGTTTTCGTCCATGCGCGCCAGTCCCGGATCAGATCGAAGGGAGTGACGTCGGGATGGATGTTGACCAGGCGCCCACATCACCCAGATAGAGGTTGAGATCCAGCAAAAGGACGCGGCCGCCGGTCAACAGCTGGATCTGGTCGGCCAGGTTGACACTCAGAGTGGTGACCCCCTGGCCACCCTTGAGGCTGAAGAGCGCGTAGACGAAACCATTGCGGCCTTCGGTGGCCTGGCGGCCCAGGGCGTGTTGCAACGCCGAGAGGAAACCGTCGCCACCGTCCGTGCCGGGAATGATGACATCCAGGACACCCAGCCGCAGGCCCTGGAGGATCAGGTCGGGATCCTTGCGATCGGCCACGATGAAGACGCCGAGACCGGGACGGGACCGGCGCAGCTGACGGACCAGGGCCATGCCGTCGTCGATTTGGTCACCCGTGATATGCACGAAACAGATTTTGGCATCGTTATGCTCAAGGGATTGGAGCATCTCCTGGATCGACGCGATGGCGGCTTCGATGCGGCAGATCGGTTGAACCGCCCGTTCGATATCCTGAGCCAGGGTTTCATCCCGGGTATACACCAGGCCGCTGATGCGGCCATTGGCCTCCGGCGGCGGTATGGGGGTGTTACTTGGCAAATCCGCTGCCTCCGATCATCTCGGGTGCCGTCGCTGCCTGGCCGGCTGTGGTTTCAGTCGCTTTGGCAGGTTGCCGACCGTCATCCGGCTTCACCGCGGTCCGGTTCTTAAGAAAAAAATCCGCGTCGCCGACCACGCCCATCTCTCCTTCTCCCGGCAGCCGGGGAACTTCGTCCGGGTTGAGGGCCTCACCAGGCGCGGGGTGACGATGATCATCAGTTCGGTTTCCTTTTTTTCGAATTCTTTACTGGTGAACAGACTGCCCAGGTAGGGGATATCACCGAGGAAAGGGATTTTGCTGCTGACGGTGGACAAATCCTCCTGGAGCAGACCGGCCATGACGAAGGTCTGGCCGTCCTTGAGCTGGAGGGTGGTGGAGCCCCGTCGCGTTTTGAGTCCGGGGACGCTGACCCCGCCGGAGGTCACCGCCAGAGAGTAATCCACATTGCTGATCTCCGGCTCCACCTGGATGGTGATGGTTTCCGGTGCCACCACCATGGGCGTGAAGCGCAGCATGATGCCGAAGGTCTTGTAGTCGATGCTGGTCTGGCCATCGTTCGACTCCATGGGTACGGGGAACTCGCCACCCACCAGGAAGCTGGCCTCCTGGCCACTCATGGTGACCAGGGTGGGGCTGGCCAGCAGGCGGGCTAGGTTTTGCTGCTTGAGCACACTGAGAATACCGAAAAAGTCATCGTTCAGGGAATGGATCGCCAACTGGAAGGCCGAGGAAAAGGGCGATGAGAGCTCCAGAGTCGAGTCCACATAGCGCGCCGCCACGTCATCCAGCTTAACGGCCGTTGAATAGCCATCGGCACCGCCGGAATTGAAAAGCCCGATGGACCAGTCCCGGTTGGTGAGGAATCCCAATCCCATCTGCTTGAGGCCGCTGCGCGAGACCTCGGCGATGCGTACCGAGAGTTGCACCTGCTGGGAGCCGCGGATCCGGATCAGGTTGGTAAAAGCCTTCACATGGCTGGAAACCACCTTGAGCACCGTATCCAGGGTCTCCGGCCCGTCCACGTCACCGAAAAGCATGAGTCCGCCGGGACCTTGGCGGATATGGATGTCAGCCTCCGGAACAATGGCGTGGAGGGTCTCCTGGATGGTGCGAATCAGATCGCCCGCGACGAATACCCGGATTTCGAACACCTCGATGGTTTCATCATCGTACCAGACGATCAGATTGGTGGTGCCGAGTTTCTGCTTGGTGATCAACAGGATCTGGCTGGGGGTGACCAGATGATAATCGGCGATTTCCGGGTCGGCGATGGAAATCCGGGTAATGGGACGTTCCGTCCGTTTGACCAACGATTTGTGTAGCTCGATGTCAATGCGGCAACGGGCCGGATCATTCTTGCTGCAGGGGTCCGCATGCAGAACGCCGGGGCATGTGAGCAAGAGAACGACGATCAGTATCCCTATCCGATTCAGTTTGATAGACGTGCACATCCGTAGTTCTCCGCTCAACGGTAAAACGTCTGATCTTTTCGCAGGGGGCCGCGGATCATCTCGACGCGCATATATGGCCTGCGTTCGCTCAAAAGGTCGATCAGTTCGGCCCCCGGGGTGACGATCGGCTGGTGATCCCGACTGTTCCGGCTGATGAGCCGGATCATGTTCCTGCCTTGTTTGGAGTCCGCCAGGACGGTCAGCCGTTCGGCATCTTCCGGCGTGACTTCGAGGGTGACCCTGCCCGCCGTCGGGTTGGGACCCGGGGCCCATGCCAGCGAGCGGTTGGTGGCGACGATGCGGATATCCTGCAGCATGATGCGGGAATTCCGGTGGGTTTCGCGAAGTACGGCCTGTTCGCCGGGTTTATCCTGAGCCTGGAGGCTGATGTTGCCCCAAGGGCAGGTGACGATCACGTCCACCCGATCCCCGGGCCGGAAGATCCCGTCCACACCGTCGGTAGGGGAGACCTCCAGGGTAAAGGCCCGCATCCCCGGTGCGATGAATGTATCCAGATCCCGTGGCTGGGGACGGAAGGCGCCGATCCCCATGGTTGGTGCAAATGCCGTGGCCGGCAGCTTGTCTTGGCCCTCATCGTTCGGGTTACGGAGAATCAGCCGCAGTTTGGCCGCCGGATCGACGGTGGCCAGAATGGCCGCGTCGGCAGGTGTTGCCGTAAGCGTCACGGATCGTTCGCGCGCCTTGCGAGCGCCCGCCTGCGGGGCGTCTTCCACGGCCATGATGCGCGCTTCGGTCAGCAGCAGCCGCGTAATCCGGCCCTCGGGCAGATCGGGAGCCGGGGTAACGGCCAAACGTCCACCCAGTCTCCGGCGACCAGTTCGCGAGGGATGCCGGCGGCGGCATCCAGGCTCAAGGCGACGGCCCGCATCCCCGGCTCGATCCGCTGACTGAATGTCTTCTCGGGCGGGGCGGCGGGGGATTTTCCGCCTTGACCGGTGCCGCTTCCGGTTTTGCACGGGGTTTGCTCAAATAGCCGTAAACGGCGTAGGCACAAATCCCCGCCAGGCTGAATGCCAGAAGCAAGGCGATGATGCCGCGTGCTTTTCTCACTGCATCCCCTCGTTCAGAATGGTTCGCTTTCTATGCACAACCCGAATCTTGAATGCTGTATCACCCGCTTACGGAAACACCATGACTGCCTTGGCGGCCAGGGTCTGTGGCAGCATGGTCTTCCCCAGGTAGCCGGTAAGGGACCGATATGGCAGATCGATGATCCGGACCTCGATGCGTCGGGGCGCGGTTGCGTCCGCCGGAAGGATTTCCGTCTCGACATATTCGCTATCCAGGTTTTTATTGATCCACAAGGCTTCCGCCAGGGCCGTTCGGGCAAATGCTTCCGGGTCCTCGGCGGCTTGCGTGTCGGTTTCCCACTCGCGGGCCTTGACCGCCGCCCTGGCCCCTTCACTGACGGCATTGTTCGTGACCAGCCAGTTGGTCAGGTACCAGCCGTATTCGATCGTGGCGAACACGATGAGCAGCAATACCGGCGCCACCAGGGCGAATTCCATGGCGGCAACCCCCCTTTGATTGTCGATCGCCCGGAGAAGGTTCTTCAAAACGGATTCCCCCAAGTCAGGTAAAGGAGGTAACCACCGCCCATGGCCAACGCATAGGGCAGGCCCGGTGACGACAGCTCGGACCGCTTCCAGACCGTGGCCGCGCCACTCGGACAGCGTGTCCGGTGAAGCCTGCGTCCGTGACGAACCGCTACGATCGCGGCCATGAGACCACCGACCAAGGTCGTGTATACAAATACCAGGATGACGGCACCGGGGCCGAGCCAGGCCCCCAATACGGCGAGGAGCTTTACATCCCCTGCACCCGTCCACGAGAAAAAGTAGGGCAGAAACAGCAGCAGGCCGCCGGCCAGCACCCCCGAGGCAGCCGTTACCAAACCGTGAACCGGGGATGCGGTCGCCAGTAAATGGTAGGCCAGGCCGCCAAGGCTGCCGGCCACGATCAGCGCATTGGGAATGATCCGGCGGGTAAGATCGGTATAACTGGCTGTAAGAAGAACCGTGAAACACGCCAGCCTCACGGCTTGATCGGTGAATATCGGCATCAGGGATTCGTATTCGCGTTCCCGGTCTTGACTTGCTTGGTCGCGTCGCTAAGCGTGTCGGAAATGGCCTCGAACAATTCCTTGAGGTTGTCGCCGAACAGCCCCAGCACCGCCACCAAGAGAGCGGCCATCACCCCGGCGATGAGACCATACTCAACTGCGGTAACGCCGGATTCATCTTGCCAGAAAGCCATCATCTGTTTTTTCATGGTTCACCTTTCAAGAGGTAAAACCGGGGGGCTTTTGCCTAAACGGCAAAAGGGTTCCCACGGTTGAATCGGATGCCTCTTAACAAGACTGGATTAGTCGGATTAGAAGACCATTTCTATATCAATGTGGATATGAAAACATGTAAAAATGTGCCCAAAATAGCACTATTTTGCGTTTGAAGGGTCGCCGCCATGCCTTTCAGAGAAGTCATTGACAAGCCTGTTGGAGTACGTTAAAGCTTTCCCAGGTGCCGAAAGGCTTAATAGGAAATCCCGTGAAAATCGGGAGCGGTCCCGCCGCTGTGACCGGGGACGAGTTTCGCCGAAACCACTGTTTTGCGATCAGCAAAGCGGGAAGGGGCGAAAGGTAGATTGATCCGGAAGTCAGAAGACCTGCCTGCCATATATCGTCGGTTTTCCGCGGGATGACGGAGCCATACCGATACCGAGGGTCAAGAAGCTGGGTGCAACCCTTCGTGACAATTACCTGTCCGAAGGGTTTTTTTTTGCCTGGACGGATTCCTGCATCCACTTGCCACTAGTGGCTGCCAGAAACTCGGGTGCCATGGAGATTTACCGGCTTTTTTCGACGCTGGACCCCTATCGCCAGTTGGAACCGGAACAGCTATCGTCAATTTTACGGACCTACGAGCAGAGAGATTTCCTTGCTGGGACGTTTCTCATCGAGCAGGGACGACCGGTTGACTATCTATGCTTGATTCTCTCCGGAAGCGCCAAAGTGACGGTTGTTGACCAACACGGGGAAGAACTGCTGTGCGGATATCTGAAACGGGGAGACCTGATTTTCGATGTTGCGGTTCTCACCGGTGTCCATGCCGCCTCCAGCGTCATTTGTACGGAATTCTCCATGGGTTTGCTGCAGTCCAGGGAAAACTTTCTCGACACCATCGAAATCTATCGGCCTTTAAAAGAGTACTTTTATCACAAGGCGGCCCTGGGGGTCAGGTGGGGCCACGAAATTTTCTGCAAGGACTTCATGCCGGCCGTTTGCGAAGAACGATGCACGAACGATCGTCTGCCATTTCTGAAAAAAGCAATTCAGTACATCCACCACAATTATAAAAAACAGATTACCCTGGAAATGGTGGCCAAAGAAACGGCCATGAGCAAATACCATTTTTCGCGCATGTTCAAGCAGCATATGGGCCTGTCGTTCAAGCAGTATCTCAACCGGCAGCGGATCAAGGCCGCCAAGTCGCTGATTGCAGCCAATGGATACAACATCACCGAAGCGAGTTTTGCCGTCGGCTTTAACGATGCCTCCTATTTTTCGAGGGTCTTCCGGGAGATCGAAGGCAAACCGCCCAAGCGCCTTTTGGTGTTCGGCAATGCAACGGCTTTAAAACAGGTTAACGGATAGAAACACGATCAATCCCATGCCTACCCACGGTCAACTGGCAAACCACGTCAAATCGCTTTTCAGGGAATACAGAAACGATCGCTATTTCCGCCCCAGCTTCACCAAAGCGTCGAAAAAGACGCTGTGCGAGCTGATTCGATTACATGCCGGTTACGACAATCGCAACGTCATTCCCAGACCCCCAACGCCGAGTATGCCGAAACCCCGGGGGGATCTCTACGATGCTTACATGCGGCGCATGCAGCGGTTTTTTCAGGCGGTCGGCTGTATTGTGTCGGTACGGGATCTCAATGTGCCGCAAACGGAAGTGGTCGCAAATTTCCTGGCCGGAATAAGGAATCCAGACGACGAATTTTATGAAAATAATTTTAGTGCTCCAAGGCGCCCGCGGCCGACCGGGGAACGATTCACGCTGGCCGTGCTTTCCGAATACGCCTGCCGTGACTATTTTCCGCTCAGTCTGTCCGGTCTTAAAAAGGAAATGAAGGAAAAGATCCTCCATTTTCTGAAACATTACGACTGCCACCCAAAAATACGACCTCCGCTGCCCAAGAGAAGAAGGCTTTTTCTGCAAGAATATTACCAATACCGTGAACGGGCCCAGTCGCTTTTCGACAAGGTCGGGTTTCCGGTGGGGGTGGAGTATTTAACCCTACCGATGATCGAGGCCCTGCTCAATTTTATGGTCGGACGCAAATATCCGCAGAAGGAGCAGTATAGAAAAGTATTCGTTGCCAACGCCTTAAGCCCGGTCCATCATTTTGTTTCCATGTACAAACCCTATGAAAACGAGAACTATCCGATTTCTGTCGGACAATTTCACGGAAGCAAAAATCTGATCCGTCCCCTCCTTTTTTTACGCCCATCGAAAAGGTGGAGAGATGGTTTCCGCCTCCTCCGTCAAATAAGATCAAGAAGGGACGCCCCCGATTATTCATGAATTATCAGGTCCTTTTCGATCGGCTGGGTGCCCCGGTGGATCCAAGCATATTGCCGATTGCCTACATTGAGGCCGTACTGAACTACGCCAGTATTACTGCCATCGAGACACCATCAACCGATCAAAAGCTGCCCAAGTTGAAATATGCCGGGTAAGATAGCCGACAAAAATACAAAAGACAAGGCGCCGGTCGATGGCGTCTACGCGGATCAGTTCTAACTGGATATCCACTCCCATCGTGTCATCGGAGGTTGTCTCGATCGTTCATGTTCCCTTCATGTTTGTGGTTTATGGTGCTGCTCAAACGGCAGGACGTCGGCTTGGTCGATTGGTGATGGAACTGCCGGAAAAACCTAACAACAGGAGGTATTCTCGTGAAAAAGAAATGGATCGCTGTAATCGGAAGTGGTGTGTTGATCGTCGGTATCGCCGTGGCCGGGTTGAGTTATGCGGACGCGGACAATTCGGAGGTCCGTAACGGCACGATCCGGGTCGATAAGCATGCCGAGGCGGATTTTCCTTCCATGGCCAAGATTTCCATGGATCAGGCCACCCAGAAAGCCTTGGCCGCGGTTAACGGACAGGTGCTGAAGACCGAGCTTGAGGATGAAAACGGCTTTCTGGTGTATGGGGTCGAGGTGGTCTCCGCGGACAAATCCATCATGGAGGTGAAGGTGGATGCCGGGTCGGGCAAGGTGCTGGCCACGGAGCGGGACAAAAAGGATGAAGAAGACCGCGATTTCGGAAAAGAAGACGAATCACACGATGAGGATGGAGCTGTCTGACGCGGTGCGGTTATCTTTTCGAAAAGGTTCTGGCGCGGTCACCGGTGTGGCGACCGCGCCGTACCCGGTTCGTCATCAGAGGCGGATGTCATGATAAAAATTGAGAATCATGATCTGTTTTTTTCGATTGCCCAGGCGCTGCCAATCTGCGTGTTTTTGCTCATCTGGCCGGCAAGCTCAGGCGGTTTTGGCTGGTTCATTTCAGGTAGAAGAGATAACTCATCGTAACCAGGATGGCGATATAGATGACGGCAACCCGCTTCCGACCCGGATGTAATCCCGGGTTTGGTAGTCACCGGGCCCCATGTATAGGGCGTTGACCTGGTGGGTCGGCAGGATGAATGCGTTTGATACCCCGAGGCCCACGACAATGGCGGCCACGCGGGGGTCGACACCGACCTGGTTGGCCATGGAGAGTCCCAAGGGTATCAGCAAGGTGCAGGCCCCCACATTGGAAATGACCATGCTGAATCCGCTGCTCAGGGTGGCCAGAAGGACCAGCAGCAGCAGGGGGCTCATCAAGGGGCCGAGACCGGCGACGATGCCCCTGGCGATCCATTCCGCCGTACCGGTCTGGCCCATGGCCATTCCCAGGGGGATGAGCCCGCCCAGAAGAAAAACCGTGCGCCAGTCCACCGCGCGGTAAGCCTCGTTGATGGATATGACCCGGGTGAGAACCATGCCCACGGCGCCCAGCATGAGACAGACCGACAATGGGATCGGATTGTACGGCTGGCTTTGGAAGTAAAAGCTCGACAGAATCATCAAAGCCAGGGTCACCAAAAAGCAGATCGCGGCCCAGGCGGATTTTTCGGGCTTGTGGAATTCCTCTTCGAATGGCGTGATGATGATCAGGTTGCGGTGCAGGTCTTCAAGGGAGTGCAGTTGTTCCCAGGTGCCGTGCAACAGCACCGCGTCGCCGGCCTGGAGCGGTCGATCGGCCAACTGTCGGTAATAGGCTTTATGCGCTTGATGAATGGCGAGGGCGTTGAGGCCGAAGGTTTCGCGAAAGCCAATTCCCTTGATGGTTTGCCCAATGAGACTGGAGCGGGGCGATACCACACCTTCGACGATGCCTGCCAAGGACGGGTTGAACATATTGTTCTTGAAATATTCAGGCCCTTCTTTCAGTTCCAGCCCGTATGCCTTCACGAAGCGTGCGACGGCTTTTTCAGGACCGTAGACGCACAGGCTGTGACCCGGTTGAATTGTCATATCGGGCAGTGGGGCGACTTTGCAGGTGCCGTCGGTTTTGGCCGAGGCGACGATGTTCACCAGATAATGCCGCCGGATTTGGGTGACGGTCAGTGGGAGACTGGCCGGACGGAAGTCTTCCGGAACATGGATTTCGAAGGGTCCCTTGATCAACGGATAGGCGTCGAGGATTCCTTCGCCGGTGTCGTCGACGGACCTGCTTTTGCAGCCGGAAGATTTCTCTTGTCGCCTGGCGAGCAGCGTCAAGCCGACCGTTGCGAGATAGGTGATGCCACCGACGACCAGGGCGAGACCGATGGGCGTCAGTTCGAGAAAAGCGAATTTGGGCATCCCCGCCGGAAGAATGTCATTCAGCAGAATCAGCGGGCTGGTGCCGATCATGGTCAGGGTGCCGCCCAGGATGGCCGACATGCCGATGGGCATGAGCACGCGTGAGATCGGGATTTTCAACCGGTAGGAGGTCACCAGCCGGATGGCGGGCAGAAAAAGCACGGCGGCACCGGTATTCTGCATCACGCTGGAGATCACGGCGATCAGGCTGGAGAAAATGACCGTCAACCGTCGCGGGCTCTTGCCGACGGTTTTCAGCAGCGGCTGGAGGATCCGATTGACCAGGCCGGCCCGGTTCAACCCGTAGCTGATGATCATCACCCCGATGATGGCCACGACGGCATTGCTGCTGAGTCCTTTGAATGTGTCCTGTGCATTCAGCAGCCCCAATTCGGGGAGCAGCACCATCATTGCGATGGCGACCACATCCACACGAACCCACTCAACGATAAAGAGAAAAACGGCAACCGCGATGATCGTCAACATCAACACTTTGGTCTTGAGATGGGTGTCGACGTCAAAGGGCAGGCGGAAAACGCCTGCATCTTGGACCCGGATGCCGTCCGCGCCAACCAGTTGGCCGTAGATGTCCATCCAAAAGGAGTGGCTGCCGGCATGCGATCTCGCATTGACGATGTACGCCACCGTTGCCACCAGGGGCTTTGAATCGGATCCGGGGGGACAGTCGAATTTGATCAGAATATGGCGATAGGGTCTGTCCGGGTGGACCCTGTCGATAAAGGCAATCCCGCTGGCTTCCGGTGCGGCCATATAGATGACCAGCGGTGCCGTTGTTTCCCGATCCCATCGCATGGGTTTTCCGGGAGCGGTTTCTGCCGTCGTCAGCCGGGCTTCCAGTTCGAAACTGCCGGACTCGCCGGCAATCAGGGTGTCGAGCGGCTGTTTCATGCGCACGGCGATGTATTTGGGCGACCGGGAAGGAACAACACGGTCCGATGCCATCGTCGACCCTGGCGACGGGAGCGTTGGGGATGACGCGCTCCAGGTCCTATCGGCGGAGAGCGGGAAACCCAGAATGACAACCGCCGAAGCGGACAGACATGCAATCCAAAAAAGCCATTTTGAGATTCGCATGCAATAACGCTATCATAAAACCGAAGAATGTCAAATTTCGATCAACGCGGCCGGGATGTCCATTTCAAATGGAAACGCCGGCCTGGCAGTATTGTTTTGCCAGATCCAGGGCGAAATAGAAGCGGTCGATGAGCACCTTGATGATGTGAAAGGCAAAGGTGGGGTGCTCGCGGAAAAGGTACTCCGCGCGTTTCCGGTCGATGGGGATCAGCTCGCAATCGGTGATGGCCACGGTCGTGTCTTCGTAGTCGCGCCCGTCGATGGAGCCCATCAGACCGATCAGGTTGCCGGGACCGATCTCAACGGTGTGCTTGCCGCCGAACAGGTCGATTTGGGCCGTGCCGGCTTTTAATAGATAAGTATATTCTCCCGGCTGGCCGACATTGACGATGGTCTCACCCGCCTTTTTGAGGATAATCTCTTTTCCCTCTCCCAGCAGATTCAGGAAAAAGTCCCTCTCTTTTTTCATTCTCTCTCCATGCATATGATTTTCTCCTTAACGGTGTTTCTCTCAACATTTCACCAGCAGTCGTGCATTTGATTCACGTTCCAGGAAGCGGGAAAACTTTTTCTTTATCTTTGGCAGCTTGTAGTACAACCCGAAGAAATTCTTATGGGTTTCCTTGGCCAGGCTTGACGGATCGAAATAGGCCTTGGCGTTGTCCACGCTGAGCACGAAGGGCGGCATCCCGGCACGCACCAGAATGCAGCTCATCAAGAGTGCTCCCGAGCGGTGATTGCCTTCCGCGAACAACTGCGGCCGGCTGATCTGCAGAATATAGATGCCGGCGGCCCGCTTCCAGGGGGTATCCTTCTTATGCCGTTCCGTCCAGGCGCGGATGTGAGCGATGGAAAACTGCTCTTGAGTGTAGAAGCGAGTTTTCGTTGTCTCGATATAGCCGCTGTAATCCGTGCGGGATTTTGGATCGGTGCCGCACAAAACGATGTTGTTCAGTTCCAGAAAGTGGTGCAGCTGTTTGGGATGCAGGGGGTTGATGTCCCGTTCCAGCAACATGTTAACGTAGCCGTAGCCGGCCAGCATATTGTTCAGAATATCATCCTGTAGGGCTTCCCGGCGCATCGCCAGGGTGTCGTTGATCTGATCGAAGCACTGTTGCACGGCGCGCAGGGATTGTTCGACCCGGTTGGTGTCTATGCGGAATCGGCACGGCATTCACGGTTCTCTCTGTCGTTGAAAGGCGGCGCACAGCGGCTATCGATGACCCGTACCGATCACCGTACGTCGGCCAATGCGGCCTTCGCCAGCGCGGCAATGGGCTGGGGCAGGGGGGCATAGCCGTATAGCGGAGCGAATGCCTGGCCTTCGGACAGCCCCCAGTCGATGAAGCGCTTGATTTTCTCGGCCTTGATCGGATCCGTGTAGGACCGGTAAACGAGCAGCCAGGTATAGGTAACGATCGGATAGGTGTCCTTGCCGTCGGGATCGGGAATGAACAGCCGCAGGTTGGACGGCATCTGGCCGGATGTATTGGCCAGGCTGACGGTCCCGCTGGCATCGCTGGGCCTCACGTACTGTCCCATCCGGTTTTCCAAGCTGGCCATGGGCAATCCCGAGCGTTTGGCGATACCGTATTCGACGTAGCCGATGCTGCCTTGGGAAATTTTGATCCTGGCGGCAACGCCTTCGTTGTAGCGGCTCGACATGGCATTGGCCGGCCAGTCGACTTTTTTCCCGACCCCCGGGCCGTGGTGCGCCATGTTTCGCTGATTGCATTGAGGTGGTTGGTGAAAGCCCAGGTGGTGCCGGATGAATCACTGCGAGTAATCGTTGCAATGTTTAAATCCGGCAGCTGAACGCCTGGATTCAGGGCTTGAATGCGGGCATCCTGCCAGGTGCGGATGTTGCCCAAAAAAATGTCGCTGTATACCTCGCGGCTGAGGTGTAACGATTCCACGCCGGGAAGGTTGTAGGCCATGACGATGATGCCCGCCGTCGCCGGAATCAGTTTGACGCCCCGCTCCACCCGTTGCATTTGCGCGTCCGTCATGGCGGCATCGCTGGCACCGAAATCGACGTTCCCGGATATGAAGCGATCGATGCCTTCGCCGCTGCCGACCGCGTCGTAGAAGATCGGGAAGCCGCCCGACACCTGCGCGAACTCACGAATCCAGCGCTGATACAACGGCGCGGGAAAGGTTGCCCCGGCGCCGACTAGCTCCGCCGTTTCGGCGGTGATCGCCGTGTTGGCGGCCAGCCCGGTCGATGCGCCACTGATCGCTAGCACCATCAAGACCATGACGCCAAATAGAAGATAGGCTTTGTTCATACCAAACGCCTCCACATCAGGAGAATTCGCCCTGGAGATATTCCTTGGTCAATTTTTGCTTCGGGTTTTCAAACAAATGGGCGGTCGGCGCCATTTCCACGAGGTAGCCGGTACGCCCGCCCTTGGAAATGTCCACGGCAAAAAAGGCGGTCTGATCGGCCACCCGCTGGGCCTGTTGCATGTTGTGGGTGACGATGGCCACGGTGTACCTTTCCTTGAGCTGTACCATCAGTTCCTCGATCTGCCGGGTGGCAATGGGGTCGAGCGCCGAACAGGGCTCGTCCATGAGCAGGACCTGGGGCTCGGTGGCAATGGCCCGGGCAATACACAAACGCTGTTGTTGGCCGCCGGACAGGGAAAGGCCGTTGTTCTTGAGCTTGTTTTTGACTTCATCCCAAAGGGCGGCGCCGCGCAAGGCCTTCTCCACCTTTTTGGCGATATTGCCCCTGAACCGGTTGAGCCGCAACCCGAAGGCGACGTTTTCATAGATGGACATGGAAAACGGGTTGGGCTGCTGGAACACCATGCCGATGTTGCGCCGCACGGACACCGGGTCCACCTTTTTGTCGTAGATATCCATTCCGTGAAAGTGGACTTGCCCGTTGAAGCGAAAGCCGCGGATGAGGTCGTTCATGCGGTTGATGCTTTTCAGTACCGTGCTCTTGCCGCATCCCGACGGCCCGATGAAACCGGTGATTTGATTTTTGCGGATGGGCACGTGGCTGTCGCGAACGGCTAGAAAGTCGCCGTAGTGGATCTGGTCTGCCTGACAGTCGAGCACGACATCGCCGGGGGCCATGTCGTCGATGGGAGCATCGCTGGTTGCGAGGGGGGCGGTATCCATAAGCGTTCTCATTTCATTGGGTAGATTGGGTTAAACGTGTTTCCGTCGACCGATGATGCGGCTGACGATGTTCAGCACCAGCACCATCAGGACGAGGACCAGGGAGGCGGTCCAGGCCAGTTCGATCTGGTTTTCGAACGGCATGCCGGAGTAGTTGTAAATCAATACGGCCAGCGACGCGGTGGGGTGGTTGACCTGCAGCCAGTATTCGCTGAAAAGCGCGGTGAACAGAAGTGGGGCGGTCTCGCCGGCGGCCCTGGCGACGGCCAGTACGACGCCGGTGATGATGCCCGGCATGGCGACCGGCAGCACCACTTTGACCATGCTCTGGGATGGCGTGCAGCCCATGCCCAAGGCCGCATCCTTCATGGCTTGCGGAACCATCTTGATGGCTTCCTCGGCGGTGAGCATGACCACGGGAATCATCAACAGGGACAGAGCGATGCCGCCGGCCCAGGCGGAATAGCTGCCCATGGTCAACACCACGGCGGCATAGGCGAACACGCCGGCCAGGATCGATGGCAGGCCGGTCATGGTTTTGGCGCAAAACCGGGCGATTTGCGACACGCGGCTGTAAGTGCCCAACTCGGCCAGATAGATGGCGGCCAGAACCCCGAAGGACGCTGATCAGCGAGGCCAGGCCGACCATGAACAGCGTCCCCAAAATGGCATTACCGAAGCCGCCGCCCATCTCGAAGGCCGTGGGCGGCAGGGCGTAGAAGATCTCGAGGCTGAGGCGTTTGCCGCCGCGGTAGATCAGCATGATCAGAACGGAGAAAAGCGGGATACAGGCAGTGATTGCGGCGGCAATGGTGATGGCGCTCAAGATGATGGATTTGAGCGCCCGCGGTTCCATGGGTTGCCGCTCGAGATGGGGCAGGGAAATGGTTTCTGACAAGGTGGCGTGGGTGTTCATCGTTTCACTCCGGAGCTGGTACTGGCCATGATCAGTGAACCGGCGATGTTGACCACCAGGGTGATCAGCAAGAGGATGCAGGCGGCATACATGAGCACCGGTGTTTCGAGTTTGCCGGCCTCGGGAAAGTTCAAGGCCAAAAGGGCGGCCAGGGTGTTGGCCGGTGAAAAAAGCGACAGACTGATCTGGTTGGCATTGCCGACCAGCATGGCCAGCGCCATGGTTTCCCCGAGGGCGCGGCCGAAGCCGAGAACCAGGGCGCCAAAAATACCGGTCGAGGCCGTTGGCAACATGACCCGCAAGATGGCCTCCCAGCGGGTGGCGCCCATGCCGAAGGCGGCCTCTTTGGTTTTATGCGGAATGGCCCGCAAGGCATCCTGGGATACTGCGGCGACGGTGGGCAGGATCATGATCGCCAGCACCAGGGCGGCCGGGAAAAGGCCCGGGCCGCTCAGGCTGGTGGAAAAGAAGGGAATGAAACCAAGGCTCTCGTGAAGAAAATCGGCCAGCGGGCGGATCAGCGGGATCAGGCAGAAAATCCCCCACAGGCCATACACGACACTGGGAATCGCGGCCAGAAGTTCGATGATGGTTTTCAACACCATCTCCACCTTATAGGGCAGGAAATCCTGGGTCAGGAAGATGGCGATGGTGATGCCGAAAAAACCGCCGATGATCAGTGCCAGGATGGAACTGTACAAGGTGCCCCAGATTTCGGGCAGGATGCCGAATTGCCCGGCGTTCACGTCCCAGGTGGTGGATGCGAGAAAGCCGAACCCGTAATCGGAGAAGGCCGGTAGCGCTTTGCCGCCGATCGTAAGGACGATGTATCCCAAAAGCAGGATGGTGCCCAGGGTGAAGGCATGGGTCAGCCCGCGAAAGGTTTTATCGAAAAAAATGTCGGTGGACGACGGCGGTTTGGAAAGGGGGGCCGTGCTTTCAAAATCGGAGAATGTGGGGATTGTCATCGATCGTGCTCCGTTACGTGCGGGTGCCGCGCCTGCTTGATGGCACGACACCCCGGGTCACGTGGCCGGCTAGCGGCTCAATTGAGGGACTATTGAATGTTCATCGAGGCCTTGCGGACCTTTTCCACCACGCTGGCCGGCAGGGGGATATAGCCGGCCTTATCGGCGATCTTCTGGCCTTCGTCCAAACAGTAGCCGACCATTTTTCTCAACGCCTCGGCTTTTTGGGAATCGTCGTATTTCTTGTAAAAGATCATCCAGGTGTAGGTGGCGATGGGATAGGAATCTTTGCCCGCGGGATCCGGCAGCCACACGATCATGTTTTCCGGAATTTCGGCATGTGCCAGTGCCGCCTGTCCGCCTGCCAGCCCGGGCGCGACATATTCGCCGTCCTTGTTCTGCAGGCTGGCCATGGGGACGTTGGCCATGCGGGCGTAGCCGTATTCAATGTAGCCGATGGCACCGGGGGTCTGTTTGATCAGCGCGGTAACCCCATCGTTTTTCGGACCCTTGACCATTTTGGCGGCGCCCGGCCAGTTGATGGTTTTGCCGAAGCCGGGGCCATCCTTGAATTCCGGGGAGATCGCACAAAGGTGCTTGGTAAACACAAACGTGGTGCCCGAGCTGTCGGCGCGGCTTACCACGGTGATGTCCGTATCGGGCAGCTCACGCCGGGATTGGCGGCGACGATCGCCGGATCGTTCCACTTCTTGACCTTACCCAGAAAGATGGCCGGATAGATGTCGCGGGGCAGTTTCAGCGCTTTGACGCCTTCGAGGTTGTAGGCCAGGACCACTTCACCGGCCGTCATGGGCAGCAGTTGGACGCCGCGGGTGACGGGCGCCATCTCCTCATCGGTCATGGCGGCATCGCTGGCGGCGAAATCGACGACGCCATTTTGAAAATCACGGATGCCGGCGCCGGATCCCTTGGATTGATAGTTGATCTGAATATCCTTGTTGGCGCGGCTGAAGGCTTTGAACCAGGTGGTATAAATCGGGGCCGGAAAGCTGGCACCCGAACCGACGATGTTGATTTCGGCCATGGCGGGTTGGACGGCGATCAGGGCAATGGCAGCAAAACAGATCAGGCACGGTAGAAGGGTTTTGAATTTCATGTTCATCTCCTCGCTAAGGGTGGGTAAGGCGTTCTCGTGGCGATGGTGCAAAACGCGACTGTCATCGGTCCAGCGATGGGAGGCCTTTCAAGACCCGTATGCGTACACCTGGATTGTTAAGAAATGATGAGCCGTGGGAAGAAAAAGAAACGGCTCTGCATAATTAGGCTGGTGGAATTATTTCTTTCCGCCAGCCTTATCGATTCGGAACGACGCCCACCCTGCTGATGGGGGAAGCGCCGTGTCACGGCTTCGCGGCAGATCGCTTGGGTGGCGATGTCCGCGGTTTTCCGGAATTGCGTTGATATCGGATGATGCGATCGAATTTGCCAGGGTCTTCAACAGCCAGAGCCAGATATTCATTGATCAGACGGAGCCAATCCGGACCGCCGTGACATTTGAATTTTTCCAATGCCACGATGAGCAGTTTGGAAGCCGCCCGGATCCTGGCATTTTCCACATCACCGTAATGGGCGACCAGTTGTGAGTATAGTTGATCGACCTGCTGGAGGGGGTTTGCCTGGCAATCGCCGGTTTCTTCATGCATGGGAAATCATTTCCATCCGTGATTTGAATTTTTCGGTTGACGCGTTTTGGGAACTGGACCGGCACGCGCGTTGATCGAAGAATGTATCACGTCATCGTTAGCCATTTGTTAGCCGGCGGCGATAAATGGAGGCGTGCGGAGCTGTTTTGAACGGATGGAATCCGAATTGTCACAAAGCATCGATCTTTCATTGACGAAATACGTCAAATCATCGCCACCACCGAGGCGCCGGGGAATTGCGCCTGGTGGCGGCCGTCGAGAACACCGGTCCGGGACATCTCCTATAATAACAGATGGCCTACATATATCCTGCCGAAATGATAGACACACCCCCAATGATTTCATCAGCCATCGCGCCGCATTCAGGGTCACCGCATTGGATTTGTTGTTGTTTTTTAATTTGGCATCATTTGTGTAAACAATGATGTAGCGCAAGACAATCGACTAACGATGTGATCGATAAGGAGGGATCGCATGAATATATCATCTTTTCGCAAATTTATTGCCGAGAATGAAGAATGGCTCATAGATAGAATTCATATGTACGCCCATGCGCGTGGATATGTGAAGTATACGGCAACCCTTCGGGAAGCTTGGAGGGCTTCCATTTCCGGACTTTCCAAAACGCTTTTGGAAGCCACTGGAGAGCGTCATCCTGATTTGGAGTTGCATCCGGATGACAAATTTGCCGATGATCCGATTGCCGAGTTCGGTATCATGCATGCCCGCCGCCACCGGGAACGCGGCGTGAACCTGGGCATGTTTCTCGGCTTTTTAAAATACTACCGGCAAAGTTATAAGGATCTCATTCGGCATGCCGGATTTGATTCGTCTTTTGAGAAGCATTGCCTGAATCTGATCGAACGTTTTTTTGACCGAGTAGAGATCGCCCTATGCGTGGAGTGGGCTGAATCCGACCAAAGCAAGCTGATCGAGGAACTACAAATCCGAAATCGACTGATGACCAACGAGAAGAACCGCTACCTCACGATTTTCGAGAGCCATCCCTACATGGTCTTCATCCTGGATAAGGATCTCAATTTGCTCAATCTGAACCATTCCGCAGCCCGGCGCTTCAAGGCCCAGGAGTCACCCGGCGCCTACTATTACCGCGAGGCGGTCGAAGAACGCGCGGAAGGAAATCAGATGGAAGATCGTCTGCAGCCAGGATCGGAAAGGTTGACCATCAAATCCTTGGAAACTCTGATCCCCTCCCTGACAGATGACCTGAAGGCATTTATCGACGGTAAAGACAAACACCTGAGCTTTGAGAAGAAGATCGTGGAGCAGGGTGAAGAGCAGTACTATAACCTTACCTTTTCACAATTTCTTGACATGTCTGACAAATTCGGCGGGGTTGTGTTGACCCTCGAGGACATTACGGCCGAAAAGCGGGCCACCGAAGAGTTGCGCCGTGCCAAGGAAGCCGCCGATGTCGCCAATCGGTCGAAAAGCGAATTTCTGGCCAACATGAGCCATGAACTGCGTACCCCCCTTAACGCCATTTTAGGCTATTCTCAGCTGATGCAGCGCGATCCCGGCCTTCACGCCGGGCAACAGGCGTATCTGAGCACGATCAACCACAGCGGCGAGCACCTGCTGGCGCTGATCAACGATGTGCTCGAGATTTCCAAGATCGAGGCCAGACGGATCACCCTGGATCCCCGGACCTTTGATTTTCATGCCATGATCAGAGACCTTTACGCCATGTTCAAGGTCAGAACCGATGAAAAACACCTGACCTTCGATCTCACTGAAACCGATGATCTGCCGCGCTACGTGATCGCGGACGCCAACAAGTTCCGCCAGATCATGATCAATCTTTTGGGCAATGCCGTGAAATTTACGGACCGCGGCGGCATTGCCGTGCGGGTGGCGGTCAGAGACCATGCGGCCGAAACCCTGCGCCTGGTGGTGGAGGTCGAGGACACCGGCCCGGGCATCTTGGAAGATGAACTGGAAAAAGTATTCCAGGCCTTCGAGCAGACGGAAACCGGCCGGCAGACACAGGGCGGCACCGGCCTGGGACTGTCCATCAGCCGGGAGTATGCCCGCCTGATGGACGGCGACATCACCGTTACCGGCTGTCCGGGGCAAGGCAGCTGCTTCCGTTTTGCGTGCAATCTCCGGCCGGGCCGGGCCGCGGATATCGAGGACAAGAAGCGGCCGGACCGTGTGATCGGATTGGCGGCGGGCCAGTCGGTCCCGCGTATCCTGGTGACCGATGATAAAAAGGAGAGCCGCCTTCTGCTGGTCAGGCTTCTCGAGCAGGTGGGCTTTGACGTTCGGCAGGCGGAAAACGGCGAGGCGGCGGTGGCGCTTTTCAAGGCGTGGTCGCCGCATTTTATCTGGATGGACATGCGCATGCCGGTCATGGACGGTCCTGAGGCCACCCGGCGCATCCGTGCGCTGCCGGGCGGTGACACGGTCAGGATCGTGGCCCTTACCGCCAGCGCCATGGAAGAGGAGCGCGAGTCGATCCTGGCCGCGGGGTGCGATGAATTCGTGCGCAAGCCCTATCGGATGCCGACGATCTTCCAGATCCTGGCAAAACACCTCGATATTGAATACCGCTATCAAAATGATGCTCCGGCAGGACCCGCCGAAGCCGAAAGCGAACCGCACACCTTGCAGCTGGCCACCCTGCCGGCCGAGTTGCGCGAAGAGCTGGCCAGGGCCGTCCTGGAATTGGACACCGACCGCACCCTGGCGATCGTTGAAGAGATCGGCAGCCAAGATGCCGCTACAGGAGCGATTTTGAAACAGTTTGCCGAGAACCTGGCGTACGACCACCTGCTATCGCTGTTGGAGCAGGAGGCACGGTGAGCCATGCCGAGAAAGGGCCGCGTTGATGAACTCCGAAATACAACAACTGGATGCCGAAATTCTGGTTGTGGACGATATCCCCGCCAACCTCAAACTGCTGACCAGTATCCTGAGTCATCGGGGATATCGTGTGCGACCCGCCGCCAGCGGGCAACTGGCCTTGCGATCCGCAGACCACAAACCGCCCGACCTGATCCTTTTGGACGTGAAGATGCCCGATATGGACGGGTATGAAGTTTGCCGGACCCTGAAATCGGGTTCCCGAAATGCCGATGTCCCGGTCATCTTTATCAGTGCCCTTGACGATTCCGGTGACAAGGTCAGTGGGTTTGAGGCCGGAGGGGTTGATTTCATTACCAAACCGTTTCAAGCCAAAGAGGTGCTGGCCCGGGTTGAAACCCACCTGGCCCTGCGCCGTCTGCATCAGCAACTGGAACAACAAAACGCACAGCTCCTGAAGGAGAGCGCCGAACGCCTTCAGGTCGAACGGGAACTGCGCGAAGCCAACGACCTCAACCGCAAAATTTTCGAAGCCGCCGCCATGGGCGTGGTGGCCTACAACGGGTGTTCCGGGCAATGCGTCATGGCCAATCCGGCAGCTGGAAAAATTGTCAACGCTTCTGAGGATCAACTGACCGGCCAAAACTTCCGCCGCCTCGAATCGTGGCGAACATCAGGCCTGCTGGCCATGGCCGAACAGGTGCTCGATACCGGGACCAAGCGCGAGCAGGAAGTGCATACGGTCACGAGCTTCGGCCGGGAGGTGTGGATGGAATGCCGTATGAACCGCTTCTTGATCCGTGGCGAGCCCCACCTCCTTTTACTGATATATGATGTGACAGAGCAAAAGCATTTTCAGGAAACCCTGAAGCAGGCCAAGGAGGCGGCCGAGGAAGCCAACATGGCCAAGAGCCAGTTTCTGGCCAACATGAGCCATGAAATCCGTACACCGCTCAATGCGGTGATCGGCTTCAGCGATCTGCTGTCGTCCGTTGTGGAAGACCCGAAACAGAAGAGCTATATCGAATCCGTTCAGACCGCGGGGAAAAGTCTGTTGCGGCTGATCAATGACATTCTGGATCTGTCCAAGATCGAAGCCGGCAGGCTTGAGCTGAGCTGTTCGCCCACAGACGTAAGAACCGTAATCAATGAAGTTGAACAGATTTTTTCACAACAGGCGTTGCAAAAGAATGTCCGGTTCATCACCGATGTCGATCCCGGACTTCCGGCGGCTCTTTTCCTCGATGAAATCCGCTTGCGGCAGATTCTTATCAACCTGGTCGGAAATGCGGTTAAATTTACCGAAAAGGGCCATATTCAGTTGACCGTAAGCATAACCGATCAGAAGACGGCTGGCGATCTCCTTGATATTGATATCTCCGTTGAAGACACCGGTATCGGTATCCCGGAACATGATACGGAACGTATCTTTGAATCCTTTAAACAGCAGACCGGTCAGAGTTCATCGAAATTCGGGGGAACAGGTCTGGGACTCAGCATCTGCAGGCGGCTGGCTGAAATGATGGGCGGGACCGTTTCGGTCAGAAGCGTGGCCGGTAAAGGAAGTACTTTCAGCGTCGGGATTCGAAATATCGCGATATCCCATAAAGCGATTCCGGCTGTTGAAGAACGATCCGGTGATGAAACCATACGGTTCGAAAGCGCAAAAGTACTGGTGGTAGATGATGTTGCGTCGAACAGTCAGTTGATAAGCGAAATCCTGTCAAGGGTGAACCTTGAATTTCTGACGGCGGGCAATGGCAGTGAAGCCTTGAAAATTGCGGAGGCATATCAGCCCGACGTGATCTTAATGGATCTTTGGATGCCCGTAATGGATGGTATTGAGGCCACCGGACGGTTGAAAGTGAACGCAAGGACAAAGACCATTCCCGTCATTGCCGTTTCCGCTTCTATTTTCCCTGACCACAGCGCATCCCTTGTTGAAAAAGGGTTTGACGGCTTTCTTTCAAAGCCGTTTAAAACGGACCAACTTTTTTCCGAGTTATCCAAATATTTAAAAATAGCAAAGGAAGACAACCCTGCAAGCAGCGCCACAAAAGTCGCTTTAGACTTCAGCGCTCCTCAAATGGCCTTAAATCTTCGTGAACTCATTGAGATCATCGATTCCGATCTCATGCGCCAATGGGAAGATCTACAAAAAATGATTCCCATGAAAACGGTTCGGAAATTCGGGAAAGAATTGGAAACACTGGGATTGAAGTACACGGTTCCGTTTCTGTCGGATTGTGGCAGAAACCTGCTTCTTCACACCGACAACTTCGATGTGCAAAACATGAAGATCAAGATCGATGAGTTTCCTAACATAGTGGATGAACTTAAATCTTTAAAGGAAGTAAACCATGGCCGCGGATAAAATTTTACCTACCTTTTCCATTTTAATCGTCGATGATGAACCCAAAAATATCCAGCTGTTAGGCAGCCTCTTGGAAAAAAGCAATTATGAGGTCGAGTTTGCCATGAATGGGAAGGCATGCCTTGAATGGTTAACCCGCAAACACTTTGATCTCGTATTGTTGGACATCATGATGCCGGAAATGGATGGTTATGAAGTTTGTAAAAAGATAAAATCCGACTCTGCCAAAAAACATATTCCGGTCATCTTCCTCACGGCCCGGGCTGAAACCGATGACATTGTCAAAGCATTTGCGACCGGCTGTTCGGATTTCGTTACAAAACCGTTCAAGGCGCCTGAATTATTGGCAAGAATTAAAAAGGAGCTTGAGCTTAAAATGTTGCGAGGCTTGATACCGATATGCTCCTACTGCAAGAGGATCCGAGATGACGATGGTTATTGGAATCAACTTGAAACCTACATCTCGAATCACTCTGAAGCGCAGTTCAGTCATGGCATTTGTCAAGAATGCATGGATGAATATTATCCGGAAGACGATCTATAGGTCGAAGCGGTCAAGATTCATGACCTTGTTCCACGCCGCTATAAAATCGTTCAGGAACTTCTCCTGTCCGTCTCTACATGCGTAAACTTCCGCCAAGGCCCGCAGTTGGGCGTTCGAGCCGAAGACAAGGTCCACACGGGTGCCGGTCCACTTGCGTTCACCGCTGGCGCGATCACGCCCCTCGAACACGTCTTCATTTTCCGAAGTTGGCGTCCACACCGTGCCCATATCGAGCAAATTGACGAAGAAGTCATTGGTGAGGGCCTCGGGGCGTTTGGTGAAAACGCCGTGCGGGGACTGTGCGTGGTTGGCATTCAAGACGCGCATGCCGCCGATCAGGACGGTCATCTCGGGCGCGGTCAGGGTCAGCAATTGCGCCCGATCAACCAGCAATTCCTCGGCCGATATGCTGTATTTGGTTTTAAGATAATTGCGGAAGCCGTCGGCAACCGGTTCTATGACCGCGAAGGAGGCCACGTCGGTTTGTTCCTGCGACGCATCCGTGCGTCCCGGCGAGAAGGGAACGGTCAGATCGTGACCGGCATTCTTGGCCGCCTGCTCGATCCCTGCACACCCGCCCAGAACAATCACGTCGGCCAGCGAAACCCGTTTGCCGCCAGACTGCGTGTCGTTAAACGCCTTTTGGATGCCCTCAAGGGTTTCCAGCACCGTTTGCAGTTGGGCCGGCTGATTGACGTCCCAATCCTTTTGCGGCGCGAGACGAATGCGCGCCCCGTTGGCCCCGCCGCGCTTGTCGGAGCCGCGGAAGGTGACCGCCGATGCCCAGGCGGTGGTGACCAGTTGGGAGACCGACAGCCCCGAGGCGAGGATTTTGTTTTTGAGGTCTGCGATGTCCTGCGTGTCGACCAGGCTGTGATCGACGGCGGGCACCGGGTCTTGCCAGATCAGTTCCTCGGCCGGGACTTCCGGGCCGAGGTAGCGTGCGCGAGGGCCCATGTCGCGGTGGGTCAGCTTGAACCAGGCCCGGGCGAAGGCATCGGCGAATTCCTCGGGGTTCTGCAGGTAGCGCCGGGCGATCGGCTCGTAGATCGGGTCGAAACGCAGGGAAAGATCCGCCGTGGTCATCATCGGACGGTGTTTCTTTGACGGGTCGTGCGCGTCAACCACCATGTCCTCCTCGGCTACGTCCTTGGCCAGCCATTGGTTCGCGCCGGCCGGGCTCTTGACCAGTTCCCACTCGTATTTGAACAGTACCTTCAGATAACCCATGTCCCACTGGGTCGGGTGTGGTTTCCAGGCCCCTTCGATGCCGCTGCCGATCGTGTCACCGCCTTTGCCGCTGCCGTGGCTGCTCTTCCAACCGAGCCCCATCTCCTCGATGGGGGCGGCTTCGGGTTCGGGGCCGACCCGTGCCGCATCGCCGGCGCCGTGGCATTTGCCAAAGGTGTGTCCGCCGGCAACGAGTGCGACCGTCTCTTCGTCGTTCATGGCCATGCGCGCAAAGGTCTCCCGGACGTCACGGCCCGAGGCCACCGGGTCCGGGTTGCCGTCCGGGCCCTCCGGGTTCACGTAAATCAGACCCATTTGCACGGCCGCCAACGGGTTTTCCAAATCCCGGTCGCCGGAGTAACGGCTTTTGGGCTTGTCACTCGTCGCCAACCATTCTTCTTCCGACCCCCAGTAGATGTCCTCTTCCGGCTCCCAGATGTCCTCGCGCCCACCACCAAAGCCGAAGGTCTTGAACCCCATCGATTCCAAAGCGCAGTTGCCGGCGAGGATCATGAGATCGGCCCAGGAGATTTTTTTGCCGTACTTTTGCTTGATCGGCCAAAGCAGGCGGCGTGCCTTGTCGAGGTTCACGTTGTCGGGCCAGCTGTTAAGGGGGGCAAAACGCTGGTTACCGGAACCGCCTCCCCCGCGGCCATCACCCATGCGGTAGGTGCCCGCGCTGTGCCACGCCATGCGGATGAAAAGCGGCCCGTAGTGACCATAGTCGGCCGGCCACCAGTCTTGCGAGTCGGTCATCAATGCATAAAGGTCTTTCTTCAGGGCCTCCAGGTCGAGCTTTTTAAATTCTTCGGCATAGTTGAACGCCTCGCCCATGGGATTGCCCATGCGTGAATGCTGATGGAGAATCTTGAGATTCAGTTGGTTCGGCCACCAATCCCGGTTCGATGTGCCGCCACCGGCACTGGGATTGCTTCTCCTGCCCGTTACCGGACACTTGCCTGCTTCATTCATGACGCCTTCTCCTCATAAATAGAAAATGTTTACGGATAATGATTATTAATAGAATAATAGCTTCCAGGACTGATTTGTCAACCCATTTCAATTGAACCTTAAGGCCGGTCGGTCGTTACCGGGTTGGAAACAGTTCCTGAAAAAAGAGGGTCATGTACTGCCAGGAACGGCGGTCGGATGATGCGTTATACGCCAAGGCGGCCATTTTATGTTTGTCGGCATCGGGGTTGGTGAAGCTGTGGCGCGTATTGCCGAAGACGGCCAGCTGCCAGTCGATGGTGGTGGCATTCATGGCCTCCATATAGGCGGCCACGCTTTGGGGGGTGTTCATGGGATCCATGGCACCGTGGCAGATGAGGATTTTGGCCTTTGTCTGCCGGCCCTTTTCGACGGTCGGCGGCATCAGCGATCCGTGAAAGCTGACCACGCCTTTCAGGTCGGCCCCGCTGTAGGCCAAAACCTGGACCGTTGCCCCGCCGAAGCAATAACCGATGGCGGCCAGCCGGGTCACATCGACCTGGGGCTGTTTTTTAAGGACCTCCAGGCCGGCCATGGCGCGTTCCTGCCATAGGGCCATATTGCTGTTGACCGCTTTCATCCAGGCACCGGCCTGGTCGGGATGATCGGTGACCTTGCCCTTGCCGTACATGTCCAATGCAAAGGCCACGTACCCCATGGCGGCGAGTTTTTCTGCCCGGTTACGGGCGTATTCGTTCAGGCCCCACCATTCATGGACCACCAGAATTCCGGGCATTTTCCCGCTGACCGCGTCGTCATAGGCCAGAAATCCTTCCAGGGTAACGCCGTCATGGGAATAGACGATGGGACGATTTACCACCTTGGCCTGGGCCATGGTGGCGGCTCCCAAAATGATCGATAAAAAAATGATGAATCGTGTTTTCATGATCGCTCCTTATGCGGGTTGGCGGCACCGGCGGTTCCGGATGGGATTCACTGCCGATGCCGCCAAAAATGGTTGAGTGGAATATGGCGAAACCGTCGATGGTCCGTGGAATGACCTTGTCAGCATGGTCTGAACCACCAAGGGATGGAATACCCTTTTATAATAGGCAGAAATTCGGGGAACTCAAGAAAAACAGCGACTTTTTACCTGTCATACCGAAGTTGGATTTTTTCTTGACTTTCGAACGGCTCTTATTTTATACCGAAGCAACTTCACCGAATAATATTCATCGAAAAAAATTCGTTGAATATTTGTTTAATCGTAACCTGATTTCCTTTTCCGCAAAAGGAGGATTCAATGGAAAGATGGAAAACAATAGAGCACGTTCCGGCACCGGCGATCATTCCTGCCTACGGTCCGCTGTCGGGCATGCGGGTCTTGATGACCGGTAGCATTGTGGCGGCCCCCTTTGCCGCCGGCATGCTGGCAGACTACGGCGCAGAGGTGATTCACGTTGAGCGACCCGGTGTGGGCGATCCCTATCGCGGCCAGTCTCCGGTGATTACCAATGGTAATGGTAATGGCGACGGAGAATTTGTCCTGGCCGATTCGGACATCCCCGAGGATGAAAAGATCAGTTGCGCCTGGATCCAGGAGGCTCGAAACAAATTGAGTCTGTCCTTGGAACTCAATATGCGGATTCCGGAACTCAAGGAGATTTTTTTCTCCCTCATCAGGAATTGTGATGTGTGGATGGAAAATATGGTGTGGGTGGAAAAGCTCGGTCTTAACGATGAGATGCTTTTCGAGGTGAATCCCAAGCTGGTCATCGCCCATTTGAGCGGATTCGGGCGTCCCCAGTTCGGCGGCGTGCCCGAAGAGTGCGATCGCCCCTCCTATGATCCCATCGGCCAGGCCGAGGGGGGCTGGATGTATATCAACGGATTTCCCGAACCATCGCCCCCGGGATACGGCAGCTCGTTTATCAACGATTACATCAGCGCCATCTTCTGCGCCAATGGGGTGATGATGGCCTATATCAACGCCCAGAAGACGGGTAAGGGGCAGGTGGTTGATGTCGCCCAGATCGAGTGCATGAGCAAGTGCCTGAATGACACTTTCGTCAATTATTTCACCCTGGGCCGGGTAAAGGAACGTGCCGGCAATCGCGTGCCCGTATTTCAACCCGCCAATTTGTATCGGACCAAGGACGGCTACCTTTATATCGGTGCCTTCGGGCCTTTTGTGTACGAGCGGGCCCTCAAGGCGATGGATATCGATGTGGAGAAGTATCCCCATGAGAAGGCCGGGGCGTCCAGGGAGGCCTTGGACTCCGATTTGGGCAAGGAATTGAATGACCTTATCGGCCAGTGGATGGGCGCACGCACATCCGAGGAGGCCCAAGCGCTTCTCAAATCCAAGAAAGTCCCCTGCGGTATCCCGAGAAACGCCAAGGAGCTGGCCAACAGCGAGCATTACAAGCGCCGTGGCAACTGGATCGAATACGAGGATCAGACGTTGCACAAAAAAGTGACCGCTTATGGATTCGTTCCCAAGATGAGCGGAACACCGCCGCGTGTCTGGCGCGGATCCCCTCGCCTTGGCCAGGACACGGACATTATCCTTGAAAAAATCGCGGGCTACAGCCCAGCGGAGATCGAAATGCTGAAGGGCCGGGGCTTTATCGACCCCATGCTCAACTAGACGCCGGCGCCGATGGACGTCAATTGAACCAAGCAACGTATTCGCAGTCTGGAGGAAAAATGGGAAGTAGCCTCACGATCGGAGTCGTTGGTGCCGGAAACATGGGGTCTGGAATCGCCCAAAAACTGGCCCAGGAGGGGTTGAACGTCATCATGCTGGACATGGAGGAGGCGTATGTGGCGCGCGGCGTCTCCACCATTCGATCCCTGCTGGCGCAGGGGGTCGAGAGAAAAGTGCTGACCCCCGAAAAGATGGAACAGACCCTCGGCCGAATCAAAGGGACCACGGACCTTAACACCCTGGCCGATGCCGACCTGGTGATCGAAGTGGTATTCGAGAACAAGGGGGTGAAAAAAGGGCTGTTCGCCAATCTGGACAAAATCTGCGGCCCCAAAACCATCCTGGCTACCAATACGTCCAGCTTTTATGTGGGCGAACTGGCCCAGGCCACCGGCCGGCCGGACCGCTTTGTCGGCATGCACTATTTTTTCCATCCGGCCAAAAACAGGCTGCTGGAAGTGATTCCCCACAAGGGTACCAGTCAGGAAACCATCGACCGGGCCATGGACGTGGCCCGTCTTCACGGCAAGACGGCGATTCTGGTTCAGGACGCCCCCGGATTTGCCGTCAACCGTTTCTTTGTTCCCCTGTTGACCGAATCGGTCAAGGTCGTGGAAGAGGGCTTGGCCGATATCCCCACCGTGGAACAAGCCGCCAAAAAGGCCTTCAAGATCGGCATGGGGCCCTTCGAACTCATGAATGTCACCGGCATTCCCATTGCCGTTCATTCGGCCACCACCTTCAGTCAGGAACTGGGGCCCTTTTACGGCCCTCCGAAGCTTTTGGAGAAGCAGATGAACGCGGGCACGCCGTGGCAACTTGACGGCGAGGCGGACCCGAGCAAGTTTCCGGTCATCGAGGATCGGCTTTACGGCGCCTGCCTGGGCGCCGCGGCCGCCCTGGTCAGCGAAGGCGTGGCCAGCATGGAGGATACGGACCTGGGCGCCAAGGTGGGACTTCGCTGGCAGAAAGGTCCTTTCGAGATCATGAACCGCATCGGTATTGACAAGGCCTATGCCGTGGTCAAGGCGATCGCGGACAAAAACCCGGACTTTGCCATGCCGGAAATTCTCACCCTGCAACGGGAGCTGGGCAAGCCTTTTGAATTCAAGGTGGTGAATCAGACGGTGAAGGGCGGGATCGCCTTTATCACCATCAACCGGCCCGAGGCCATGAATGCCCTGAACGAGGTCACGGTGAGCCAACTGGATGCGGCTTTCCGTGCCGCCGAAAGCGATCCCGAAGTCAAGGCCATCGCCTTCCAAGGTGCGGGCAAGGCTTTTGTCGCCGGCGCGGACATCCGTTTTTTTGTCAAAAACATCAAGAATGACCAGATCGAAAATAATGTCGCGTTCACCCGCAAGGGGCATGACCTTTTCCTACGCATCGAAAATTGCCAAAAGCCGACCATTGCCGTGCTGGACGGCCTCTCCTTGGGCGGGGGCAGCGAGATGGCGCTGGCCTGCCAGGCCATTGTGGCCACGCCGGCGGGGTTGATGGGGTTTCCCGAGACCGGCATCGGCATTTATCCCGGACTTGGCGGCATGCTCCGCCTGGCCCGGCAGGTGGGGCCGGAGTTGGCCAAGTACTACGTGTTTACGGGAAAAACCATTTCCGCCCAGGATGCCTTTGATCTCGGGGTGGTTACCCAACTGGTATCACCCGAAGAAGTGGTCCCGGCCATCAACGCGATCTGCCAGGCGGGGAAAATCGACAAGTACCGCAAACGGGAAATCCCGGAACGCTTTGCGGATCTGGCGCGGATCTGCACCGGGGACAACCGAGTGGCCCTCTTGGAGAAGAAACCGCTGGAGGGGGTCCCCTCCGCATTGGCCGCGGCCACCCAAAAAGCGATTTCCAGAAAGGCGCCCCTGGCGCTCAAAGCGGTGAATGATCTCATCGATGCAGAACAAAAAAACAGCATCCCGGAAGGCATTCAGCTTGAGCTTGACGGCCTGACAGCCATTTTTTCCACTCAGGATGCCTTGACCGGGCTCACCTCCCTGGGGGGCCCGCCACCCCGGTTTGAAGGTAAATAATCTGCAATACTGACGCGGCGATCCTGGGTTTCAAGACCCGGTGGATCCGTATACATACCCGTTAACGGCGTCGGAAAACGTGTCAATGCGTTTTCCACGCGGTTAGCGGGGCCCATTCCACTTTCTGCACGCAAACGTTGCAAGGGCTTCGGCCCATTTTTTTGCCGCGACCTTAAAACGCTTTCCCCCTCTTTCTCCCCTCCCGTTTTTCAGGATTGCATGATAAAGCGCCGATGGTGGGAAAATTGCGCTTTAAATGCAAATCTGTTACTAACCCTTGGCACATAACCATTTCGTCAAACAAAGGGTTAAATATTAAATCATAGCAGAACGATTATGGCAAAATTGACCAAACGAAAACTTCAGGCCATCAAAACAAAGGCGATAATCTATGATACATTTCTTGAAATGGTCCAGGAGTGTGAGTTCGAGAAACTGACCGTCGAGAAGATTTGCAAGAAAGCGAACGTTTCCGTGGGCACCTTCTATCATCATTACAGGAACAAGTATGAAATCATAGAGGAAATATTTCATCGGGCGGATAAATTCTTCCAGGAAAAGATGTCAAGCAAGCAGATTGCGGGCAAGACGGCCACCGAACAGATCGTCGGCTTCTTCGACCTTCTGGCACAAATCTACAACCGGTACGGCTTGGGTTTCAGCAAGGCGTTGTTCAATACCCGGAACAATCTGTTCATTAACGACGAGCGGGTCATGGTTACCATGCTTCGGGATATCATTGTTCAGGGAATTGCGGAGAACCAAATCATTTCGGAGTTATCGGCCGAAGATCTCAAGCGCATTCTTTTTACTACGGCCCGCGGGATTGTCTTTGACTGGTGTCTGCGGGATGGTGACTTTTCCCTGGAAGAGGCGATGCACCAGTATATTCTCATTGTCGTCAGGGCCATTGCCGCCTGACATCCAAGATGCATTCGAAAAAATTGCTGAGCCGTCGATTTCCCAACGGACGCATCCGACCCTAGACAAGAGGAAACGCGATTCCATATGGCCTTGAACCCCTTTGATCTTTCCGATGCCATGTTAAGACAGGTTGTTGGGATGATGTCGCCAAGTGCCTTGCGCGGGCAACTGACACAACTGGCCGATAGCCTGGGCGATGAGCCTTCGGCGCCAAGATGGCCCGGGAGATCGTGGCGCGTACCCGACCCGAGCAGGCCATTCCCGACACCTATGCCCCTTACCGGAGGCTGGTCCGCGACGGTATCGAATTTTTTCTCAGCCGGATCAGCCGCCAGCGGCTGTTGGACCTGGTGATCAGCCAACTGACCCTGGATGCGGACGCCTGTTGCCAGGCACGGTTGCTGGCCCTGGCCCAGCGATTCCCGACACTGCACAAGTTGGGGCAGATCATCGCCCGTCACCCGGACATCGATCCGGTTGTCCGGCAGTGGCTGGTCAATTTGGAAAATGGCCTTTACGGCACCCCCTCCGATGAACTTTTGACCCGGATTCGCGTGGAGCTAGGATCTGCGGGCGAAGCGGCGCCGGTTTGCGTGGCGCCGACCATCCTGGCCGAGGCCAGCGTGGGGGCCGTGATTCCGTTCCATTGGCAGCCGTCAGCCGACGGTTGTCGGCAGCGCGGGGTCTTCAAGGTGCTGCGTCCCGGCATCCGGCGCCACCTGAACGAAGAATTGGTGATCCTGGAAGAAACCGCCGTTTTTTTCCACGACCATCGGGCGCGCTATCCGCTCAAGGACTTTCGGTTCCTGGAAATTTTTGAAGACGTCCGTGAGATGATGATCCATGAGATCGATCTGGCCGCCGAACAGCGCCTTTTGGAAGAGGCCGGCCGTTTTTACGCGGATATGCCGGAAATCCGTATTCCACGGTGTCTGGACCTGTCCACCGCCGCCATGACCGCCATGGATTTCCTGGACGGCCCCAAGCTCGCCGATGCCGACCTGAGCGAACCGCAGCGCCAGCGGACGGCCGAATCCCTTTTCACCGCGGTCGTTTTGAAACCCCTGTTTTCACCGCGTGACGCGGCCCTTTTCCACGGCGACCCCCACGCCGGCAACATCCTGGCCGTTTTCACCCCTGAATCGACGGATCCGGCCATCGGCTTGGTGGATTGGAGCCTGGCCGGTCATCTGGACCGCGGTGACCGGATTAAAACCGTGCGTATGATCCAGGCGATCCTCAAAAAAGATTTGACCGGGATGTGCGATGCCATCCGATCCTTGACCCTAAAGGCATCCCTTGCCACGCCTTCGCCGCGGCAATCTTTGCGAGACCTGATCATCGGATGGATGCGCGACCCGGCAAACGGGCGCTTGCCGCTGGTCAAACAGGCCTTTCGGCTCCTGGAAGCCCTTTCCATGGAAGGATTTGTTTTTCCCGCCGACCTGATGTTGTTCCGAAAGGCGATTTTCACCCTTGAGGGTGTCCTGCACGACCTGTGGCCGGCCTTCGACATGAACACCGCCATTGCTCGATACGTGATGTCCCTCCTCCAGCAGGAGATGCCCGTTCGTCTGAGCAACATGCTTTTCCCCTTTACCGACGGGCCTGAAGACTATATGAGCCTGATGTCCAACCAAGATCTGCAATCCCTCATCACCCATCAGTTTATCAGTGTCCTGTTCACTTGCAGCCAGCGGCTCATGGGGCCGCTGACGTTTTGGAACCCGGCGTTCGGCGTTGCCTGATCGTGCTGTGAGTCCACACAAAATGACAAATTTGGATTAAATTCGCCGATAAACATTCAGAATTGTATGTTTGTTATGCCTCATTTCCTGCCAAAATCATAATAATCGATTAAATCCAACGCGTTAAATAGATGTACAAAAAGGTATATAGTATGCATGCCGATGATCGGTCGGCATTTTTGTAGAAGTTTCGGTCTTTCGCCGTGTGATCAGACTGAAATTCATGCCCCCCGCGTGCCCCGCATATTCCCCAACACATAACGATAATTGAAAAAAGGAGGTTTGATGACGTCCCTGGCGAGAATTGCAATTTTGACATTTTCGTTGCTGTTGCCTTCCACGAACGTTCTGGGTGCGGACCCGCAGATGGTCGACTCGGGGACAACGGCCTGGATGCTGGTTTCAACGGCCCTGGTCCTGCTCATGGTACCCGGTCTGGCCATGTTTTACGGCGGCCTGGTGCGAACCAAGAACGTACTGGGCACCATGATGCACAGTTTTGTCGCCATTTCCATCATCGGCGTGCTGTGGGTGGTCTGTGGCTATGCCCTGACCTTCGGCAAGAGCATTCTGGGCGGCTTTATCGGGTGGAGCGGTGACTATTTTTTGCTGCGGGGAATCGATGACACCATCACCCACGGTGTCCCCGAGTATGTGCTGGCCATGTTCCAGGGAAAATTCGCCATCATCACCCCGGCGCTGATCAGCGGTGCTCTGGCCGAGCGGGTCTATTTCAGGGGATACACGCTTTTCATCGTGCTTTGGTTTCTGTTGGTCTATTGCCCCTTGTGCCACTGGATCTGGGCTGCCGACGGCTGGCTGTTCAACAGTGGGGCCAGTGGGGTGATCGACCTGGCCGGCGGCCTGGTGATCCATGTTTCCGCCGGCGTGAGTGCGCTCATCGTGGCCCTTTTCCTGGGACCGCGCAAGGGCTATCCCAAATCCACCATGCCCCCAACAACCTGGTCATGACCATGATGGGGGCCGGTCTTTTGTGGGTCGGCTGGTTTGGCTTCAATGCCGGCTCCACCGTTCAGAGCGGCCTTGACACCGCGCGGGCGCTGACCATGACCCAGGTTTCAGCAGCCAGCGGGGCGCTCACCTGGATGCTGATCGAAGCTTTCGCCTTTCGCAAGGTCACCTCTTTGGGGTTTGTATCGGGCATCCTGGCCGGCTTGGTGGTCATTACACCGGCCGCCGGTGTGGTTCAGCCCGGCGGAGCCATGGTCATGGGCGCTTTGTCCAGCGGTATCTGCTACCTGGCCCTGAATATTAAAATGAAAATCGGTTACGATGACAGTTTGGATTGTTTCGGGATCCACGGCGTCGGCAGCGGCCTGGGGGTGTTGTTGCTCAGTTTCTTCATTCGCGACAGTTGGATGACGGCCGCCCGGCAGAACATTGCCGGCTGGAACTGCTGGGACCAGCTGCTTGTCCAACTCAAGGGGATGGGCGTTACTGTCGCCCTGGCCGTCGTGGCCACCTTTCTCATCTGCGTTGTGGTGGAGAAGACCGTCGGTTTCCGTATCGACGAGCAGAGCGAGCTTGAGGGGCTCGACAAATCCCTGCACAGTGAGAACGGGTACGGTTTGATCTTTCCGGAATCGCGTTAACCCATTCTGCAAGATGTTTTTTTTGTTTATGCGGTCCTGTCGATGAGTTTTGAACCGCTTGATCGTCATCGACAGGACCGCAGATTGACGAGGTCATCGAGCATATTTTAGGCCGGCAGCGGTAACCAACTCGGTCTCGCATCCCTGCCCGTTCAAGCAAACGACATCGTCGGGTTCGGCCGGCATTGGCGCCGCTATCTGCGGGTCATTGAATGCGTGGTGATGGCTTCATCGATCTGATCCACCATGACGAATGCGACCTCCGCCAGTACCTCTTCAGGCAATTCAGCCAGGTCTTTCTGGTTCCGTTTCGGCAGAACCACGGTCTTCAGTCCGGCACGATGGGCCGCCAGGGCCTTCATTTTAATACCGCCTACCGGCAGTACCCGGCCACGCAGGGTGATTTCACCGGTGATGCCCACGTCGCCACGCACCGGTCGACCGCTGAACAGACTGACCAGGGCCATGGTCATGGCCACCCCTGCCGAGGGACCATCCTTGGGCAGGGCGCCGGCCGGCACATGCACGTGTACATCGGATTTTTCGAAAACCGCCGCGTCGATACCGAAGCGGTCCGCTTTGCTGCGTACATAACTGAAGGCGATTTCGGCGCTTTCCTTCATCACCGCGCCCAGTTGGCCGGTTAACGACAGGCGTCCCTTGCCGGGCATGCGGGACGCTTCAATGTAAAGGATGTCCCCACCCACAGACGTTACCGCCAGGCCGGTGGCGATTCCCGGCAGGGTGATGGGCTCGGTCTGCTCGGACTCGAAACGTTCCTTTTTCAGATAGTCGCGTACCATTTTCGTGGTTACGAGCACATGGGACCACCCGTTTTCGCTCAATTGGACAATGCTTTTGCGACAGATGGCGGCAATATGGCGCTCGAGGTTCCTCACGCCGGCTTCACGGGTGTAGTCGTGGATGATTTTGAGCAGGGCATCCTGCATGAAGGTCACCTCTTCGTCCTTCAGACGATGGGCGGCCAACTGACGGGGAACGAGGTGCCGTTTGGCGATCTCGAGTTTTTCAAGGGCCGTGTACCCGTCCAGTTGAATGACCTCCATGCGATCCCGCAACGGACCCGGGATCGTATCCAACTGATTGGCCGTGGCGATGAAGATCACTTCACTCAGGTCGAAATCCACATCCAGGTAATGGTCACGAAAGCTGCTGTTTTGAGCCGGATCCAGCACTTCCAGCAGCGCGCTGCTGGGATCGCCGCGCCAATCCTGGCCGACTTTGTCGATCTCATCGAGCATGAACACCGGGTTGCGTGTGCCGGCACGTTTGATCGCCTGGATGATGCGGCCGGGCATGGCGCCAATGTAAGTGCGCCGGTGACCGCGGATTTCCGCTTCGTCATGCACACCCCCTAAACTCATGCGGGTAAATTCCCTGCCCAGCGCCCGGGCCACACTGCGCCCCAGGCTGGTTTTTCCGACACCCGGCGGGCCGACCAAGCAGAGAATGACACCCATGGCGCTTTTCTCATCCCGTTCATCCTGTTCGGGCGAAGCCGGTTTCCGATCCCGAACCAGGTGACGAACCGCCATATACTCGACGAGGCGTGTTTTGACATCCTCCAGGCCGTAGTGATCCGCTTCAAGAATCCGGCGCGCCGCGGCAATATCACCGCTCTCTTCGCTAAGGGTCTGCCAGGGCAGGTCGATCAGCCAATCCAGGTAGGTCTTGATGATCGGATACTCGGCCGACTGGGGCGACATTTGTTGCATCCGTTCCAGTTCGCGTTCGGCTTCCTTGCGTGCTTCCTCGGGCATGTCGGCGTCTTGCAGCCGATTGGCGTAAACATCGGCTTCGGGCGCCGGCGTCGCATCGCTTTCGCCCAGTTCCTCTTTGATGGCCTTGAGCTGCTGCCTGAGAACATAGTCCCGTTGGGATTTACTCATTTTTTCGTGAACTTCCGATTGAATTCGCCGGCTGATATCGAGGACTTCCTTTTCACGGGAGAGGTGCAGCAGTAATTCCCGCATTTTCTCGCTCACGCTGTCCATTTCGAGAATCGATTGGCGTTTTTCCAGCGGAAGGTTGATGTTCAGGGCCGTGACGTAGGCCAACTGGAGCGGATCCTTGATCCGTTGGATCGATTCGATGGCCTCCTTCGGGGTATCGGGTATCATCGTCAGAACCGCTTTTACCGTCTCGGTCAACTGGCGCTGCAGGGCTTCCAGTTCGAGTCCGGTCTCCACGGTTTCGGGCGCATAGGCCACGTCCGCCATCAGGTATGGATTCCCGGGGTGCCAGGTGGTGACCTTGAATCGGTGCATTCCGTGCATCAGCGCGACCATGGCCCCGTTTTCCTTTTTCTTGGCATGCAGAATTCTGGCGACGGTTCCCACTTCGTAGAGTTGGCCCGGAACCGGGTCTTCGGCGTCCTGGTCCTTGACGGTCAAGAGGCCGACAATGTGGTCGGTCTCCATTATCGATTCAATCATCGGGGCCGACGTGAAGGAGATCATGAATGGAACATTCATCTTGGGAAACGCTACCATATCACGAACGGGAAGAATCGGCACCTTCTCGGCGAATTCGTTACCGGATAGCTCTTTTTGCGGCCCCATCGTATCGCTTGTCTTCATTTCGGCATCTATATTCATTGGTCACATCCTTATCGTTAGCGTTGGGGTTAGGGCTGTCTCGCCGGGGCGAGATCATCTTAGACAAACCTTAAACACAAAATCTGCAAAGGCAATCCACTTCCTTGAAGCATCCCTGTTCACAGTGCGAGTCTCTCAGTTCAGGGCTTCTCGATTATATAGACAAAATGTTGACAAAACGACTTAAAGGCTCCATCTCTTTTTAAGAGACGGTTACCGGTATCATTCTTGAGACGGATCGTCGGTCTGCCTGTCGAGTGGCGGTTCCCAGGAAAAATCGGATTCCAGGAGGTCGTGCGGTGATAAAACCAGAAGGATTCTCGATTGGCTACGTTAGCCTGCAAACGCGTCTCTCCGCTCATGTGATTCGGGCCTGGGAACGTCGCTACAAGGCGGTGAAACCCAAGCGATCGGACAGCGGCCGCAGGCTTTTCAGTCAGCTGGATATTGAGCGGCTGGCATTGCTCAAACAGCTGCTGGACCATGGACACAGAATTTCCACCATTGCCGGGCTCGATCATGAGCGACTGACGGCACTGCTCGAAAATGGGGGGACAAGCCTGGTGTCAGAGGGCAACCGGATGCATTCGGTGTCGGCCCCGGCCGACTGTGCGTCCATCGATTTGGTCAGCCAATGCATGCAGGCCGTGCATCGGCTGGATGGGAGCCGGTTGTACCAAAAACTGCGCGAGGGACTATTGTGTTTTGGTCGGCAGGGACTTCTGGAAACCGTGATCAAACCGCTGATGAATCGCGTGGGGTGCCAATGGGCCGAGGGAACCCTCCGGATTGTCCATGGGCATCTGGCATCGGTTGTCGTTCACACCTTTCTCAACAACATGTTGACCCCCACGTTCGAGACGGCTGACGCGCGGCCTTGCCTGCTGGTGGCAACACCTGCCGGCCAGCGCTGCCACCTGGGTGCACTGGCCTTGGCGGTTGCCGCCCAGGATCACGGCTGGCGGCCGGTCATCCTGGGGTACAATCTGCCCGCCGAAGAGATCGTCGCCGCCTACACCTCGCTTGAACCCAACTTGATTGCCCTGAGCATTACCTGCCGCGTGGATGACGGTTTCACCATCAATGAACTGCACCGGCTGTCGGAGATGGTGGACGGCCGATGCCGGATAGCCGTGGGCGGGCAGGCCAGCCGTTTCTATCGCCGTCATATCGAGGCCGTCGGTGGGGTTAACTGTACGACCTTGCAAGCCATGCTTCGCCTGTTTGATTAACGGTTGTCCCGTTTTAGCCGAAGATTGACAGCGCCTGCCCAGACGCAGGAGGCCCCGGCGGATCGGCGGCGATCGGTCATGTGAACTTCTCCTTATCTGGCGAACTCCCTGATAGGCCTTTTGAGCCAGATCGATTTTTCTCGCCTTGGCTGCCTTTTTCCTGGTCGGCATGCTCCCCCTTGATGATCCGCCGGTGCAACGGCGGGGGGGATGGCTATCCGGTAAAAAGATACCGTTTTTTATAAACTTTTTTAAAAAAATACTATAAGATGGGTCGCTAAATATTAAAACTGAGGGCATAGGGAGGATAGGATGCGCGGTTCTCAAGTTATAGTGGAAATGCTCAAGGCATATGGCGTGGAGCTGCTTTTCGGTGTGCCGGGCGATACGAGCATTCCTTTTTATGAGGCCCTTTACGATGCCCGGCCGGCCATTCGCCATGTGATGGCCCGGGATGAGCGTTCGGCCACCTTCATGGCCGACGCCTATGCCCGCCTGAGCCACAAGCCGGGTGTTTGTGAATGTCCCAGCGGTGCCGGGCCGCTCTATTCGGTACCGGGTGTGGCCGAGGCCAACGCTTCTTCCATCCCGGTCATCTTGATCACCTCGGACATTCCCCTATCCGGCGAGGGCAAGCAGACCATTACCGAGCTGGACTGCCAGGGGCTGTTTCAGTCGATCACTAAATTCTCGGCGGTCGTGAAGACCGTCGACAAGATTCCAGAAACCCTGCGACGGGCGTTTCGCATCGCCACGTCGGGCCGTCCGGGGGCTGTGCATCTGGCCTTCCCCAACGAGGCGCTTACAGGAAATTGCCGCGTTGCTCCGGAGACCCTTTACGCCGAGGCCGCGTGTCGGCACTATCCGGCGTTTCGCACCCGTGGCGCACGGCCACAGCTGGAGGCGCTGGCCGCCCACTTGACGAGTGCTCAGCGGCCTTTGATCGTGGCCGGCGGGGGCGCCAACCATGCCCAGGCCGGAGCGGTCATCCAGACCATGGCCGAGTGGCTGGCCGCACCGGTGGTGACCACCATCTCGGGCAAGGGGCTGATCCCCGACGACCACCCCCTGGCTCTGGGCGTCACCGGTGACAACGGTTATCATCCCCATGCGCACCGGGCCATCGGGGCAGCCGATGTCCTTTTATACATCGGGTGCAAGATGGGCTCCGTTTCCACCATCAATTGGTCCATGCCCAAGGCCGGGCCGGACCGCAAGATCCTGCAGATCGACCTGAATCCGGAGATGCTGGGCAACAATTTTCAGAACACCCTCAGCGTTGCCGGCGATGCCCGGTTGGTGGCGGAAGACCTCCTCATTCTGCTCAAGGGAATCGGCCCTCAGCGACAACCGGGCGCCTGGATGGAAGAATTGAATGCAGCCCGCCAGGCTTTCTGGGACCAGACCGCAGCCGGGTTCCGCGCCGAAGGCAGCCGCTCAAGCCCCAGCGTATCATCGGTGCCTTGAACCGGTATTTGAACAAGGAGAGCATCGTGATCGCCGACGCCGGCACGCCGACCCCTTACACCACCTGCTACCTGCGCCTGAGTCAACCTGGATCGCGGTTCATCATCCCACGGGCCTACGGCGGACTGGGATATGCCATCCCGGCGGTGGTCGGGGCGCATTTTGCCCGGCCCGGAGCCCAGTTGATCGGGCTATTCGGCGATGGCAGCCTGGGAATGTCCGCCGGTGAACTGGAGACCCTCTCGCGGCTGAAAATTCCGGCCAAGCTGCTGCACTTCAACAACAGCACCTTCGGTTGGATCAAGGCTTTGCAACGCCTGCACAGCGGCGCCAAGTACTACTCCGTGGATTTTACGGCCGGCGATCCGGCCCGGGTGGCCGAGGGCTTCGGATTAAAGGCGATCCGGGTCCGTACGCCCGATGAATTGGACGCCGGCCTGGAAAAAGCTTTCGCCGAATCCGGCCCCGTTTTCGTGGATATCGTCAGTGAGCCCGAGGTAGACCAGTTGCCGCCGGTTTATTCCTGGCAGCAGGCGGCCGCTGGCCATCAGACGTCCCGATGACGGCGGGATGGCACCGGTTTATAAACGTGCCAATCCCGATGCGTGCTTCCTGGATGACGTCGAAAAAGCCGGTGGAAAACCCAGCTTGAACTGACAACCGTGTTGCCAGGAAATGGTCATTGCCGCCAAAAAACTGGTCGCCGCCCATCCCGACGGGGGTCGCCTCGTTCTCGAATGCACCAATCTACCAACCTTATGCAGCCACTGTTCAGGCGGCCACCGGGCTGCCGGTGTTTGATCTGGTCATCCTCATCCATATCCATCTGGCCCACCAGGCAGCCATGCGGCCTGCCTTCGATCGTTGCCGCTAAATCGTATCGATCTTAATCATTTGCCGCTAAAGTTTTGTGAGATATCGCCAATATCCAGCTCTGGTCTTGCTCAAGCGGCGACCAACGATTTTGGTGATAAGACTGCTTCCGAATACCAATCCATTGCAACTGATATTCCTTACACGTTTATGAAAGGGTAGAATTATGCTGAAAAATATCACCATTCGGACTCGATTGATCCTGGCCTTCGGCTTGCTTCTTGTTTTGATGCTGGTCAACAGCATCTCCAGCTACGTTGCCATTAGCCAGCTCAACGGCAAAGTGACTGAGCTTTCCACGAACCGAATGCCAAGGTGGAGCAGGCCAACCTCATTATCAACAACATCAACGTCAACGCCCGGGCCATCCGTAATCTATACATAAATACTGACAAACATGTTCAGCAGGCGGAACTGAAAAGAATCGAAGACGCTAACGCGCTGATCAGTGAAAAACTGACTGAGCTGATGAAAAACACGCATAACAACGAAGGGAAGAATCTCCTTCAGAAAGTGGAAGCGGCCCGTGCGGGTTATCTCGGGCAGATTAAGCGATATCTCGCTCACATCAAGAAAGGCGAGTATGAACCGGCCAAGGAAATGCTGCTGACGGTGGTTCGAAAGGCCCAATCCACTTATTTGAGTGCCACCGAGGCGCTTATCCGCTACCAGACCAAGATGGCCAACGCCTCGGCAAAGGAAGCTGAAGGGTCGGCAAGCTTCGCCGAGGAGATGATCATCGGTTTGACGTTGATGGCTTCAGTGATCAGCGTGTTTGCCGCTTTCTTGATGATTCGTTCGATTATCGGGCCGGTGGACAAAACCGTCAAGCTGGCCGAGATGCTGGCCAAAGGCGATCTTACCGCAAAACTTGAGGTCGACCAAGAGGATGAGATCGGCCATATGGGCAAAGCGATGAACGATACGGTCGAACAATTACGGTCAATGATGGGCCAGATCGTCGGCGGGGTTGAGACACTGTCCTCCTCATCGACAGAGCTTTCGGCCATCGCCCAGCAGATGGCTTCCGGTGCGGAACAGACGTCGGGGCAATCCGACCAAGTGGCAGCCGCCGCAGAAGAAATGAGTGCAAACATGAACAGCGTGGCGGCGGCGGTGGAGCAGGCATCCACCAACGTCCAGATGGTCGCTGCCGCATCCGAACAGATGAGTACGACCATCAAGGAGATTGCGGACAACACGGAAAAGGGACGATCGATCACTGAGCGAGCCGTCGACTATGCCAAAAGTGTGTCCGGCCGGGTCGCCAATCTCGGCAAGGCGGCCTTTGACGTAGGCAAAGTCACCGAAACAATTAACGAAATTTCGGAACAAACGAATCTTTTGGCCCTCAACGCGACCATTGAGGCGGCAAGAGCGGGCGAAGCCGGCAAAGGGTTTGCCGTTGTCGCCAATGAAATCAAAGAATTGGCGAAGCAGACGGCTGTGGCGACGCTCGATATCCGTGAGAAGATCGAGGGTATCCAGAGTTCGACCAACGGCACGGTGAATGAAATCAGCCAGATCGAAAAAGTGATCCAAGAGATCAACGAAATTGTAGCGACAATCGCTTCCGCCGTCGAAGAACAGTCGGTTTCTACCACGGACATTACCCTCAATGTGAATCAGGCGGCGCAGGGCATCCAGGAAGTAAGCGAAAATGTAGCCCAGAGCTCGACAGCGTCGGTCGACATTGCCAAGGATATTGTCGGCGTGAACCAATCCGCCGGGGAGATGGCCGATGGCAGTGCCCAGGTGAAGAACAGCGCTTTGGCGTTGTCGCGACTGTCGGAAAACCTGAAAGGGATTGTCGATCAATTCAGAATCTAATTTTTACGTGTTCATCAATTTCCGCCAGCCTAAGATATGGCCATCCGCTTAGCCGGCCATCTCCTTCACCAAAAAACACCTGCATCAATCCCGCCCCGCCCCTCCCCGGGGCGGGGTCGCCCGCTTTTGTCGTGGAAAGCGGGTGAAGCGCGGCGCTTTTCCTCAAGGTACATCATCATACCGGTAAATGACGGTGTGGCGTGCAACGCCGTTCCCTCCTGCAGATTCTATCTTCTACAACAACCCGGCCCTGATAAATTTTGCTTGACTTAGAAAAATAAATTGGACTAACTAAATTAATCTAATTATAGTTGCAAGAATCCCGTATTAATTTTTATCCATAAAGGAGGTGATAAAGAAGTGCAATGGTGCGTCTTATGTTGTTGATAAAACAGGCGGAAATTATTTTACATGACAGGAGGGTGAGAAGAAAATGAATAAGAAATGCTTGATGGTCGTCACCATATTTGTTTTTTCATTGATAACCGGGATCGAAATTTCCAGCGCCGACGACGATGCAAGGGATTATATTGCGGCGCCACCGGGCACGAATGTACTGGCTATCTACTACAAACACATTTCCGGACACAATGCCTATTGTGATGGCGAAAAAGTGGGCAGCGACACAAATTTGGGGATGAATTTAGGCATATTCAGACCTATTTTTTATACCAATATCGGCCCTTTTACGATTGATCCGCAAGTATTGATCATATTTGGCGATGCATCGCTGGACGGTCAGGATGTCGGTGGCGTTGAGTATTCAACTTCCGGTCTGGCTGATCCGGTTCTGGCCGCCACACTCTGGCTGGTCAACAATCCGGAGTCCCAAACATGGTTCGGCATTACACCGTTCGTTACGGTGCCCATCGGAGAATATGACAATGATGACGTGTTAAATATGGGGAAGAATCGTTGGGCCTTCAAGGGAGAGTTCGGATTTGTAAAAGGTTTTGGCGATTTTTACTTTGATTTGGTCGGTAACGTGGAATTCTTCACCGACAATGAAAGTTATACTTCTGCGGATCTAACCTTGGAACAGGACCCGATTTATACCCTTGAAACGCATTTAAGCTATGACATCAATGCTTCATTTTTTGTCAGTGCCGATTATTACTATCATAACGGCGGTGAGACAACTGTCGCCGGAACCGAACAAGATGATGAGCAAAATGATCACACGGCGCAGCTCACGCTCGGATTAAAACCTGCCCCAAACTTTCAATTCCTTATTCAGTACGGTGAGGATATTAAAGTCGAAAATGGGGTAAAGGAAAATACCTTTGGATTAAGAATGCTTTATATATTTTAGCGTTACAAGGTCCGTTAGCCTGGTCAGACATAATGGCTGCCGGAATCGGTCCACAACGTTTCATCCTGGGGATCATCGTACTGCAGGATGACGTTTCCCACGGTTTTGTCGGCTTCTTCGAGTTTCAGTCGAAGCTGGGTGACCAATTGTGATGAACGGTCGCGCAGCCTTTCGGAACTGGCCACATTTTCTTCCGAGACCCGCATCATTTCCTGGGTTCCGGAATTGGCCTGGGTAAGCCGTGTATTGACTTGGTTGACGCCTTGTGCCTGTTCGTTGGAACGGTTGGCAATATCGCCAACGATATCGGTAATGCGGGATACACGCGTCATGATTTCGGTGAGTTCATTGGCGGTCTGCTCGGCGACGATGCCGCCATTTTCCACCTCCGCCGAAGATTTCTGGAGCAGACCGGCGGTTTCCTTGACCGCCTGTGACGAACGCAGGGCCAGATCCTTGACCTCCTGGGCCACCACGGCAAACCCCTTGCCGGCTTCACCGGCACGGGCCGCTTCGATGGTGGCATTCAGTGCCAGAAGGTTGGTCTGCCCGGCAATATCCTGGAGAACGTCGAGAATCTTGAGGATTTCCTGGCTGGACTGGTTGATGCCGTCCATGGCGCTGACCATGGTAGCCATTTTCCGGTTGCCGTTTTCGGCAGCCATGCTGGCCTCATCGGTCAATTGCGCCGCCTCGGTAGCTTTTTGCGCATTTTCCAGAGACTGTGTGTTGACTTCCTGGATGATGGTGTTGATGCTTTCCAGGTCGGCAGATTGACCGGTGAGGTTCTGGCATAAAAATCCACTCGATTCGGAGCTTTTCTCCGAAAGGGAGGCGACTTCTTCTGAAGATTCGCTGATCATGTCCAGGATTTCGTTTTGTACCCTCACTTTGAGTTCGATGGCTTTGCGGTTTTCGATGAGCTCGCCACGATTGCTTTTCAACTGATCCGCCATGGTTTTCAGGGCGTAGCCCAGCCGGGCGAATTCAAGCGATCCGGGAATATGGATCTCTTTGTCGAAGTCACCGGCGGCAACGGCCTTGGTGATGTCGATGGCTGCTGCAATGGGACGCGTGATGGTCCGAAACAGCCACCAGCAAAGCAGGAAGGTCACCACGATGACGACTGCCGCTGCTCCGATACCGATGTGAGTACTGGTGCGGGCGTCTTGCCGGAGTTCGTCCAATGCATTTTCAAGATCCTTGCGCGCCAGTTGCTGAACGTTGCCCAACGTTTCAAGATAAGCCGCGGTCTGTTTGTTATAGGCGGCGGTCACTTCGGGAATGGCGCCAAAGTCCTGATCGATGATCAGGGAAACCCGCTGCGCACCCAGATCGAATACCTCACCGGTCATTTTCATTAAACTTTGCAAAAGGGTTCGGACCTGTTCATCATCGGTCAGCTTGAGACCGGCCTGGAGTTGCCCGTCGAGGATTGCTTTTTCCTTGGTGGCCTCGGATACTCCCTCTTCGGTTCCCTGAGCCGCACTGATATTGAGATGATTGACCACCATTTTGCTGGTCGCCGCAATTTTTTCAACCAGGATCGCTAAATTAAATTTTTTTTCCCTTACTGTCTGGCTGACCGACATGGTTTGTTGAAGTGCCAGATGGCCACTTGCCGCAACGATGAGGATGCCGGTGATGGCAATACCAAAGGTCGCAAACAATTTGGTACGGATTTTTGTAGCCTGCAATGGATGCCCTCCTTAACAAGCGTGTTGGCATGACTCAGTGCTGTTTGACGATTCGGAACACAGGTTGGGACGCCGGCAAGAAATAATTCCACCGTCTTACTTGTCCTGTATCGGCAGTATCCCCACTGGCTTTAGGGGCTGACGCCGCCATTGATAAAATCAGCTTGGACCTGGGAAAAGACTGGGTACTGAATTACAGAACTGAATTTTATTTTACTTGCTTTATCGAAAACGATGATGATATTCGATTCACAACTCAGAACCGGATCTGTCCGGCACATTTTTTCTGAAGGAAAAAACAATTTCGCATAGTTGCATCCTCCAGTCTAAATATTTGAGAATTTAATTAGAAAGGAGGAATTAGCCATGGCCAACGGAATTGTTAAATGGTTTAGCGATCAAAAAGGATTCGGGTTTATCGAACAGGAAGACGGACCCGACGTCTTCGTCCACCATTCAGCAATCAACGCGACCGGTTTCAAAAGCCTCAAAGAAGGTGACCGCGTTACGTTCGACATTGAGCAGGGAAAAAAAGGTCCCAACGCAGTAAACGTTTCGTTAACCTGACCAGCATCGAAAAGGGTATCTCTTTGGATATAGGAGATACCCTTTATCTTTTGGCGTTTCGTTTCTTTACTTTTAAAAATTCCTGCCCTTGCTGCACCGTTTGGTTGGAAAGACCAATCGAAAAACACGCGCTCTGATAATTGCCTCTACCCGTGAATTGGCAGGGTAGGTTCATGAGGATTCCCAAAGACTCGGAAGCAACGCGGGGATCCGCAACCTTATACGGCGGTGGGAGATTGACCCGCAACGCCAGAAGTTGACGTGCCTTGTCCCGCCTGAGACCGGACAACGTTGCCCATCCCGTCAGACTCATGAAGCCGGTTCACAAAAGGGGACCATAAGGTTTTCACGGGGTGGCCGTTTTCGGTAACAGCCTTGCGATTGGAGCCTGAAAACAGAAGAAATGAAAGGGAACTGAATCATGAATATTTACATCGGCAACTTATCATTCAGTACGACGGAAGACCACTTGAAGTCTGTATTTGCTGAATTCGGTAATGTCGAGAGCGTCAAGATTATCACCGACAGGTTTTCCGGCAGGCCAAAAGGATTTGGCTTTATTGAGATGCCAAGG
>NZ_BBCC01000004.1 GCF_001311845.1 Desulfosarcina cetonica JCM 12296 | reverse complement strand
CGGCTGCGTTGCCCCATCGCCAGCAGTCCCGGGTGCTGCCCCGCCTGGGCGAGCGTGGCGGCGATCTCCTCGAACACGCTGATGGGGACCATTTCACACTCGCAGAGGAGCAGATCGGACGGATCCTTTTTTTTAAACCACATCCTGGGCGTGAATCCAGGCTCCGTGTACCGGGCCGGATCCGACGGGGGCAGGGGGTCGATGGCCGTGCGGCACGGTGTGGGGTTGCCGATCCGTAGGCAAACCAAATCGGCGGCTTTTTCGGCCATCAGCCGATAGGTGGTGAGTTTGCCGCCGGTAATGCTGATGAAATTGTCCAGCCCGTCGGCTTCATGGTCCAGCAGCGAAAACCCCCGGCTCACCGCGCGGTCATCGGTCCCGCTGCCCGATCTGACCAAGGGGCGGACGCCGGCGTAGGCACGGATGAAGCGGGTGGTGGCCAGTTTGGGCACCATGGTCATCCCATCGCTGATCATGTCATCGATTTCCGCCGTGGTGGGCCGGCAGTGATCCGGGGCATCAATCCGTCTGGCGGTGGTTCCGAAAATGGAAACCGTTCCCGCCGGCACGAGAAGATCGGCATCCGCGGCCTTGCGCAGCCGGTTGATCACCCGTTCGCCCAGACGCATCTGGGTGATGATCAGGGTTCCCTGGGAATAGATCATGTCGATCCGGGCGCCGGCCATGGCCGCCACTTCACCGGCCCACGCCCCACTGGCATTGACGATCTGCTCGGCATGCACCCGCACTAGGCGACCGCTGATGGGGTCCTTGAGTCTTACGCTATGGATGCGGCGCCCTTTTTTTCAACGCCGACCATTTGGTGGTGCGCCAGGTAACGGGTTCCCAGGGACTGCGCCTGGGCAAGGTTGTCCAAGGAGAGCTTAAACGGATCGATGGATGCATCCGCCACGGCGTAAACGGCGATAACATCGGTTGAAAGGCACGGCTCCATCTCCAGGGCCGTCTTGGGATCGACCGCCGTGGCCACAATGCCGCATTGCCGGCAGCGGTTGGCGAAATCGGCGATGTAGGTTTCGTCGTCGCCCTTGATTCCCACGAAGAAACCGCCCGTATCTTCCACGCATTGGGGCGCGAGTCGTTTGATCAGCGCGCCTTCCCTGGCGCACTCACGGGCAGCGGCGGCATCCGAGGCAACATAGCGTGCACCGCTATGCAGCAGGCCATGATTGGCGCCAGAGGCGCCGGCATTGATATCTTTCTTGTCAACAAGAAGACAGTCGAGGCCGCGCAACGCCAGATCGCGGGCAAGGCCTGTACCGGTGACCCCCCCACCGATGATCAGCACCTGGGTTGTAAGCGTCTTGCCCATTGATCCCTCGGCGGCCTGGTCCAGATATCCCGCAATCCGTCGGGACAACATATTTTCGCTTGAGAAAATCCCTTGCGGATGGTACGCTGTTCAAGCATATTATCGGTTGATTCAGTTAGTTCTTGCTTGAAAAATACCACACGGCCGGGTGGTTGTCATCCAATAATTTTCGTTTTGGGTAACACCTGCTCAGCTATTTTCTATAACGAAAAATCGATTTTGCTCCGGTGGTGGCCCACCGCCAGGAATATCCATGCCGACCCCTTCCTCCCAAACCGACGCCAGCACAATCAGCAAGGCCGTACCGGTGCGCGAGCGCCACCAAAAAATAAGAAAGATTGTTCAATCCCAGGGGTTCGTCACGATCGACACCCTGGCCCAGACCTTTTCGGTAACCCCCCAGACCATCCGCCGCGACATCAACACCCTCAGCGAACAAGGCGTTTTGTATCGGTATCACGGCGGTGCGGCCAGCACCACGTCGACGGAAAATGTGGCCTATAACGAGCGCAAGGTGCTTTGTTTCCGGGAAAAGCAGAACATTGCGCAGCTCCTGGCCAAACACATCCCGGACAATGCGTCTTTATTCATCAATATCGGCACAACGACGGAAGCCATCGCCCGTGCGCTGGGCAACCACAAACGGTTGCGGGTAATCACCAACAACCTCAACGTGGCCTCGATTATGAGTGCGAACGATAACTTTGAGGTCATCGTGGCCGGAGGCTTGGTCCGCCACCGCGACCAGGGGATCATCGGCGAGGCGACCATCGATTTCATCAGCCAATTCAAGGTGGACTACGGCATTATCGGCATCAGCGGGATTGACTTGGATGGGACCCTCTTGGACTTCGACTATCGCGAGGTTCGTGCCGCCAGGGCCATCATCGACAACTCCCGCAAGATTTTCCTGGCCGCCGACCACACCAAGTTCGGCCGTAACGCCATGGTCCGATTGGGCAATATCGCCGAAATCGACGAACTGTTCACCGATCGCCAGCCCCCCGCCGGTCTCGCGGAAATCATCGCCGCCGCCGAGGTGACCCTCCACGTGGTCTGAAACCCATCAACATCCACTGTTTTCATAAATCATACGCCGCCGTACCCGCCTTCGATGGACCGAGGTGTTCCGCCCTGCCTGGTAAGGGTTGCCATCCCGGACGCATTTTTCGATTTGGAAAGTAATTGGTTTAATTTATATCGTTCTTGGGTCGACTAATTTTCCCTTGCGAAAACCCATCTTGGTTGTTAGGATTTAGTTCTTGATCAATCAATTTTTAATGAAGTTAATTCACTCTATTTCAATTTTGCAGTCACGCATCCATGCACCTGTCGAGGGGAGTTTCAAACATGGGGTTGACGCTCCAGTGTGTCACCAAAGTGGTGAGCGGCGAAACCCACCTTCGCGATATTGACCTCGCTTTTGAAACCGGTTCGCGCAATGTCCTTCTCGGCCGCACCCTGTCCGGTAAAACCTCCCTTTTACGCATCCTGGCCGGCTCGATCGCCCGACCCGCGGACGGTTGATCATCGACGGCCGGGACATGACCGGCGTCTCCGTGCGCAAACGCAGCGTCGCCATGGTGTACCAGCAGTTCATCAACTATCCTTCGCTTACGGTATACGACAATATTGCCTCACCGCTGAAAATCAGCGGGGTGCCCAAAAAAGAGCTTGACCGCCGGGTTCGCCAAACCGCCGAAATGCTCCACCTCGAAACGCTGCTCAACCGATTGCCGGCCGAGCTTTCCGGCGGTCAGCAGCAGCGCACGGCCATCGCCCGGGCACTGGTCAAGGAGGCCCGCCTGCTGCTGCTCGACGAGCCCTTGGTCAACCTCGATTACAAACTGCGCGAGGAACTCAGGCTGAATTGCAGGAGATCTTCCAGCGCCGGGAGGCCATCGTGGTCTACACCACCACCGAACCCTCAGAAGCCCTGATGCTCGGCGGCCAGGTTGCCGTGCTCGATGAGGGGCGGGTGCTTCAAACCGGTCCCACGGCAAAGGTCTACCAACACCCCGATCGTCTCAGGGTGGCCGAAGTGTTCAGCGACCCGCCGATCAATGCGTTGGACAGCCGGGTGGCCGATGGCGCGGCCCAAATGGGAGAGAACATCCCCATCCCCCTGACCGGCCATCTGGCCGGCTTGGCGCCAGGGAAGTATCACTTTGCCTTCCGTGCCAACCACCTTTGGCTTTCACGACAGGCCGCGGATGACATCGAAATCAACGGCATTGTCGAACTGGCCGAAATCAACGGCTCGGAAACCTTTATCTACGTCAATCACGGCGGGCGTTCATTCGTGGTTCAGCAAGATGGGGTCCATGCCATTGGCATGGGACAGCCGATCGCCATTTTCGTCAACCCCTGCCACCTATTCGCCTATGCTCCCGACGGACACCTGGTGACCGCCCCGTCGGATAACGCATCATGCAGCCAACCGGCAACGGGGGGTGTCCATGGCGCGCATTGAATTCGACCGGATCGCCCACGCTTACCAGCCGAACCCCGAAAGGCCGGCGGATTACGCCCTCAAGGAGATCAATACGGTGTGGCAGGACGGCGGGGCCTATGCCCTGCTCGGCCCCTCGGGTTGCGGCAAGACCACCCTGCTCAACGTGATTTCCGGACTGCTCCGGCCAAGCCGGGGACGGGTGCTTTACGACGGCCGGGAGGTGACGGCCCTGCCGCCCGAAAAACGCAACATCGCCCAGGTGTTTCAGTTCCCCGTGCTTTACGACACCATGAGCGTTTTCGACAATCTGGCCTTTCCGCTGAAAAACCGGGGCTACCGCCGGCAGGATGCCGAAGCACGGGTCCGCGAAGTGGCGGAGATGCTCGACCTGACCCCGGATCTGAACAGGAAGGCAGCGGGTCTGAGCGCCGATGCCAAGCAGAAGATCTCATTGGGACGCGGGTTGGTGCGCAGCGATGTGGCGGCGGTGCTGTTCGACGAGCCCCTGACCGTCATCGACCCGCACCTGAAATGGCATCTGCGGCGAAAACTCAAGGAGGTTCACGAACAACTGAAGCTGACCCTGATCTACGTCACCCACGATCAGGTCGAAGCCCTGACCTTTGCCGAGCAGGTGATGCTGATGGTCGACGGAGAAATCGTTCAGGTCGGCACACCGCAAACCCTGTTTGAAAACCCCACGCACAAATTTGTCGGCTATTTCATCGGCAGCCCGGGAATGAACTTTTTACCCTGCACCATTACGGGTGAAACGGCAACGGTGGGCCAAACGGCCATCGCGGTCTCCCCGCAAACCGCCTCGGCCGCGGCCACCCGTCCGGGCAAGCTCGAATTGGGCATCCGGCCCGTGCATTTGGAACTTCACGATCGCGCCATCGCGGGTGGCGTCCCCGCGACCATCAAAACGGTGGAAGATCAGGGCAGCTTCAAGGTCATCACCACCCGCTTCGAAGGATATACCGTCAACATCCGCATTCCTGAAGATCATCCGGTACCCGCCGGCCGTGCATGGCTGAGGTTTCCACCGGAGCACACCAAGTTGTTCGCCGACGAACGGTTGGTCGGGTAGGAGGACTCTCCCATGGAAAAATGGGAAGACAACAGAGCCTGGTTCCTGGTGCTGCCGGTGTTTGTGATTGTTGCCTTCAGCGCCATCATCCCGCTGATGACCGTGGTCAACTACTCCCTGCAGGATATTTTCGGCCCGGGAAACGCGGTGTTCGTCGGCACGGAATGGTACAAGGAGATGTTGACCGACAAACGCCTGCACGACGCCCTGGCGCGCCAATTTCTTTTTTCGGGACTGGTGCTGCTGATCGAGATTCCCCTGGGCATCCTGATCGCCCTGGCCATGCCCAAAAAAGGGTGGGGGGTGTCGGCCAGTCTCGTGATTCTGGCCATTCCGCTGCTGATTCCCTGGAACGTGATCGGCACCATCTGGATCATCTTCACCCGTCCGGACATCGGCCTTTTCGGCGTGGGGATCAACAGCCTCAACCTGCTTGATGTCCCCTTCGATCACACGGCCCGGCCCTCCTACGCCTGGATCACCCTGATGGCCATGGAGGTCTGGCACTGGACCCCGCTGGTGGCGCTGCTCTGCTATGCCGGCCTGCGCGCCATCCCCGAAGCCTACTACCAGGCCGCCAAAATCGATGGCGCCTCCAAGTGGGCGGTTTTTCTTTACATCCAGTTGCCCAAGATGCGTGGCGTGCTCACCATCGCCGTGTTGCTGCGCTGGATGGACAGTTTTCTCATCTATGCCGAACCCTTCGCCCTGACCGGCGGGGGACCGGGCAATTCGACCACGTTTCTTTCGATTTACCTGGTCAAGCTGGCCACCGGCCAGTTTGACCTGGGGCCGGCAGCCGCTTTTTCGCTGATCTATTTTCTCATCGTTCTTCTGTTCAGCTTCATTTTCTACCAGGCCCTCCTGAATGTCGGCAAAGGAGAAAAGGCATCATGAAGATCAAAACCGCCGCCCTGATTTTCTATTTCGTGCTGATCGCGATACCCATCTACTGGATGTTGAACATGTCCTTGCGCAGCAACGCGGACATCCTGAGTACTTTCGCCCTCTATCCGGAGAACCTGACGTTCAAGAATTATATCAAGGTCTTCACCGATCCGACCTGGTACTCGGGTTACATCAACGCCATGATTTATGTCAGTCTCAACACGATCATCTCCCTGGCCTTTGCCCTGCCGGCGGCGTATGCCTTCTCGCGCTATAAATTTCTCGGGGACGGGCAGATGTTTTTCTGGCTGTTGACCAACCGCATGGCCCCGCCAGCGGTTTTCCTGCTGCCCTATTTTCAGTTGTACTCCACCTTCGGGCTGATCGACACCCATATCGCCGTGGCCCTGGCCCACTGCCTGTTCAACGTTCCGCTGGCGGTGTGGATTCTGGAAGGGTTTATGTCCGGCATTCCCAAAGAGATTGACGAAACGGCCTTCATCGACGGGTATTCGTTTCCCCGCTTTTTCTTCACCCTGTTTTTGCCGTTGATCCGCGCCGGCGTGGGGGTGACGGCATTTTTCTGCTTCATGTTCAGCTGGGTCGAACTGCTTTTCGCCCGTACGCTGACCGTTACCGCGGCCAAACCCATCGTCGCCACCATGACCCGTACCATCAGTGCCACCGGCCTGGATTGGGGGCTTTTGGCCGCCAACGGCATTTTGACCATTGTGCCGGGCGCGCTGGTCATCTGGTTTGTGCGCAACCACCTGGCCAAGGGCTTTGCCCTGGGCCGTGTCTAGGGAGGGTCAGATGCGTTTGGATTGGATGTACTGGACAGTCCCGTCAGCGATCTTTTTTTCGGCTATCTTTCTGATGATTTGCGGCATGCTGGCCTGGGAGATCATTTCTCCGACCGTCGAACGTACCGGTTTCCTGAAAATACCGACCACGCGGGGCACCCGGTTTTTTATCGGGCTGTTGGGCACCGCCTACATTCACCTGGCCTGGATCGGCTTGAGCGACTGGAATCTGTGGTTTGCCATGCCGATCGCCGTGGCCTGGATCATCATCGTCATGCGCTGGGGATGATGCGCGGCATCCGTGGCGCCGTTTTCCGATTCATGTATCCGGCTCACCCTTGGCCGCGCGGGCAAGCCCTCCCGTGTTGTATCTCTTCGCTAACCCATGGGGCCTCGCCTTTAAGGGAAGGCGGGCTGCCCCTATCCCCCAACGAAGGCCAACAAAAGGAGGCACCGATGACACGTTTGATGAAAAAACGGATACCTGGAATATTGCTCCTGGGCGGCGTGGCAATGTTGCTGGTCACGCTGGCAACAGGTCCGGCGGCAGCCGACATGGCGGCGGCCAAGAAGTGGGTTGATGAGGAGTTCCAGCCATCGACCCTTTCCAAAAAAGAACAAATGAAAGAGATGGGGTGGTTCATCAAGGCGGCCAAACCCTTTGTGGGCATGAACATCAAGGTGGTCTCCGAAACCATTCCGACCCATGAATACGAAGCCAAGGTCCTGGCCAAGGCCTTTGAGGAAATCACCGGCATTAAGGTCTCCTTCGACCTGATCCAAGAAGGCGATGTTATCGAAAAACTACAGACCCAGTGGGCCTCGGGTGAGAACATCTACGATGCCTGGATCAACGACTCCGATTTAATCGGCACCCACGCCCGCTACGGTACGTGGTCCCCCTGTCTGATTTCATGGCCGGCGAGGGCAAGGCGGTGACCCTGCCGACCCTGGATGTGGACGACTTCATGGGAAAATCCTTTACCACCGGTCCGGACGGCAAGCTTTATCAACTACCCGACCAGCAATTTGCCAATCTCTACTGGTTTCGCTACGACTGGTTCAAGCGCGACGACTTCAAAAAGCAATTCAAGGAAATCTACGGCTATGAACTCGGGGTGCCCGTCAACTGGTCGGCCTACGAGGATATTGCCGAGTTTTTTACCGAGCATGTGCGCGAAATCAACGGCAAGGCCGTATTCGGGCATAATGACTACGGCAAAAAGGCGCCCGATCTGGGGTGGCGGTTTACCGACGCCTGGCTTTCCATGGCCGGGGCCGGCGACAAGGGCATCCCCAACGGAAAACCGGTGGATGAGTGGGGCATTCGCATGGAAGGCTGCCGTCCGGTGGGTGCTACCGTGGCCCGGGGCGGTGCGGCCAACGGCCCGGCGGCCAAGTATGCCCTGCGAAAATACATGGAATGGCTGAGAAAATATGCACCCCCGGGCAGCCTGGGGATGGACTTTTACACCTACCTACCGTTTTTGGCCAACGGCAGCGTGGCCCAGCAGATCTTCTGGTACACGGCCTTCGTCCCCAGCATGGTCGCACCCGGGCCCACGGTCAATGAAGACGGAACTCCCAAATGGCGCATGGCACCCTCACCCCACGGCCCTATTGGGAAGAAGGGATGAAGCTCGGCTACAGGATTGTGGTTCCTGGACCTTCATGAAGAGCACGCCCCTGGAACGTCGCAAGGCGGCCTGGCTGTTCGCCCAGTTCTGTGTGGCCAAAACCACCTCGCTGAAAAAGGCCCATGTGGGACTGACCCCCATCCGCGACAGCGACATTCGCGACAAATCCTTTACCGAGCGGGCACCCAAGCTGGGCGGCCTGGTGGAATTCTACCGTAGCCCGGCCCGCGTGGCCTGGACGCCCACCGGTGTCAATGTGCCCGATTATCCGAAGCTGGCGCAGTTATGGTGGCAGAACATCGGCGAGGCGGTCTCCGGCGAGGTGACGGTCGATACCGCCATGGATAACCTGGCCAATGAGATGGACAAGGTCATGGAACGGATCGCCCGTTCCGGAACCCAGGGCGAATGCGGGCCCAAGCTGAATCCCAAAAAAGAGGAGGCCTATTGGCTGAACCAACCCGGCGCACCCAAGGCCAAGCTGGCCAACGAGAAACCCAAGGGGGAAACCGTTGATTACGACAAGCTGATCCAGGCCTGGCGCGAGGGCCGCGTAAAATAATCCCAAGAACAACAAGAACAAAACGTTGATGTATTGAGGGGCCGACATGCCAAACCGTCGGCCCCTCAATATTGTTTGACATTGATACCGGCCTTCAGTAATTACGGCGCAACCAGTGCAACGCTCAGGAAAGGACCTTCCACCATGACCGACGCGGAAAAAACAGCCAGTATTTCACCGGTGCGCCTGGGGCTCAGCAGCCGGTTCCAATTTCAATGCCATCCCGGGGTGTCGTGCTTTACCCAGTGCTGCCGGGGGATTAACATCATTTTGACCCCGTTCGACATCATCCAGATGAAAAATCGGTTGGGCCTGCCGTCCAACGAATTCCTGGCCATTTATACCGAGCCTCATCTGCTGGAAAAAACAGATCTGCCCATGGTCACCCTCAAGCTGTTGGACGACGAGCGCAAATCCTGCCCTTTTGTCAAGGACAAGGAAGGCTGCATCATCTATGCTGACCGGCCGTCATCCTGCCGTTACTACCCCTTGGGGGTCGCCACCCTGCAGCACAAGGAGGGGGCCGACGATGACGGGTTCTTTTTTTTCGTCAACGAACCGCATTGCAAGGGGTTCGAGGAAGAGACCCAGTGGACCGTTGCCGAATGGCGAAAGGATCAAGGCGTTGACCTGCGCGATGAAGTCAACCGTGAATGGACCGACCTGGTGGTCCGCAAACGCTCCTTTCCCGGGAGTATCAAACTCACCGAGAAGGCCAAGCAGCTGTTTTTCATGGTGAGTTACGATATCGACAAGTTCAGGGCATTCGTCTTCGAAAGCTCTTTTCTGAAACGTTTTGATGTGGATGCGGCCATGCAGGAAAAAATCCGCACGGACGAAATCGAGTTGTTGAAATTCGGCATGGCATGGCTCAAGGGTGTTCTCTTCAAACAAACCACGCCCGAAGAACAGGCCGCTAATTTCGCCGAACGGCACAATCCCGAGGCGTGATCCAACGGACAGACACGCCACCACGGCTCAAGCCGCGCTTCATTTGAACGTCTAAAAAGCATCGCCCGTTCCGCAAGACGACCGGAACGGGCGATGCTTTTACCGTCTTCTAATATTCCTGATAATAAAGCTCTTCCAGGCGGCTGGCATCGCTTAGCCGAGCGTCTATGTCGATATTGAAAAAGCGGGCCAGGGGCTCGAACAGTTCCGGATTTTTCGTTTGAACGGTCCTGGCGATACCCACCACGACGTCCAGGCCGGCGCGGCTCATCTTTCCCAGGGGCGGCCGGCAGGGTCCCGACGGCATGCCGAGCAGCTGCATCAATGTTTTTATGGCCAGCGGATTACGCGCCCGGCAGACCGCCTCGCCATAAGGTGTTTTTTCCACCGTTTTTACGGTAACCAGGCCGAAGAGAGGCCGAAGGCCCGCCAGGAGGGCCTCGGCCGCTGCGGTCTCCCTGGCGGCCAAAAGGGTGACCAAATCGACCATGGCCTTGGGAACGATATTGGAGATTACCGAAATCACACCGGCGGCGGCGATCTGCGGGTCGGTCATCATCTCGAAGGTCAGGCTGTCGTCGCCGGATAGAATCGTGTAGTCGGGCCCGCAACAGGCCCGCGTCCGACGCATGTTGTTCAAATCGCCGGTGGCCTCTTTGACCGTGTTCACATTGGGAAATGTTTTGAAAAGGATCGCCAGGTCCTCGGGAAGCAACTGGGCCCCCGTACGTCCGGGGATCACATAGGGAATGATGGACAGATCGGGATAGCCGCCGCCACCTTGGCGACATACTCCTTGCGGATCTCCATGGAGCTGGGACCATTGTAATAGGGATCCACCAGCAGCACGCCATCCACGCCCGCGTCCAGCGCATGGCCGGTTGCCGACAAGGCCTCCTTGGTGTTGTTGCTTCCCGCACCGGCGATGCACAGGCAGTTGCCCTCGGCTTTCTGGGCATACAACTGCACCACCCGGTGATGCTCCTCCCACCCCAGGGTGGGACTCTCGCCGGTCGTCCCGACGGCCAGAATGCCGGTAATGCCGTTTTGAATCTGAAAATCCGCCAGCCGGGCAAGTCCAACTTCATCGACCGCCTCGCCGGCAAAAGGGGTCACCATCGCGGTATAACACACTGGCTTCATGCTACCTCCCGAAAAATTCAACTTGTCTGAAAAATTAAAAGAAAAGGGGTGTGTGACGATCAGGACCGGAAGCTGCGCTTGCGATACCGGGGTTTGGCAGCAGCGGCACACGATCCAATGGCGCCTGATCTGGCAAAATCCCCGAAAATCTCCGGTTTCATGGCAGTGTTTCCTGTGGATGGGTGAGGGCGTCGCTGGGGCGGAAACCAGATCCGGCCGCAGGGCGCTTCAGTTTCACTGAAACACTAAGAAAGTTGGGATCTTATGTCAAGGGAAAAGCGCCATTTGGACGATTATTTTGCTTGACAGTGGCCGTTCCGCCACGTTACCCAGGTTCTTTTATCGCCATCCCGGCAACGCTTCACCATAAAGAGGATCCGATCATGGAAAAAGCTAAGAACGTGGAAGAGTATATTTCCAGGCAGAAAGACGCCATCGCCACCAACCCCGAGTGCGGCAACTCCCATTACAATCTTGCCGTCGCGCTGCTTGGGCAGGGAAAGGTCGAGCAGGCCGAACAATCTTTGGCAATGTCCATTGAATGTAGCCCGGGCCTGGCCGAGGCATATGTCCAGATGGGCGGCATCTGCCTCAAGCGGGGTGATGTTGAGGGCTGCCTGGATTGGAACCGCCGGGCAGTCAGGGTCAAACCCGGTTTTTCCGAAGGATGGGGCAACATTGGCTTTGTCATGCTGCAGCGCGGTGAGGTGGAAGAGGCCATCAATGCCCTGGAAAAGGCGACGATGTTCAACTTTCGTTTTATCCAGGCCTTCGCCACCCTGGCCAATGCCTACCTGATGAACGGTCAGATCAAGGAAAGCATCGAGACCAACCTCAAAGCCCTGAAGCTGGCGCCGGATTTTGCCGTGGCGCACAACAACCTGGCCATTGCCTACCTTGAAGACGGGCAGCCCGCACTTGCCCTCGAACACGCCGACAAGGCCGCTCAGTTGGGCTACGACGTCGCGCCGGAAATCCTCAAGGAGCTTGAGCCGTTTCGCAAATAGATTCGGGTGCCGCCAAAACATATGCCCAAACTCGCCTACTATCTTGCTTCAACGGACAACCCCATCGGCAGCGATCATCCGCTGTGGCGATCTGCGCTGCCCGAGGGCCGGTTGACCGGCAAGTCGCGACCGTCTGCTTCGGCGATTACCTACGAAGACTATTTCGGAGCCGTTGCAGCGTTTTGCCTTTCAAACCATGCGGCGCGACTTCGGCAGGCGGCGACCGCGTGCCTGGAACGGCCGGTCGATGGCGAAGCGCTTGGCGACATCTCGATTTTTCTGGAAAAACACGGCGCTTTTTACCATCTGCACGCCTTTGCGTCAGTGTTTCCGGTCAAACGCTCTCCTTCGTCGTCAACGTGGCTGTCTCGGCACAGGGTCAAAAGGCCCTGCCCCGGGAAGTACAGGCCCTCGGTTGGCTGAACGAACAGCGGCCCTTTGGCTGGGTTCCGGAGGTGTACGCTGCCGGCACCATTCGACTAACCGATGGCAGGTGCTATCCATGTTTCTGGGCAGCTGGTTCGAGGGGTACCATGAATTCCACCTGACGCAATCAGCGGCGGTCGACGCTTCGATGACCACCGTTATCTGGGACGGCGCTTCCGAACCGAACCGGCTTTCCGATCATCAGGCTGGCCAGCTGTATCAAAACGCGGCCATGATTCTCACCGCCTGCTACGATCCGGTCACCTCACGCCATATTTTTCCCTGGCACCATGCCGCTGGTGATTTCGTGGTGCGGCCGGATGGAGACCGGGTTTCCGTTCGCCTGATCACGGTTCGCGACACCGTTCCCCTTGTCGATCTCTCCGAAGAGACGCTTAGCGAGGTGGCCATGCTGGAGGCACTGGTCCTCTTCTTCCTGCACCTGAGCCTGCGCATGCGCCTGGATCGGTTGGACGGCGTGGGCAAGGTGGTCTGGGCTCCGGATGCATGCATGGCCCCCATGGTCGCCGGGTTTTTCCAGGGGCTCGATCTAACCGCGCAAATGAGCGGCTTTCCCGAAACCTTTCCCAGCTTTTTTCGCGGCTATTTCAACAATTTTTCAACCAGCGATCTGTTGCGCACCTCGCGGCAATTGACCGAAACCACCTATTTTTCCGCCAGTGAGGAACGACAGGTCATCGACCGCCATCTGGATGCCCATGTGACCCTCCTCCGCCGGCTGATGGTCGATTCGGGCTGATCGGTCCCTCGATCCGCCGCGTGGTTGTTCAAATCGTAAAAAACACCACATAAAGATGTTGTCATGAGCAAGTTCCCAACATTTTGTGGGAAAAGCCCAGATCGGCACCATCAAGGGCTTAACTCCGCGAAACCATGCTTTTTTATTGACAAAGGCGGATATTAATTCTATACCTGCTCCTTGCATATTTACTGAAGAAAACCGCGTGATTGCGACAATCCCGTTAAAATATAGCGAAAAAATTCGAGAGGAGGTGACCCTTATCCCCCTGTCCGGGGGCCGTCTCGTTTCTATTGGCAGGTCGGTTTAATATCAATCCAAATGGAGGTAAACGATGGCAAAGCATGCAACCCCTTTGTTGGACCAGCTTGAGTCTGGACCGTGGCCAAGCTTCGTGTCAGATCTGAAGCAGGAAGCCGCAAGCCGGGCCAAGAACCCGAACAATGTTGAATTTCAGGTCAACCAGGACTGCGTGGAAGACATTCTGGGCGTTCTGGAGCTTTCCTACAAACATGGCCGGACCCACTGGAAACACGGCGGTATCGTGGGCGTTTTTGGTTATGGCGGTGGTGTTATCGGTCGTTACTGTGACCAGCCCGAAATGTTCCCCGGCGTGGCCCACTTTCATACCATGCGCATCAACCAGCCCGGCGGCAAATATTACACCACCGAGTTTCTGAAAAAGCTGTGCGACCTGTGGGAATTCCGCGGTTCCGGCGTCACCAACATGCACGGCTCCACCGGTGACATCATCTTCATCGGTACCTCCACGCCTCAGCTGGAAGAGATTTTTTATGAACTGACCCACAACTTCAACCAGGATCTCGGCGGCTCCGGCTCCAACCTGCGGACCCCCTCTGATTGTGTCGGGTCTTCCCGCTGTGAATATGCCTGCTACGACACCCAGGCCATCTGCTACGCCCTGACCCAGGAATATCAGGACGAGCTGCACCGCCCGGCCTTCCCCTACAAGTTCAAGTTCAAGTTTGACGGCTGCCCCAACTGCTGCGTGGCCTCCATCGCCCGTTCCGACCTTTCTTTTGTCGGTACCTGGAAAGATGACATCAAAATCGACCAGGAAGCCGTTGCCGGTTATGTCGGCGGCGAGTTCGCACCCAATGCCGGTGCCCACAGCGGCCGCGACTGGGGCAAATTCGACATCCAAAAAGAAGTTGTCGGCCTGTGCCCCACGGGCTGCATGAAGTACGAAGACGGCAAACTGGCCATCAATAACAAAGAGTGCACCCGCTGCATGCACTGCATCAACGTCATGCCGCGTGCCCTGCACATCGGTGATGACCGCGGTCTCTCCATGTTGGCCGGCGCCAAGGCCCCGATTCTCGACGGTGCCCAGATGGGCTCCCTGCTCGTGCCCTTCATCAAAGCCGAAGAACCCTATGACGAAATCAAGGAAATCATCGAAGCCGTCTGGGATTGGTGGATGGAAGAAGGCAAAAACCGTGAGCGTCTCGGTGAACTGATCAAACGTCAGGGATTCCAGAAGCTGCTGGAAGCCACCAATATCAAACCGGTGCCCCAGCATGTTCAGGAACCGCGTCACAACCCCTACATCTTCTGGAAAGAAGAGGAGGTTGAAGGCGGCTGGCAGCGTGACATCAACGAGTTCAGAAAATATCACCAGAGATAGAGGGGAGGATACACCATGGCATTTATTTCTTCAGGATACAATCCCGACAAACCGATGGAAAACCGGATCACCGACATCGGTCCGCAAAAATACGATTTGTTCTACCCGCCGGTTATTGCCAAGAACAAGGCAAATGGCTGTATCACGAAATCATCAAACCCGGCGTGCTGGTGCATGTGGCCGAAAGCGGCGACGAATGCTACACCGTGCGCGTCGGTGGTGCCCGCCTGATGACCGTGACCCACATCCGCGAGATCTGTGAAATCGCCGACAAGCATTGCGACGGCCACCTGCGCTTCACCACCCGCAACAATATCGAGTTCATGGTCGACAGCAAGGACAAAGTCGAGCCCCTGATCCAGGACCTGGAAAGCCGCAAGTTTGACGGCGGCAGCTTCAAGTTCCCCGTGGGCGGCACCGGTGCCGGCGTTACCAACATCATCCACACCCAGGGTTGGATCCACTGCCACACCCCGGCCACGGATGCCTCCGGACCGGTTAAGGCCACCATGGACGTGCTGTTTGATGACTTCAAAGATCATCGCCTGCCGGCCCAGTTGCGTGTCTCCCTGGCCTGCTGCCTGAACATGTGCGGCGCCGTGCACTGCTCCGATATCGCCATCCTCGGCTATCACCGCAAACCGCCGATCATCGATAACGAATATCTGGACAAAATGTGCGAAATTCCCCTGGCCATTGCCGCCTGCCCCACGGCCGCCATCAAACCGGCCAAGGTCACCGTTGGCGACAAAGAACTGAAATCCGTTGCCATCAATCAGGACCGCTGCATGTTCTGCGGTAACTGCTACACCATGTGCCCCTCGCTCCCCCTGGCCGACCAGGAAGGTGACGGTATCGTCATCATGGTGGGTGGCAAGGTTTCCAACCGTATCAGCATGCCCAAATTCTCCAAGGTCGTCGTGGCCTTTATCCCCAATGAGCCTCCGCGTTGGGGAAAAACCACAGACACCATCAAGCGGATCGTCGAAGCCTACTCCGCTGGCGCCAACAAGTACGAGCGCTTGGGTGACTGGGCCGAGAGAATCGGCTGGGAGCGTTTCTTCGAAAAACTGAACTTGAATTTACCCATCATCTCATCGATGATTTCCGTGATCCCGCCTACTACACCTGGCGCCAGACCACGCAGTTCAAGTTCTAATCGATCTCGGTTTGATATAAACCAATCTGTGCAGGGGGAGGCCATGCGCCCCCCCTGCCATCTTTCGAAAAGAGGTTAACCATGGAATACGAAGAGGCAAAAAAGCTGATCGTAGAACAACTGACCAAAAAACTCAAAACCAAGAGCAAATTCTACTTCAATGATCTGGCCGGTATTCTGGGGATGAAACCCCGCGAAGCCAAGAAGATCGTCAACAAGCTGGTTGAGGAGAGTGTTTTGGAATACTGGTCTTCGGGCAGCACGTCCATGTATGGCCTGCCCGGAACGGGCAAGCAGGCCGCCGCCGAGCACGAAGACTAAAAAAGATACGATTTTCCGCGACGGCATGATGGATCTGCCGGACTGCTATCGTCAAGTGCACGTCAATTGAAACAGGCTCCAGAAAACCAGCACTCTCAGGCTACCCCGGGAGTCGTCGTTGCTGCGTTACGCGGTGGATCGGGGAAGACGATTTTCTCGGTTGGCATCATTGCCGCACTGAGGCGTCTGGGAAAAGCCATCGCACCGTTCAAAAAAGGCCCGGATTATATCGATGCCGGCTGGCTTGCCCTGGCAGCCGGCCGGCCTTGCTATAACCTGGATTCCTTCCTTATCGACCCCGACACCCTTCTGGCGTCCTACCTCACCCACACGCAAACCGCCGATTTTGCACTAATTGAAGGAAATCGGGGGCTTTATGACTGCATCAACACCGAAGGAAAAACCAGTACCGCCGAACTGGCCAAGCTCCTGGGGCTGCCGGTAATTCTCTGTATCGATGCCACCAAGACCACACGGACCATGGCCGCCGTGGTGGGCGGAATCACTGCCTTCGATCCGGATGTCCGCATCGGTGGCGTCGTGCTCAATCGCGTGGCCGGTGAGCGCCACCGGGGAATTCTCACGCGCAGCATCGAGGAGTATACTGGTATTCCCGTCCTTGGTGCCGTACCCAAGCTGAGGGAACAACGTTTCCCCGAACGTCACATGGGCTTGGTGCCAACCCCCGAGCACAGCTGGGCCAAACCGGCCATCGATGCCATCCAGGAGGTCGCCGAGGCGCATCTGGATCTCAAGCGCATCCTCCAACTCGCCGAAACAGCATCTCCCCTTGGCGACCTTGCCGCCGCCAAAAGCGCCGAGACATCAGCGCCTTCCGGAAATCGCCCCGTGATAGGCATCCTTCGTGACGCCGCTTTTCAGTTTTACTACCCGGAAAACCTGGAGGCCTTGGAAGCGGCCGGCGCAAGGCTGGTATTTACCAGCCCCTTGACGGCGGCGCACCTTCCTCCCCTGGATGCCCTTTACATTGGGGGCGGTTCGGAACCACGCCCGCGCGCTGGAAGCCAATGTCTCCTTTAAAACCGAACTGCGCGCCCTCGCCGAACAGGGACTGCCCATCTACGCTGAATGCGGCGGCCTCATGTACCTGGGTGAGCGCCTTGTACTGGCGGAGGGAGCGTTCGAGATGACCGGTGTCCTGCCTGCGGTATTCGGCTTTTCCAAGCGTCCCCAGGGTCACGGCTACACCATCGTTCAGGTGGATCGGCCGAACCCGTTCTATGCGCCGGGCAGTACATTGTTGGGCCATGAATTTCACTACTCCAGCGTCAAGGCTTGGCATGGCAGTGCCGAGCAGCTGGCCTTTCGCATGGAGCGGGGAACTGGTGTCCTGGATGGACGCGACGGCGTCTGTCATAAGAATGTTCTTGCCACTTATACGCACATTCATGCCCTGGGAACACCCTCTTGGGCCACCGCACTTGTCAGTAAGGCCTTGGCTTTCAAGGCTATTCGCGGTAAGGTTGCCGGAAATAAATAATTCTCCCAGATCGCGCCGGATTTGGGGTCGCCTACAAGGCGCCGCCACCGGTGCATATCGGGAATATGTGCCGGTGGCGGCAACGCGGTAGACGGGCACAAAGACAAGCAGGATGGAGGAATTATTTATTTCCGGCAACCTAAGACCCGATAACCGTTTTCATCCTTTGTTTTCTTCTGCTCAATGCCAAAAGGGCCGTGTTGCCAAGCAACGCGGCCCTTTTGGCTTACGGATATGTTTGGGTCAAATGGCTATTTGGTTTTCGGATGACATTTGGCGCAAGTGGTTGGCGCTGTCGTATCGGGATTTTTCTTTTTAACGGCCTTGTGACAGGCAATGCAGTTCTCGTGAATGGCTTCGGCGTGATACTCCAGCTCCTTGGCCTTGAACTCTTTTTTGGAAACCTTTTTCTCGCGCATCTCTTTCTTCAACTCGCCGGGTATTTGTCCGGGAATCTTATGGCATTCCATGCACCCCTTGACATCGTCACCCATCTTCAGGTTGTTCAGCGGCTTGCCGTTGGCATCATGATGGCATTCCCCGCAACCGATCTTGTACTCCTCATTGTGCTTTTTATGCGAGAATTCCACAATGCCTTTTTTGTGTGCACTGTAGGCCTTGTGGTCCATCTTGATAACATCATCTACCTTTGTGGCTGCACCACTGGTACCGGCAGTAAAAAACAGAGCCACACCCACCGCCATCATGAGAACAAAAATGCTTGGCTTGGTCATGATCACCCCTCTCCTCTTTGATGAAAATTTGGTTGAACCCCGAAAGTCTTCCGCACTCAAGCTCTATCAAGCCGGGGAGCCACTGTCAATGAGAATCAGGCCCGCTTATTTTTTATGAATTTTAAGATAGTTATTAAATAGTCGCGGGCTGATTCGGGAGAACTGATCAAAATCGGCGAGCATCTCGAAACCCGGAATCAGGCTTTTACGACCGGTATGCCCATGTCTTGACGCGTGATATCCACATAAATGGGAGAAAAGCCGTTGGCCCGGAGCGTTTCCTCCACAATCAACAGGTCCATCTCCGGACTGTCGGTGGAAAAGTTCGGCAGGGATTCATATTGCAACCAGGGCAGGTCCGCAAGGCCGGGTGCCGAAGGCGGGCCGTCCGGGTAGGGGTAGGGCGTTTCCGTCAGGGCCGACAATACCGCACGCCGCCCGTCCAGGTTCGCGCCGCCGCCTTTGGCCACACGGCCGTCCGGGTGCGTGACAAAACAGGTGCAGCAGGGGATGCCAAAGACCGGACTGATGTCCTGGAACTGCAGGTGAACACCCCGTGCCCGGTAATCCTCCAGCAAGGCACGCAGCTGCTCGTCTTCGCTCCATACGTTGAAACAGCGAGAGGGATGGAAGGGGTTTACCGCTTCATTGTCTCTCTCGAGCAGTTCGTAAAGTGCACTCAGGCGAGCCTCCGCCATGGTGTTTCCCGAGGCCAGCCCGGTCGAGCCCAATCCGGAGAAGAGCGCACGCTCATCCAGATTGCAGAATAAAAACACGCATTGGGCCGGAACCCAGATGGCCTGCATGCGGCCCTCCGCGGTTCGCTGCTCTCCCTCGATCCAGTAGAGCGGCTCCCCCTGGTAAGGCACTTCCAGCCTCAACCGATTGGGATCGAGAACGGGCAACCCCTCGGCCTGAAGGGCCGCGCGGGAACCATGGCGGAGCGGATGGGATCGGCGGGTTCCCACAACGCCGTCCGTATCCACGCTGGCAAAGGACGCGCAGCGCTCCACCACCTCCATCAAACAGGAGGCCCTGGCCGCCTCGAGGGAGAGACCACGGCCATAGGCGGTCTGCGTACTGGCCAGGGTGTAGTTCAGCACGCCGCTGTTGATTTTGTGATTGAAGCGCCATTTGCGCAGCAAGGCATACAGGCTCAGTGAGGACTGGTGACGCATCTCCGGCCCATCGAACAGGTCCAAAGGCGTTAGCGCCGCCTGGGCCCGTGCAATGGTTTCCGCCAAAGGCGGACGCGGGCTCCCGGCGGTACGCCCGTTTTGCGGAAAACAGCGCCGGATCACCGATTTTAAGTGGGCGGCTTCCGAAAAGGGCGGATCGCCGCCGTCGACGCCTTTTACAGGAAATGCCAGCCCGACTTGTGCCGGCGGCGGGAGGGGGCGGTGCCGGGCGATGTTGGCCTGAAACCGTTCGGCCCATTGTCGATGGCAATCTTGATCGGGAAGCATTCGGGATCGCAGAAACACCAATGGCGTGTGTTGCCCCAGCGTCTGGGCCGTGCGTCGCTTGACACGCCGTCTCAAGTCGCTCAGATGGGGATACAGCGTGGCAGCCTCCATTACCAGCGCCCGCAGCAACAGGTCATTCGGTGGGGCCTGGATCAGCATGGCCTCGGCCTCGGCACGGTCCATCTTACCGATCCGTTCGATCAGATAGGCCTGCATGAAACTGTCATTGGGGTGCCGGCGCTGGTAAGCCAGTCCATCCTCCAGGAATTTCGGCGGATGGGGAACGGCTGCAAAAAAACCGGTGCTGGCGGCGGTTGCTTTGAGGGTTAACCGGTAGTGTAAGCAAGTGACGGGAGATGGCATCAATCACCGACCGGCTCGGCCTCTTCCGGCGTTGCCGTCTTTGGCTTTCCGAAAATCCGGGCACCGAGAATGCTGATTTCGTAAAGTACCATCAGCGGACCGGCCATCATCGCTTGGGTGACAACGTCCGGCGGCGTCAGAATCGCGGCCACCACGAAGAATAGCAAAATGGCATATTTGCGGTTTTTCTTGAGAAAATCAACCGAAACGATTCCCAATCGCGCCAGGAAGGTAATGACCAGGGGCAACTCAAAAACCAGCCCAAACGCCAATAACAGCTTGGCTGAAAATCCCAGGTATTCCTTCATGGACGGCATGGGGCGGATCGTTTCCGTGGCAAAACCCAGAAAAAATTGGAACCCAAAGGGAAACACGATGAAATACCCGAACAGGGCGCCGCCCACGAAAAAGACCGAAGATAGAAAAACGATGGGCAACAGCAGCTTCTTTTCGCGCGCGTAAAGGCCCGGGGCCACGAACATCCAGAACTGGTAGATGATCACCGGCGAGGCCAACATCAATCCGCCCAGAAAAGAAACCTTCAGGAAGGTGAAGAAGGCCTCGGGAAGCCCCGTGTATATCAAGGTGTCACCCTGCTTCATCACCGTGATCAGGGGGTGTGTCAGAATCTGAAACAGCTTCTCTTTGAAGCCATAGCAGACAACAAAACCGACGCCCACGGCAATGAAACTGATAATCAACCGCCGCCGCAGCTCTTCCAAATGGGCGGTGAAAGGGATCTTGTCGTCCGTATCGTTGTCCAGCGAAGCCACAGTTATCCCTCTTTGCGCGGAGTTGAATCGGAGAAAGCGGGCTCGGCGGGCATGTCTAGGCCAGCCGATGAGGACGTTTGGGGTGTCGGGGAGACAGGGTTTTCATCCTCGGGGCCGTCATCGACCGCCATTGCCTTGGCTTCCGGGGATGGGGGAACAGCTTCCTGATCTTCCTGCCCCGATGGTTCTTCGGGGGGTTGATTAAGGTCATCAAAGGCGGTTTTCACCTCTTTGAGTTCCGTGTCGAACTGGATACTATCTTTCAAGTCACTGGTCGCTTTTTTGAATTCACCCAGGGCCTTGCCCAGATCGTGCCAAGTCCGGCAATTTTTTAGGGCCGATGACGATCAAGGCCACGGCCAGGATCAGTAACATTTCCGGCATTCCAATACCGAACATGCTTCACTCCTTTGGGTGCGCGTAAATGGTGCTGCTCACGAAGACCGAAACACTACTGATTTTACCAGGGGGTGTCAAGCCAGGACCACCGCAGGCAGCTATTCTCGGTCAAAATAGAGCCATCCGTCAATAAAGCGATGAAGGCTATTTCGATTCAATAGGTTATAATATCAGCAAGATTGATGGTGTGTGCACATCAGATGAAAGGTCGCATGCGACCCAATTCCAGTTCACCGGGATTGGCTGCTATCATCAAGGGCGTTTTGCCGCATCGGATCGATACTGCTATCGTAAATATCAGGGAAGCCGCTGAAGCATATTTTTTTACTTGACAAAGTATGATTGCCTGGGTAGATATGGAGATCATAGGTTCTCTATGGAGAATCTTTTTGGCCCATAGCGATTCCAGCGAAGACCATGTCAGGATTTTTAACATCTCGTTGAATTAAAAAGGATTCCGCCAGCTGATCCGTGCCATTGAAGGTGTGCCCCACGGCGGAAAAAAGAATCTTCCCTTGGACGTGCTGGAATCACCTTGCGGCGATGCCGCATTGATTATTGTATGCAACGCAAACAACATTGCATGCAACGCAAACAAAAGAATGTTCACTGCGTCAAACATTTTTAATTTTGGAGGGTCTGCGATGGAAGTGATCAAAACCGATTGTGGCTTATGCATCAACTGTTGCGGCATCAATGCATATGTCGAAGACGGCAAGCTGGTCAAAGTGGAGGGAATCGAGGATCATTGGCTCAACAAGGGCGCCATCTGTCCCAAGGGTGCCCGGGTTCCCGAATACGTGTATTCCGCCAACCGCGTTAAAACGCCGTTGAAGAAGGTCGACGGCAAATTCGTTGCGGTCTCCTGGGATCAGGCGTTGCAGGAAATCGGCGACAAACTGCTGGAACTGAAAGACAAATACGGCGCCAAGACCCTGGCTACCTATACGGGTTCGGTCGGCGTGGAACACTTTGAAATGGCCGCCTTCAACCAGCGCTTCCGTGGTGCCTACGGCAGCCCCAACTTCTTCAACGCTGAAGGGAACTGCTTCCGCTCCCGTATTCTGGCCCGGCAGATCACCTTCGGCCGCTATCCGGTGGAAGAACCGGCCAACGCCGACTGCATCATCCTCTGGGGCCGCAACCCGGATGAAAGCTACTTCCCGATGGGGCAAATCATTCGGGATCGCGTCAAGGCTGGCGCATCACTGATCACCATCGATGTGCGTCGCATCCCCATCTCGAAATTAGGTCTTTTCATGCAGCCGCGCCCGGGCACGGACGCGGCCATCGGCCAGGCCATGATCCACGTGATCATCAAGGAAGAGTTGTACGACAAGGCGTTCGTCGAAAAATACTGCCATGGTTTCGACAAGCTGGCCGAAGCCGTCGCTGACTGCACGCCCGAATGGGCCGCCAAAGTCACCGGCGTGGGCGCTGCGGAAATCCGCATGATCTCCCGCATGTTCGCCAATGCCAAGGCCGGCTGTATCGTCGAAGGCGTGGGGGGCATGAACCAGGGGACCAATGGTCTGCAGAACCACCGGCTTTACTCCATCCTGCAAGCCATCACCGGCAATGTCGAACGCCCGGGCGGATGGGTCACCTGCCCGATGGTTCGCCTGGCCGACATGCGCCTGCCCGATAACATCGAGGGCAATGCCCTGGGCTACGATGAATTTCCCGTATTCCATCAGTTCGGCAAGAATCCGCCGCCTTACGGCTCCTCATCCCTGATGTGCGACACCATGATCACGGGCAACCCCTACCCGATCAAGGCTTTCATCTGTTCGGGCGGCAACCCGGCCGTGACCTTTGCCGATACCAAACGCTTCAACGCCGCCATGAAGAACCAGGACCTGATCGTGGTCATGGATCCCATGATGACCGAAACCGCCAACCTGGCCGACTACGTTTTGCCCGCCTGCACCTGTTTTGAAGAGACCGGTATCGGTGGCTTCCCCTACGGCATCTCCTATTGCGAGCCGTTCATCATGCTGCGCAAAGCCGTCATCGAGCCGCTGTACGAAAGCAAGTCGATCTGGTGGATCTGGAGTGAACTGGGTCGCAAGATGGGATATGCTGAATACTTCCCGTGGAACTCGGACGAGGAAGTGGCCGAACATTTCTTCTCCACCTCCGGCATCACCATGCAGCAGTTGAAAGACAATCCCGAAGGCCTCTACTTCGGCAAAAAAACCTACGGACTCCACGAGAAAAAAGGCTTCTTTACCGCCAGCAAAAAGGTCGAGCTTTACTCGGATCGCATGGCCGAGTTGGGTGCCGACCCCATTCCCGTGCATGTCGAGCCCGAACAGAGCAAGGTCAGTAATCCGGAACTGGTCAAGGAATACCCGGAAGTCCTCAACACCGGCGCCCGGACCGTCGAATACATCGATGCCCAGATGCGCGATACCACCCTGCGCGTCATTCGCCCCGAGCCGGAAGCGGAAATCAACACGGCCACTGCCGACAAGTACCATATCTTCAACGGTGAAATGATCGGCATCGAAACCCCGCGCGGCAGCATCAAGATGCGCGCTTTGGTTACCCCGGACATCCTGCCCGGCGTCGTTAGCGTTCCCCATGGTTGGGCCGATGCCAACTGTAACGTCCTTTTGGATGCCGAACTGCTGGATCCGGTTTCCGGTTACATCACCATGCGCGGCGTGGCCTGCCGGTTGGTGAAACTCTCCTAAGCGATTACCGCCATTCAAACATCGCCCCCTTGAGTTCCATCAAGGGGGCGATCTTTTTTCTTTTCGTCAGGTCAATTCCGGATTCTGCCAGCCTAACGCGTTCGTCGCGGGTTCAAGTGCGTGCGGAGCGCGGTGGAATCTTTCAGAATCTCCGTTTAATCCCGCTGACACAGCTCCACCAGCACGCCACGGGTGGCTTTTGGATGCAGGAAGGCGATTTTGGCGCCGCCCGCACCGATGCGGGGTTGCTGATCGATCAAGGCCACCCCTTTTTCCTTCAGTTCGGCCAGGGCTTCTTCGATATTTTCGACCCGAAAGGCCACGTGCTGGATTCCCTGACCCTTTTTCTCGATGTATTTGGCCACCGGGCCATCTGGCGCGGTGGATTCCAACAACTCCACTTCGCTTTCGCCGACCGGGAAGAACGCCGTGGTCACCTTTTGCTCGGCGACGGTCTCGGCACCTTCGAAATTCAATCCTAAAATTTCTGACCAGAAGGATTTTCCGTCTTCGATACTGTTCACCGCAATGCCCAGATGATCGATTTTCAAAATTTTCATGCGTACATCCTCCTTTGCTGAAAAAGCGTTGGAATGGGCCAAACACGCCAGACATCTATCCGCACCATGCCGATGAGAGGATACCCGTATCGGAATGGGCAACCTTACATGGGATGGAATCTATTTATACTGCTGCATGACCTTCTTGAATCCCGGCAGGGCGTTGATGATGGTCTGGTCCTCGACGCAGAACGCGATGCGGAAATGACCGGGACCGGCAAAACCGCTGCCCGGGACGACCAATATCAGCTCGGACTGCAACGCCTTGACAAAGGCCACATCGTCGGCGATGGGCGATTGGGGAAAAAGGTAAAATGCGCCCGTTGGCCGCGTGAACGTATACCCGGCATCGGCAAGCCCGTCACAAAGCAAATCGCGCTTGCGCTGATATTCTGAGATATCGACACTCATTCCCTGCATGCAGGCCACCACGCGTTGCATCAACGCCGGTGCGTTGACGAAACCGAGAATCCGCATGGTCAAGGCCATGCCGGCCATGAGTTCTTTCTTGTAGGTAGCGGCCGGATTGACCGCGGCAAAACCGATGCGCTCACCGGGAATGGAGATATCCTTGGAATATGAGGTGGCGATGATGCTCTGGGCGTAGCTCTGGAAAATCGAGGGGACCTCGGCGCCATCGAAAACGATCTTGCGGTAGGGTTCGTCGGATACCAGGTAAATGGTATGACCGAAGACCTGGCTCTTTTCCTCGAGCAAACGCCCCAGTGCGTCCAGACTGGCCTTGTCGTAGATCTGGCCGGTAGGGTTGTTGGGCGAATTGATCAATACAATTTTGGTCTTTTCGGTAATGGCGCCGGCGATGGCATCCAAGTCCAGGGTGAAATCCGGATGGGTATTTACCATTTTCAGGACACCCCCATGGTTGTCGGCGTAAAAACCGTACTCGACGAAACAGGGTGCCGGCGCCAACACTTCACTGCCCGGATCCAGCAATGCCTTGAAAATGACATTCAGGGCGCCTGCCGCGCCGCAGGTCATGACAATTTCGTCACAGGTGATATTCACACCCTGCTCTTGGGTCAAATACTCGGCGATGGATACGCAAACTTGCGGGTACCCGGCCTGGGGCATGTAGCAATGATCGCCCAGGCCGCATGAATCCACCGTATCTCGCAGAATTTCGTTGAATTTTTCAGGTGGTGGCACGTTGGGATTGCCCAGGCTGAAATCGAACACCTGGTCGGCACCGTGTGCGGCTTTGAGTTTGGCCCCCTCTTCGAACATTTTCCGAATCCACGAGGATTTGACCATCATCGTGTTGATTTTTTGTGCGACCGTCATGGTTCTTCTCCTGTCAGGGTGTAAAGGCCGCGACCCTAAATGGGTGCTGCATCACAAAGGAACCTGTGGATGCCGACCCTGTCTCGGCAAGAAAAATAGCTTATGGATATCAAAAGGAAAGTTCAAGTCATAATTTTTAATGGGCCGGCCTTATTCCCTATTCCCTCAGTTCCCCATCCGGAAATCCGGGGCGATGCTTACTTTTTCCGGGCAACGTCGCTGCTTCTTTTGGTTGGTGTTGGTGCTGAGAACCATGGAAAATAATCGGAGTGTAAAGAAAATACAAATAACAAATTTGTATTTATATAAATAAAAAACACAAAATAAGTAATTTTTTTTGGGAAGAAATTACGGTAATGTATTTTTATTTTTCAAGCAAAGAAAGCTGTAACGATAAATATTATGTTGAATAACTATATGTTATATACAAATTTAGCAGGATGGCACAACGGTTGCTCAATATGAAATCGTAAAAAGCAAAACCCGGGAGTGCTCAACTTTTGTGTGACAGGAGAGATCTGCGATGAAAAAAATTGAAGCGATTGTCAAGCCATTCAAGCTGGACGATGTGAAGGATGCCCTGAACCGAATCGGTGTGTCGGGTATGACGGTCAGCGAGGTCAAAGGATTTGGCCGTCAGCGCGGCCACCGGGAAGTATACCGCGGTGCGGAATATCAGACCGACTTTGTTCCCAAGGTCAAGATCGACCTGGTGGTTGCCGCTGACCTGGTGGACAAGGTCATTGCCACCATCAGCGATGTGGCCAATACGGGTAGCGTGGGTGACGGCAAGATTTTCGTCATGGCCGTTGAGGGCGCCCACCGCATTCGAACCGGTGAATCGGGAAGAGACGCGATCTAAACGCTTATATCAATCCTTTTAATCTACATCATTCAATACAAGGAGACAAAAATGAAATTCAAAGTCTTTACCCTTCTGCTGCTGCTGGTGACTCTGGTAAGCGTCCCCGTCGCTTTTGCATCTGATCCCGAACCGACCATTCTGAGCAATAAAGAAGCCATTGATCTGGTCCAGACCCATGCCAATTATCTATGGACTGATTGCCGCCGCACTGGTGTTTTTTATGCAGGCCGGTTTTGCCATGGTGGAGGCCGGCTTCACCCGGGCGAAAAACTCAATTAACATCATGATGAAGAACCTGATGGATTTTTCCATCGGTTCCATCGCCTTCTGGGCCATCGGTTTCGGCCTGATGTTTGGTGCGACTTCCACGGGCTGGTTCGGCACCAGCGGTTTCTTTCTCAGCGATTTTACGCCGGATGGCGACCCTTGGGTGTTGGCCTTCTGGATGTTCCAGGTGGTCTTCGCCGCCACCGCCGCCACGATCGTTTCCGGGGCCATGGCCGAGAGAACCAAATTTACCGGGTACCTCATTTATAGTTGCGTCGTTTCCGGTCTGGTCTATCCGGTTTTCGGCTCTTGGGCCTGGGGCAGCCTGTTTCATGGCAACGGCTGGCTGGAAGGATTTGGTTTCATCGACTTTGCCGGATCCACCGTGGTCCACTCCGTGGGGGGCTGGTCGGCACTGGCCGGCGCCATTGTTCTCGGGCCGCGCCTGGGTAAATATACCAAGGATGGAAAAATCAAACCGATCATGGGACACAACATTCCCCTGGCGGCCTTGGGCGTCTTCATCCTGTGGCTGGGATGGTTCGGATTCAACCCGGGTTCCACCACCACGGCCGATACCAGCATTGCCATGATTTTCGTCAACACCAACCTGGCCGCCGCAGCCGGCGCCTGTTTGGCCATGATCGTTTCCTGGATGAAATTCGGCAAGCCCGAAGTGGGCATGAGCCTTAACGGTGCCCTGGCCGGTCTGGTGGCGATTACCGCCGGCTGTGCCAATGTGTCTCCTGGCAGTTCCATCATCATCGGCGCCATTGCCGGCATTATCGTTGTTTTCTCGGTCATCTTCTTCGATAGAATCAAAATCGACGATCCGGTCGGCGCTGTCTCCGTGCATGGTGTCAACGGTGCGTGGGGCACCCTGGCTGCCGGTATCTTCAACATGGGCGGCACCTCCGCCAGCATCATCGGGGTGCAACTGTTGGGCATCGCCGCCTGTTTCTTGTGGACCTTCCCCGTAACCTTCATCATGTTCAAGATCATCGATAAAACCATGGGGCTGCGCGTTTCACCGGAAGAAGAGCTGGAAGGCCTCGACTACGCCGAACACGGCGGCATCGCCTACCCCGACTTCGGCGTTGCCACCCGCAGCGGTATCTCCACCGTTGGTTCGCCCTCATCCGGGTCTCCGAGTTACGCTTCCGCTCCCAGTGCGGCCACCCAGTCATAACGGCTGGCTCGACGACACGGCTTGATTGAGAGATTGAATCGTGCTCGTTTCCTCCAAAATGCACCCTGAAGCGCTCGCCCCTCTGCTTCGGGGTGCATTTTTCTCAGCATCGTCCCATCACAGATCGCGAATCAAAAAGCCAAATTGCAATTTTGTAATTTTTTTCAAAAATTAATTACGTTATTGTGGCCGTCGATTGAGTTAGGGAAAACTTTAGATTGAAATAATTTCTATTTTTAATAGTTGGTTATACGGCAATTAACAGGTGGCATGCGTGTTGCTAAACTTATTCCATCGAATACCCCACAAGGACAATAATGTGACAGACACCGGACCCCAAAACCGCTACGCAGACGTTTCCCTGGCCCTCAAACAGGGACGGGAGACGCTCATCGATGATCTGCTGGCCGGAAAGGCACCGCATTTTCTTGATGATCATGCCCGGCTCGTCGACGATTATTTTCGTAACAGCTATGAAAAGAGTGTGGTCGGGCCGAAGATGGATATTGCCAAAAATCCATATGCCGTTGTTGCCTTGGGGGGTACGGCCGAGGGGAGCAGTGTGTTTTTTCGGACATCGACCTGCTTTTCCTTTTCGAAAAAAGAGTACCCCGCGTGGCTGAGGATCTGGTTCGTGAAATCATCTATCCGCTTTGGGACATGGGCCTGGACGTTGGCCATGCCACACGTTCCATCAAGGAGTGCGTGGCCATGGCGCGCAAGGATTTCGAGGTCCTTACCTCCATCTTGGATGCCCGTTTTATTTGTGGCATGTCGCCCCTGTTCATGAAATTGATGGATCAGGTCCGCAGCAAGTTCATCAATCTCAAACCCGACATGATCATTTCCTGGCTGGTGGACAGCAATCGTGAGCGCCATCGCCGCTTTGGCGATTCCTCCTACCTGTTGGAACCCAATTTCAAGGAGGGACAGGGGGGGTTGCGGGATTATCACACCATGCTGTGGATCGCCAAAATCAAGTCCGGCATCAAACAGCGCAGGGATCTCGAGTATTACGGTTACTTTTCCCATGATGATTATCTCCATCTTTCAGAATCACTTGATTTTATTTGGAATATAAGAAATCGCTTTCACCTCATGATGAACCGCAAGTCGGATCAGATCCACCTTGAACAACAGCGCCGCTTGGCCGAGACCATGGGCATACCGGCGGTCAATGGTAATCTTCCCGTCGAGTATTTGATGGGTGAGCTTCACGGGCACATGGAATATGTGAAGCAGCAGCATGAGATGTTCCTCTATGAGATGGAGCAGCAAAAGCGTCTTCAACGGAAAAACAAAGGTCTCAAGACCACCGAGGTCAAAGGGCTAAAGTTCAACCGGGGAATGCTCAATTTTGCCTCTCCAGAGAAAATCCTCAACAACCCGCGATTGCTGATCGACATTTTTGTCGAAAGTGCCGCCCAAAAATCCCCGCTGAACAGCGAAGCCAAACGGCTCGTCGCTGATTTCGGTTATCTGGTGGACAACGATTTCCGTTCCGATCCCGAGGTGGTCCGGCAGTTCGAACGCATCCTGACCCGCTCCTCACAGACATTTGAAGTGCTCAATCAGATGCTGCATACCGGTTTTCTGGTGCGCTTCATTCCCGAATTCAAAGCCGTGGTCAACCGGATGCAGTTTGACCAGTATCATCTTTATCCCGTTGCCCGGCACCTGCTCTACACCGTCAAGATCATGCGGGATTTTGACACTGACGCTCCGTCTCCAGGCGATCCCCTGGCGGTCAGTCTCTACAAGGAGTTGAAAAAGAAAAAGCTGTTGCTTTGGGCGGCGCTGCTGCACGATATCGGCAAGGGCGAGCCTGTCGAAGGCCATTCCGAACGAGGGGCGCACATGGCCGAAAAAATTCTTTTGGAGAAAGGCGCCAGTGCGGCCGATGCCAAGACCGTCGCTTTTTTGATCGAGCATCACCTGCTGTTGGTCCAGAACGCCACTCGACGGGATATCAATGATGAGGAAACCGCCCTTTCCATGGCCCGCATCATCAAGCGCGTGGAAATTCTCAAGATGCTCTATTTGCTGACGGTTGCCGACTCCATGGCAACCGGTCCAAAAGCCTGGAATGACTGGACCTCTTCCCTGCTCCGCAACCTTTTTCTCAAAGTGCTCAACATTCTCCAGCACGGCGAACTGGCCTCCGGCAGGGCGGTGCGGCTGGTGGATAAAAAACGACAGGCCGTCGCGGAAATCGCAGCGGAAGAGATGCCCGCCGAACGGCTCGAGAGGCTGCTCAATTTCATGTCTCCGCGTTACATGCTTTACACGGCGGTGGAAGACATTCCTAGACATCTGCGGCTATTCAGCGAACTCGGAGAGCGGCCGTTCGTCTGGCATATTGACAAGTCGACCGAATCGGATACCCGCACGGTTACGATTTGCGCCAAGGACCGCCCGGGCCTCATTTCAAGGATTGCCGGCGTCTTTACGCTGAACAATATCGACATCCTCGACGTACAGGTCTTCACCTGGCGCAACAATATCGCCCTGGACGTCTTCGAGGTGACCCCACCGCCGGATCCGATTTTTGAAAATGAGCGATGGGAACGAACGCGCGGCAATTTGGAAAAGGTCTTGGCCGACAATCTTGAGTTGGACAATGCGCTTTTGCGGAAAAAAGACGATGCCGTACCGATCCAGCCATATACGGCCGAACGACCCTCGGAAGTGGTCGTGGACAACACGTCCTCCAGTTTTTATACGATCGTCGAAGTGGTCACCTTCGATTTCCCCGGATTGCTGTTCAGAGTCACCGATGCCCTTTTCAAGTGTGGCCTGGACATCTGGGTGGCCAAAATCGCCACCAAAGTTGATCAGGTGGTCGATGTCTTTTATGTAAGGGATTTTGACGGCCAGAAGGTGGACGCACCTTTGCAGGTCGAGGCAGTCAAATCCGCGATTATGGAAATTCTCCCGGGAGATGGCTCAACGAACGGATAAAATGGCTATTTTGGGTAGAAGGGAGTAAACATGTTCAACGCCAAGACACATAGAGGAAAAACAAGATGAAATTAAGAGTTGTTGGGCTGACGTTGACGTTTGGACTGATGGCGACGCCGGCGTTTGCCGAAGATGCGCTTAACACCGGTGACACGGCCTGGATGATCGTTTCCACCGCGCTGGTCATGATGATGACGCCGGCCGGACTGGCCCTGTTTTATGGCGGCATGTCCCGCTATAAGAATCTGCTCAACACCCTGGCCATGACCTTTGTTTCCTACTGCCTGGCCAGTATCATCTGGATGATGTGGGGATACACCCTGGCTTTCGGTAGCAGCAAGGGTGGCATTATTGGCGGCTTTGATCATTTTTTCATGGCCGGCATCGGTGTCAACAGCATCTCGGGAACGATTCCCACGCTTGTTTTCGCCTTGTTTCAGATGACCTTTGCCTGTATCACGGTGGCCTTGGTACTGGGGTCCATCGTCGACCGCATGAAATTTTCCGCCTGGATCGTCTTCACCATCCTGTGGGTCACGTTCATCTATTGCCCCATTGCCCATTGGGTCTGGGGCGGCGGCTGGATGGGCAATATGGGCGCACTGGATTTTGCCGGCGGCAACGTGGTTCACATCAATGCCGGTGTCGCCGGTCTGGTCCTCTCGCTGATGTTGGGCAAACGCCTCGGTTACGGCAAAGAAGCCATGTTTCCGTCCAGTATCGCACTCACCGCCCTGGGTGCCGCGCTTCTGTGGTTTGGCTGGTTCGGTTTCAACGCGGGTAGCGAGCTGGCCGCCGACGGTGTGGCCGCCTCGGCGTTTCTGGTGACCAACACCTCCGCCGCCACGGCGGCCCTGGTGTGGATGTTCGTTGAATGGATCGTCACCGGCAAGCCGACCGTTTTGGGGATTGCTTCGGGTGTGGTCGCCGGTCTCGTGGCCATCACGCCGGCGGCCGGATTCGTCAACCTGCCGGCATCCCTCATTATCGGCCTGGTTTCCGGGGGGCTGGGGTATTTCTGTGTCGCCGTGGTCAAACAAAAAATCGGTTATGATGACTCCCTGGATGCCTTTGGGGTTCACGGCATGTGCGGTATCTGGGGCGCCCTTGCCACCGGGCTTTTCGCCAACCCTGCCATTACCGAAGGAAAGGCCGGGCTATTCTACGGCAATCCAGAGCAGCTGTGGACCCAGGTGGTCTCCATTGTGGCGACGGCGGCTTTCACGGCCGTGGGGACGTTTATCCTCGTTTCCATTACCAAGATATTGACCGGTGGCCTGCGGGTTGAACGGGATGAGGAGGTTCAGGGATTGGACAATGCACTGCATGGTGAACGCGGGTTTGAAATTGCGTAGGCGGTTTACGGTTTAACTTATTGGGGAGGCGACCATCGCCCTCTCGGCAATCAACAACAGGAGGTAAGCAATGAAAAAGATCGAAGCCATCGTCAAGCCGTTCAAACTGGACGATGTCAAAGAAGCCCTCAACGAAATCGGCATCCAGGGCATGACCATCTCAGAGGTCAAAGGGTATGGGCGCCAGAAGGGACACAAGGAGATCTACCGCGGTGCCGAGTACGTGGTGGATTTTATCCCCAAGGTCAAGATCGAGATTATTGTCGATGCCGATCGTGCGCCGCAGGTGGTGGAGGCCATTCAAAAATCGGCAAACACGGGTAAAATCGGTGACGGTAAAATTTTTGTCTTCTCCATCGAGGAGGTCATCCGAGTCCGTACCGGAGAAAAAGGCAAAGACGCAATCTGAGCCGCATATGCGTAAAAAGCGTCTCATTTCAAAAAGAATCACGAATTAATTTACTCAACACTTCTTTGTGGAGGAAACATGACCCCAGCACAAGTAATGGCAATGGCGAAGGAAAAAGGCGCTAAGATCGTCGACATCCGCTTTATGGACTTTCCGGGGATGTGGCAGCATTTCAGTGTTCCGATCAGCGAACTCAGTGAAAGCAGCTTTGAGGAAGGTTTCGGTTTCGACGGTTCCAGTATTCGCGGTTGGCAGCCGATCAACGCCAGTGACATGCTGGTGGTGCCCGATGCCACCACGGCAAAGATTGATCCCTTCTTCAAGGCCCCGACCCTGGTGCTGATCGGCAACATCGTCGACCCGATTACCCTGGAAGCCTATAGCCGTGACCCGCGCAATATCGCCAAAAAAGCCGAGGCCTACCTGAAAAGCACCGGCATCGGTGACACCGCATTCATCGGTCCGGAAGCCGAATTTTTCATTTTCGACGACATCCGCTATGATAGCCAGCGCAACGGCGCCTTCTATGCCATCGATTCCATCGAGGGCATCTGGAATTCCGGCCGTTGCGAAGAGCCCAACCTGGGCTACAAGCCGCGTCACAAGGAAGGCTACTTTCCCGTGCCGCCGACCGATAAATTCCAGGATCTGCGTTCCGACATGCTGCTGACCCTGGAAGCCCTGGGCATCGACGTGGAATGTCAGCACCACGAAGTGGCCACCTCCGGTCAGTCCGAGATCGACATGCGCTTCAAGCCCCTGCTGCAGATGGCCGACCAGCTCATGTGGTTCAAGTACGTTCTGAAAAACGTGGCCTACAAGGCCGGTCACACGGTGACCTTCATGCCCAAACCGCTGTTCGAGGACAACGGGACCGGCATGCACACCCACATCAGTATTTGGAAAGAGGGCAAACCCCTGTTTGCCGGTGAAAAGTATGCCGGCGTCTCCCAGGAAGCCTGTGGGCCATCGGCGGCATCCTGAAACACTGCCGCGCCCTGTGCGCCTTCACCAACCCGACCACCAACTCCTACAAACGTCTGGTACCGGGCTTCGAAGCGCCGGTGAACCTGGCCTATTCCAGCCGGAACCGCTCCGCGGCCATCCGTATCCCCATGTATTCCTCCTCGCCCAAGGCCAAACGCATCGAGTTCCGTACACCGGATCCGTCCTGCAACGGTTACCTGGCTTTCTCGGCCATGCTCATGGCCGTTCTCGACGGCATCCAGAACAAGCTCGATCCGGGTGACCCGCTGGATAAGAATCTCTATGATCTGCCGCCCGAAGAACTGGCCGAGATTCCGTCCGCACCGGGCGCCCTCGATGAATCCCTGGCCGCCCTGGCCGAGGATAACGAATTCCTGCTCAAGGGCGATGTCTTTACCAAAGACGTCATCGACATGTGGTTGGAATACAAAACCGAAAACGAAGTCAATCCGGTGCGCCTGCGTCCGCATCCGCACGAATTCCAGCTGTACTACGACATCTAACAGGACCGGTTTCCCTCGCCTGTAGCTGGTGTTTCTAACTGCGGCAGCACCCGAGATGATGGTGGGCTGCCGTTTTTATTGTAATATTGCCGTCGGGCGGTTATAACGCATCTCATGCAAAAGCGGTTACGCGTTGTTTGGCGCGACCCAACCAAAACCACTGATGCGCTGATGGGGAGGGGTTATGTGCGGCATTGCCGGTATCGTCAATTTCGGATCGCGTGAGGAGATGGTTCCGGTGGTGGGCCATATGCTTGATCTGATGGCCCATCGTGGACCCGATGCAACCGGAATCTACCAGCGGGATTCCGTGGCCCTGGGCCACGCCCGTTTGAGCATCATCGACTTGTCCGACAGCGGTCATCAGCCCATTCATAACGAAGACAAAACCGTATGGATCACCTTCAACGGGGAAATCTTCAACTATCCTGAATTGCGCGAGGATCTGGTTGAGAAGGGCCACCGCTTCTACACCCAGACCGACACAGAGGTGCTTGTTCATCTTTACGAAGCCTACGGCACCGACATGTTTGCGCTGCTGAATGGCCAGTTCGCCTTTGCCATATGGGATGTCAACCGGCAGTCCCTCTTGATGGCCCGCGACCGGGTCGGCATCCGACCCTTCTTTTATCATCGGCATGGCCAGCGGCTGGTGTTCGCTTCCGAGATCAAGGCCCTTTTTGCCGATCCATCCATCCCCCGGGCGCTCGATCCGGGGACGCTTTCAGATATTTTTACCTGTTGGACCACCATGGACGGTGCCACGCCATTTTCCGGGGTCGCGCAGCTCCCTCCCGGCCATTACGCGCGCTTCGACGCGCAAGGCTTGTCCACTTGCCCCTATTGGCGGCTTCCCTTCGGCACGCCGGTCGACGTGGATAAGCCCGTTGGGCAGTGGGTCGAGGACGTGCGTGCGGTGCTTCTGGATGCCACCCGGATCCGGCTGCGGGCGGATGTCCCCGTGGGTGCCTATCTCAGCGGCGGCATCGACAGCACCTACACCAGCACGGTTGTCAAACGCCATTTCAACAATCGCCTGCATACTTTTTCGGTGGGGTTCACCGACCCGCGTTTCGATGAAGCCGCGTTTCAGGAGATCGCCGTTGCCTCGCTGGGCACGGAACACCGCGCGGTGCGGTGCTCGGAGGCCGATATCGGCCGCATCTTTCCCCAGGTGGTCTGGCACGCCGAAACCCCGCTGCTGCGCACGGGACCGTCCCCCCTTTTCCTGCTTTCCCGCCTGGTTCGGGAGAGTGACTTCAAGGTCGTCCTCACCGGTGAGGGCGCCGATGAAGTGTTTGCCGGCTACAACATCTTCAAAGAGGCCAAGATCCGCCGGTTTTGGGCGAAGCATCCGGAATCCAGCCTGCGCCCGGCCCTGCTGGGTCGTCTCTACCCCTACATTTTCAGCGATGCCAAGGCCGGTGCCTTTCTCAAATCATTTTTCAAACGGAACCTGACCGATGTGGATTCGCCGGCCTACTCCCACTATCTGCGCTGGCACAATACCGATCAGTTGAAAGGCTTTTTCTCACCCGACCTCAAAGCCCAGGCCGATACGCTGGACGGGTTTATCACCCGATTCACCCAACGCCTCCCGGACGACTTTACGCACTGGGACATGCTTACCCGGGCTCAGTACATCGAAAGCCGGCTGTTTCTTTCCAACTATCTGCTCTCCTCCCAGGGGGACCGGATGGCCATGGCCAACTCCATCGAGGGACGTTTCCCCTTCCTGGACCACCGGGTTGTCGAATTGGCCGCCAAGATTCCGTCACGCTTGCGCATGCCGGGCCTGACCGAAAAATCGATCCTGAAAAAAGCGGCCCGCGGATTGATTCCGGATGCACTGATCGATCGCGCCAAACAACCTTATCGGGCGCCGATCAGTCGTTGCTTCTTTGGTGAAACGGCACCGGCGTACGTGGCCGACTTGCTTTCGGAACCCAAGTTAAAGCGGTTCGGCTATTTCGACGCGCAGAAAGTGGCCCGCTTGGTCGCCAAATGCGGTCAGGGCAACGGTGCGCTGCTCAGTGAAAGGGAAAACATGGCGGTGGTCGGCATTCTCTCCACCCAGCTGATCCATCATCAGTTCATCGAGGACTTTCATCTTCCCCAGGATCGAAAGCGCGCGCACCGCGAGGTGATGTGACGCCGCAATTCATGTGGATGGCGTGAATAGGGGGGCAACCCCGCAGGGTTGCCCCCGATGTTCGGGCGGGAGATCTATGCTTGACGGAAGACGATCCGTTCGCCTTCGGCTTCGGCGTTGATGCGTGCCCCCTCGCCGATCCGTCCGTCCAGAATTTCCATGGCCAGGGGGTTCTCGATCTGTTTCTGGATCACCCGTTTCAGCGGCCGGGCACCGTAAACGGGATCATATCCTTGGCGGGCGATGAGATCGCGGGCCGAATCGGACAGGATCAATTCGATGTTCTGTTCGGCCAGGCGTTTGGCCAGGCGCTGCATCTGGATGTCGACAATCTTGCCGATCTGCCCCGGTTCCAGGTTGAGGAAGATGATGGTCTCATCGATACGGTTGAGAAATTCCGGTTTGAACCCGGCGCGCAGGGCCTCGGTGACCCGTCGCTCCATCTCTTCGCGGTCACGCCCGCCCAGCTCCTGAATGTACTGGCTGCCGATGTTGGAGGTCATGATGATGATGGTGTTCGTGAAATCCACCGTCTTGCCGTGGCCATCGGTCATGCGGCCGTCATCGAGGATCTGCAGGAGCACGTTGAAGACCTCGGGGTGGGCCTTCTCGATCTCGTCGAAAAGAACCACGCAGTAGGGCCGCCGCCGCACCGCTTCGGTGAGGTAACCGCCTTCGTCGTAGCCCACGTATCCCGGAGGGGCACCGATGAGGCGGGAAACCGAGTGCTTCTCCATGAATTCGGACATGTCGATGCGCACCATGGCCTGTTCGGAATCGAAGATGAATTCGGCCAGGGCCTTGGCCAGCTCGGTCTTACCCACGCCGGTGGGCCCCATGAAGATGAATGAGCCGATGGGCCGGTTGGGGTCCTGCAGGCCCGAGCGGGCCCTGCGCACGGAATTGGAGACGGCGGCGATGGCCTGCTCCTGGCCGATGACCCGCTGGCCCAGACGCGCTTCCATTTTCACCAGCTTCTGGCGTTCGCCTTCCAGCATGCGGCTGACGGGGATGCCGGTCCAGCGGGAGATGACTTCGGCGACATCTTCGTTGTCGACCTCCTCTTTGAGCATTTTCTGGCCGGCCTGGAGTTCTTCCAGGTCCTTCTTGGCCGCTTCCAGCTGGCGCTTGAGTTCGCTGCTGCGACCGTAGCGCAGTTCGGCCACGCGGGCCAGATTGCCCTCGCGTTCGGCGCGCTGCTCCTCAATGCCCAATTGCTCCTGTTCTTCCTTGATCCGGCGGATATTCTGGATCAGGGTTTTCTCCGCTTCCCAATGGGTTTTCATGCCGGCAATCTGGGCGCGCATGGCCTCCAGGCTGTCTTCCAGGCGGGCCAGCCGTTCCTGGGAAGCCGGGTCGCTCTCCTTTTTCAGGGCTTCGCGTTCGATTTCGGCCTGGAGAATCTTGCGCCGGACCTCGTCGATCTCCACCGGCATGGAATCGATCTCGATGCGCAGCTTGGAAGCGCATTCGTCGATCAGATCGATGGCCTTGTCCGGCAGAAAACGATCGGCGATGTAGCGGTGGGAGAGGGTTGCGGCGGCCACGATGGCCGAATCCTTGATCCGCACGCCGTGGTGTACCTCGTACTTCTCCTTCAGACCGCGCAGGATCGAGATCGTATCCTCGACCGTGGGCTCGCGTACCAGCACCGGCTGGAAACGCCGTTCCAGGGCCGCGTCCTTTTCAATGTACTTGCGATACTCGTTCAGGGTCGTGGCACCCACACAGCGCAGGGTCCCCCGTGCCAGGGCCGGTTTCAGCATATTGGAGGCGTCCATGGCACCCTCGCTGGCGCCGGCACCCACCAGGGTGTGCAGCTCGTCGATAAATAGAATGACCTCGCCTTCGGCCTTTTCCACCTCCTTGAGGACGGCCTTGAGCCGATCTTCGAACTCGCCCCGATATTTGGCGCCGGCGATCAACGCGCCCATATCCAAGGCGACCAGGCGCCTGTTTTTCAGGCTTTCGGATACATCGCCGGCCACGATGCGCTGGGCCAGCCCCTCGACAATGGCCGTTTTGCCCACCCCCGGCTCACCGATGAGGACAGGATTGTTTTTGGTCCGTCGCGAAAGCACCTGAACGATGCGCCGGATCTCGTCGTCGCGGCCGATCACCGGGTCGAGCTTACCGCTACGGGCGATATCGGTCAGGTCGCGGCTGAATTTTTTCAGGGCTTCGTATTTCTCCTCGGGATTGGGATCGGTGATGCGTTGGTTGCCGCGGATCTCCATGAGCACCTTGAGGACGGCGTCGCGGTCAACGCCATTGCCGGCCAGGATCCGGGCCGCTTCACCGGCCTTCTTGTCGCACAAGGTCAGCAGAATGTGCTCGACGCTGGTGTATTCGTCCTTCATTTTGCCAGCCTCGCCAAAAGCCGCTTCAAGCACCGCCCGAGCCGTGGCTGAAAGATAGACCTCACCGATGCCACTGACCTTGGGCAGGCGGTCGATGGCCGTGGCGGCGTCGCTGGCGATGCGTTCCGTCGAGGCCCCCAGTTTCGTAAATACCGATCGGGCCACCCCTTCCTTGTCCTCGAGCATGGCGGCCAGGAAATGTTCGGGCTCGATCTGCTGGTTGCCGTGCGTGGATGCCAGGCTCTGGGCACTTTGGATCAGCTCCTGGGATTTAATGGTAAACCGGTCAAACCGCATATTTTCTCCTCCTTTGCGTTTCAAACGGGTGATAGTTTTATTTTGGTCTGCATTTTGCAAAGCAATATAAACATATGCCCGATGATGTCAAACCCGGGGGTGCGATTAATTGATGATATCATTGGGCATGCCATTTGGCCGGGCGTATGCCGAGGCAGCGTTTTTCCCGGCGCGATCCGGTCCACAAGGGCTTGACGCGAAAAAGCGGTTGTGCCAAAAGCGGTGAGAGACAACCGTTTGAAGCAAAAGAAACGGTCTTCCTGGAAAACGATCGCGTCAGGGAGGATGAATTATCGCCAATATGAATTCCAGTGGAGAGCCCATGTCCGGTTTCGTGCCTGTTTCATTGAGTCAGTTTGTGAGGCAATATCTGAAGAAAAACAAGGGGGCCGATGCTGAAACCGTTCGTGCTGGCGTCGAGGATGCGCTGGCGGCTTGGCGCCAGGGGGTTCGCTGTGCCTGCGGGAACCCCATTTGGGTGGCCGGGTCTGCCGTGGCGGGATATGGTTGTTTCCGTTGCATCACGGGGTTGGCGGAACCGGATGGGGATCCGGAGCTCGAGGAGGTTTGCGGCAATCCCTTTTTCGAACTTGAAAATCCGGAAGCGCGCTTCGCCCAGGTGAGTGAGATCATTCGAAACCATCCCCAGGATTATCGCGACCGGTTGGAAGAGATCGGCTTCGACTGGCAGGATGACGACTACGACCTGCAATATGAGGAGGAGGTCAACGAGGAACGCAGCGCTGTTCCGGAAACCGAGAATCAGCGTCGGTTGATCTCTTTTCTAGAGAATGGCGGGCGTGTGACCCGGCGCATTCTGGATGCCTATCTGGAAGAACGCTACACCGACAGCCCCAACCTACCCCTGATCCGTCGATACTTCAAAAAGGCCAACCCCCAGCTCAAGGCGATCCTGCTCAAGGGCCTGTCGCTCAATCCCACGGACCTGGACCTACTGGACGACTTGGCCTATTTCAGTGAGTTCGACAGCATGCTGGGCGAACTGATCGGGTTTTATACCGACGCCTGCATCCGGGAGACGGATATGGAGCGCTTCTCGCTCCTGGCCCAGGATTTCCATATGAACACCTACGACCAGGGGTACGATGCGCTCCAGGAGCTGTCCATCATTTTCCCCAGCGGCACCAAGGGTGCCGTCGTCAGACAGCTTTTCGATACGGTCGATCAATATGCGGGGCCGGAAGATATCCTCTTTTAACGCCGCCTTCGGTCATCCGACGGAGTGCCGGGCGCCGGTTGCCGCCAGGGCGCTGCCCAAAACATCGCCCAGGATGGCGGCGGCACGGGCCAGCGAGGTCTCATCGGCCATGGTGTAGTTGAGCCGTAGGGTTTCCCGGCCGCGACCGGCCCGGGCGTAGAAGAACGTACCGGGCACGAAAGCCGTATGACGGGCCACGGCCTGCTGGTTGACCCTTTCCATATCCATGCCTTGCGGGCCCCGCACCCAGACAAACATCCCGCCTTCCGGCTTCGTCCAGGTGAATTCGCCCGGAAAACAGTTTGCCATGGCATCTAGGAGCGCCTTCTGGCGCGGCCCGTAGAGGTTGATGATGCGGGGCAAATGGCGCTTCAGGTGACCGCCGCTCAGGTACTCGGCGGCCAGGGCCTGGTTGAATGTACTGGTGTGCAAATCCACGCCTTGCTTGGCAAGCACCAGCCAGTGATGCACCGGTTCCGGGGCCAGGCAGAACCCCAGGCGCAGACCCGGAGCAAAGACCTTGGAGAGCGTGGAGATGTAGACCACATGCTTCGGGGCCAGCGCTTTGATGGATCGGACGGGCGTTCCCCGGTAGCGCAGATCGCCGTATGGATCGTCTTCGATCAAAAGCGCATCGTGTCGCTGGATGATCTCGGCGATGGCCTGGCGGCGGTCGGCCGGCAGGGTGCAGCCGGTGGGGTTCTGGAAATTGGGAACCAGATAGATGAACTTTACCGCATGGCGGGAAAGGATCCGATCCAGCGCATCGGGCAGCAATCCCTGATCATCGGTGGTGATTTCGAGATAGCGGGGAGCATACGGGGCAAACGCTTGCAGGGCGCCCAGATACGTCGGGGCTTCCAGGGCGACCTGATCACCCGGGTTGATGAGAATTTTGCCGATTCCGTCGAGCACCCCTTGAGAGCCGCTGGATACCAGGACCTCTCCGGCGGTCGTCGTCAGGCCTTTGCCGGTCAGGTAATCGGCCAGGGCTTCGCGCAAAGGGGGGAAGCCCTCGGTCAGGTCATACTGAAAGGCGTTCGAACCATATTTTTCGATGGTGCATTCGGTTATTTCCCGTATCATGTCCATGGGGAAACTTTCCGGTGCCGGAATCCCGCCGGCCAGGGAGATCATCCCGGGCCGGGAGACGACTTTGAGGATTTCACGAATGGCACTGGCGCCCATGTGGTCTGTCCGCCGGGCCAATATCGCTTCACTGGGCATGTTGATTTTCCTTATTAATAAAGACCGGTTGGTATTTTTATTTAAACCCTATACGTCCGCCGATATTGGGTTTTTTACGAAGCCCTCCTAATTTATTCTCGCAGCTGACCGATAAAAAAGCGCAATTGGTCGTTGGCCTGGTGCAGAATGTTGCCCTCGCGGGTCGACATGTACAAGGTTGCGGCGCCATTCAAGGCGATGATGATAAAATCGGAAATGGCGCGATAGTTTAAATCGGGCTTGAGCAGGCCAACCCGTTCGGCCTCGCCCAACCAGCTTTGGAACAGCTTCGAAAAGCCCACGAACCCTTTCAGGATGTGGCGCCCCATGGTGTCGGACTGACCGGAGAGTTCCACCAGCATGTTGACGAAAAAGCAACCGCCGTCGAACACTTCCCGCCCCAGGTACTCGAGCAGTACATTTTCGATGGTTCGCTCGATGCGCTTCAGTGGATCGCCGATGGAACGGACGTCCTTGAAAACCATCGTGCGCCAGACCGTGGCGGCATCTTCATAAACCGCGTACCAAACCTCTTCCTTGCTTTTGAAGTGGCAGTACAGCCCGCCCTTGGTCAGCCCCGTGGTTTGGAGGATATCGCTGATGGAGGTGTTGAAGTAGCCCTTTACGGAGAAGAGCTGCAATGATTTTTCGATGATATTGCGACGGGTCAACTCCCCTTTGGCGGACATATGGTGCTCCTTTTTTAAAACCAACCGGTCTTTATTTAATTGGGCGCCTGGATAAAGTCAATGGTTTTGTGGGGGCGCCGGTGAAGGCAGGCAAAGCTTTCAAGCCGCCGCTTATCGGACGAATGGACCGAAATCAGCATCCGATGGCCGGCTACCGACCGGTGGGGGAGGAATCGAGATGAATCGGCGCCAGATGAAAATTGTCCCCCGCAGCACCCCGATGGTCACTCCCAGGACGATGAAGATGGCCAGGAAGAGAATTAAAAACGCGATCAATGCAACCAGAACCAAGTCGGTCACGCGGATCTCCTTTTTTCACCGGGTAAGACGGACGGATGGACCATGAATCGGATGTCAGCGATGGTCAGGTATTCCTGCAAGACTGTGACCGACTTGATGCTTGATTTAAAAATATTGAAATTTATGTAATATTTATTCATCCTGGTCCACGCGAATGCCGCCATGGGATGAAAATATCCGTCTTTTCGTGCCTGCCGTGGGAAAAAAAGGTAATTGTGGCGTCGCTTTTTACGAATCCGTCAAACTTCGTTTGACTCGGTATCCGGCGGGTGGTATCGCGAATCAAGACGGACGACCGGCAGCTCATTTTCCATGGGGTTTCCCCAGGGCAGATCCTGACCTGGGCTGCCAGAAAGGGATGGGGACGATGCACAAGCAGATGGATCGTTTTCGCGAATCGGTTGCCCGCGTCGCCGATACATGGTTGGCTTCCGGTCTGCCATCGCGTCAGGTGCTTGATCAGACCGCGGATGAACTCTTGGCCTTGCGCCGTCAAATCGGCGTGGGCGGTATCTGGCAGGATCCACCGACCCTGGTGACCGCCACCCTGGATGATGGATTGGGCCAGGGATTGGCGGTGATTGAAAAATATGCAACCCTTATCGGCATGCGGGTGATCCGCTTGGGGTTGATGCAGACGCCCGAGGCGGTCATTGACGCCTGCCGGCGCCATCAGGCGGATTATCTGGGGTTGACCGTTCTCCAGTACGATACCGAAGACGCGGTGTGCGCCATCGCCCGGGAGTTGCCAGACCATACCCGAATCATTGCCGGTGGTCCCGTATTCCGTGGGGATCCGGATTTCGCACAGCGCGCCGGCGTTCATTACGCTGCCCGCAACGTGGCCGCTTTTTTGCGGTTTATGTTGGCGGCCGCACCTGGATCCGGCAGCAGAATGTCCACCTCCTGAAAGCGCTGTTTTTTTACGAATCCGTCACCCCCTGTCGCGAGCCAAATGGCAACCAAACCCACCATACGTTCCCGGTTATTTCTCAAACCGTCGGAGTTGGCGCTCTCTCTCAAAATCCTCATTCCGACGATGTTTATTTTTCTTCTTTTCGTTTACTTCTCTTTTTGGGTGGTGATTCCTTATGTAGAGAACAAGCTGACGGATCAGTACCAGCAAATGCTGCGCAGTATGGGTACGGTTGTGTGGCATGTGGTGGATGGGTATCATCAAAAAGCCCGATCCGGACGGCTCACCGACACCGAGGCCCGATCGCAGGCCCTGGAGACGGTGCAACACCTAAGCTTTGACCCGGTAGAGAAGGTCTCTTTATGGATCAGTGATTTGTCCGGCGAAATGCTCATTTCAGCGACGCAATTTCATCTGGAAAGTCGATCCCTCAAGGCCCTTTTCCCCTCCGATGATCATCAGGCCTATTATCGGCTGCTGGAAAAGGTCCGGCTGATCGGGGAAGGGACTTTCGATTTCTCATGGCCGCGGGCGGAAGATCTTTCAGACGCCACCCGTAACCAAGCCTATGTCAAACGATATGCACCTTGGGACTGGATCATCGGGACGTCGGTTTCCGAAAAAAATATCCAAGGAGAAATTGCCGATTTGCGGCGTCAGTTGGTCCTGTTGCTCATTGGCATCGGGGGCGTGGCCCTGGTTTTCGGCTTCTATATCTACTGGCAGGCCCTGGCCATTGAGTCCGGGCGGCAACGCGTTGAAGAAATCAACCGGGCCTTGACCCGTATCGCCAATGCGGTCAACACGACGGCCGACATCGACGCCTGTATCGATCGGTGCATCGGACCCTTGGCGAAGTCATCGATGTGGCCAACTTCTTTATCGCCCTTTATGATGTCGAGCAGAAAACGGTTCTTTTTCCCTACTATCTGGACACCGTGGATCCCCAAGCACCGCGTATCGAAAGCATCGAAAACTCGGGTGCGCTGACCCGCAAGGTGATTCTGAACGGCAACCCGGTATTGGCCAATCGGGGGCAGATCCTTTCCTGGGCCGCTCGCCAGGGGGCTTCCCCGGTTGGCACGCTCGCCGCCCAATGGCTTGGGGTTCCGCTGAAAATCCGCAACACGGTGATCGGGGTGATGGCCACCCAAAGTTATACGGATGCGAGCCATTACGACCAGGACGATGTGGCGGTATTTGTTTCGGTCGCCGATCAGGTGGCGGTGGCGATTGAACGCATGCGCAATGAACAGGCCCTGCGGCAAAGTGTCCGGCAGTATCAAATGCTGGCGGAAAATCATCGGGATGTGGTCGTGGCCCTATCGCCAACGGGAGGCCTGACCTATTGCAGTCCGGCGATCCGCGAATTCGGTGGATATGAACCCGCCGAGGAGATCGGGCGGCATATTGGCGCCTATTTTGCCGATGCGCGCGAAAAGGCCAGAGGGGTGCGACGCTTTGCCCGCATGGTGAAAAATCGTCAGACGGGAGTTTTCGAGATGCGCTTCAAGGCCAAGCGCAAAGCCCCTTTCCCCGTGGAAATCAGTCTTAAGCCGGTGCTGGATAATGGTGCCGTGGTGTCGGTGATGTGCGTCATGCGGGATATTTCCGACCGCAAAGCGGCCGAGCTGCAGTTGAAGCAGGCCCGCGATGCCTTGGAAATGCGGGTTCGCGAGCGAACCGAGGATCTTTTGAAATCCAACCAACGCCTGGAGAGCGAAATCCGCAAGCACCAACGGACCGAGGCGATCCTGCGGGAAAGCGAGGAGAAATATCGCACCCTTGTGGAGAACATCCCCGACGTGATCTACTCCACGAACGATCATGGCGACATCGTCACGGTGAACAACCCGTCGGAGACCTTTTTCGGCTACGCGATGAAGGAGGTCATGGGACGCAACTTCTCCTTCTTCCTGCATCCCGAAGATCGCAAGGCGTTTGCCGCGCTTTTTTTGCAGGCCATCGTCGATCGTACGGAAATCAGCAAGGGGTTCCAGGGGCGCTTGATCGCCAAGGACGGCGCGATATGTTGGATTGAAGCCAATTTGCGCCGCCAGTTTGATGCCGGTGGCCATTTCCTGCGTACCGACGGCGTGCTGCGGGACGTCACCCAGACCAAGATGCTGCAGGAACGCTTGATCCGAACCGAAAGATTGGCCGCCACCGGGAAGTTGGCGGCATCGGTGGCCCACGAAATCAACTCGCCGCTTCAGGGGGTGACGTCGCTGCTCAACGTGATGCATCGGGAGTACGCTTCGGATGCGAACCTGATGGCCCACTTGGCCCTGATCAAAGGGGCCTTCACCAGCATCCGGAACACGGTGAAGAACCTCATGGACCTCAACCGACCGGGAAAGGAACGCAACCAGCCGCTTCGGTTAGCGGACATCCTGAACCAGACCGGGGCGCTGGTGAAAAGTTATCTCAAGGACAACAGGGTCCAGCTTCACCTGACCGTTCCTGCTGACCTTCCCCCCATCATGGGGTCACCGCAACAACTGGGTCAGGTCTTCATGAACCTGATCAACAACGCCGTGGACGCCATGTGCGCCAATCCGGCGAATTTAGAGCGCTTCATCAGCATCGTCGCCAGCCTGGAGGGTGACCATATCGTGATATCCGTGGCCGATAACGGCGGCGGGATTGCCGATGAGGACTTGCCGCATATCTTCGACGCGTTTTTCACGCGCAAGAAGCGCATGGGCATGGGCGTGGGCTTGTCCATCTGTCATCGGATCATCGAAGAACACAACGGCAGCATTTCGGTGAGAAATCTGAGTCCCTGGGGAGCGGAATTCACGCTCCGGCTGCCGGTCAAGCGTGTGCAAAACCATAAGACATGAGAAAAAGGAGGCCGGCATGCAATATGGCGCCATGAACTTTCCGGTGGCACCCGTCCTGGATGAGATCGATGCCTTTGCCCGGATGGGGTTCGATTATCTGGAACTGGCCATGGACCCGCCCATGGCCCATCACAGCATTCTGGCGGCAGAGCGCAAGGCGATTGTCAACGCCCTTAAGGCAAACCAGATGGGATTGGTCTGCCATTTGCCGACCTTCGTGAGTACCGCCGATCTCACCGAGAGCATTCGGCGGGCCTCGGTGACGGAGATGCGCCAGTCGCTGGGCGTGGCCGCCGACCTCGGCGCGGCCAAGGCGGTCCTGCACCCCAGCATGGCCGGTGGCATGGGCATTTTTGTCCTGGAGACGGTCAAGGGGTATCTTTTTGATTTCCTGGGAGAGATGGTGACGGCGGCGGAGCAACTCGGCATGGTCCTCTGCCTGGAAAACATGTTCCCGCGCTACCGGATGGGCGTCGCGGTGGAGGACTTCGAGGAGATCTTCGAGGCCTTTCCGGCTTTGAAAATGACCTTGGATACCGGGCATGCCAACATTGACGATGCGCGGGGACGGCGTTTGAAAGCGCTGGCGCAGCGGTTTGAACACAGGATCAACCATCTGCATGTCAGCGACAATCGCGGCCGGGTGGACGATCATCTGGCCGTCGGCCAGGGAACGGTTCGTTTCGATGCGCTGGTGACCCACCTTAAGCGGGTCGGTTACGACCAGACGATCACCTTTGAGGTGTTTGACGAGAATCGGCGCATGCTGGTGGAGAGCCGCGAGCGGATTAAAACCCTTTTTGCCGGTTAGGACGCTTCGTTTGCCTGCAGAATGGCGACGATGCGCGCCAGATAGCGGTCCGCTTTTTCCCGGGCGAAGCGGCAGGCACCGGCGCCGCGATGGCCCCCGCCTTCGAATGCGGCGAGCATTTTGCCCACATTGACATGGCATCCGCGATTCAAAATGCTGTGCCCCACCTTAATGCTGGCGTTGTCTTCGCCGACATGAACGATTTTGACGTTGACCGTGCATTCGGGAAACAGGGAATAAATCAGGAAGCGGTTGCCGTTGGGCACCGGATCGAGAAGTCGGAAATCGGTGATCGACACCTGGCCGGCAAGCCGGGTGTGGGTCCTGAGGGCTTCTTCGTAGAGGATATTGGCCGCCACCACCGCCTCGCAGCGCTGTCGGACCCATGGGTCGATCATCACCTCTCCCATGGAACGGGAGCGCAACAGGCCGATCAGGTGCTCCCAGTAGTTTTTCTCTTCGATATCGTTGGAGATGGTCATGGACAGCAGTACGAACGGGTAGTGTTCCGGGTGGAGAATTTCGTCCAGGGTCAGATCCGCCGAATCGATGCGGTCGGTCTGGCGGACCAGTTCCCGGTAATCCCGCGTGATCTTCTGACGATAGGTGTCATAGATGATACCGGCGGCCGAGGGCGCAAGCCTAAAGGCGCCCGTTATCGGCTTGTCCGGCTGGTTGGAGACGTGGTGATCGAACCACAGGCTGCAACGTTCATGGTAGGGAAGGTTGGCGATGACATCGCCCTCACGGATATCCACCCGTCGGTGTTGCATGTCGCTGGGTTGCACCCAGTGCACCGGTGGGGCGATATGGAGTGCATCCATCAGCAACACGGCACATACGATACCGTCAAAATCAGGCCTTGTAACCACTCTCATCAGATGGGTTCCTCTATCGGCTACCGTTTTGTTTTCCATATTAGGTGCCAGATGCATTCAGCGTGCGCTCATGCGGCGGAGGCAACCGTCCCGGGGCAGGCATCTTTCTGGGACCATTGATAAAAAAGAATGTATCAATATTTGGGGCTTCCCGCAATAGCCAGTGCATGCGCGTTCCCATGGATGGCGCCGGTGGTGTTGGGCGGTGAATTGGGCTTGCAGTTTGGGTGGATCCATGCCAGACAAATTCGCTCATAAGGGCGCGATGCCCGTTAAAGCGAAACGGATGTTCACGTCCATGATCTGGAGAGGCATTCCGACGATGACTGAAAACCAGCTGGCAAACCTGGTCAGGATGGAATCCCCGCAAGCCGTTTTGGAATAGGCCTTGGTGATTGTCCCGCATCTTTCAGTGGATGTGGACGTGATTGCCATGCGAGGTGCCTTTGAGCGCACGGTGGCGCTTTACCAGGGCGCATGGGCTGGCATCAAGGGCTGCAATACCGATTACCACGACCTGAAGCATGTCACCGATTGCTACCTGGCGCTGGTCCGGCTGCTGCACGGCGCCTGCGAAACCGGTGTGACCGTTACCGCTCGTCAGGTCCATCAGGTGCTGGTGGCGGCCCTGCTCCACGATTCCGGATATCTGCAGTACGGTGAGGATTCGGTGGGAACCGGCGCCAAATTCACCCTCAGCCATGTCAGGCGCAGCATGGATTTTTTGGAACGGTACCATGATCGTTTCGATCTTCGGCCGTCGGAGGTGCATGCCTGCATGACAATGATTCACAGCACCGATCTCAACGGCGCGCTGGCTGGCATTCCTTTCCCGGATTCCGCGACAAAATGGTTGGGCAAGATGCTGGCCGGCGCCGATGTTTTGGCCCAGTTGGCCGACCGTACCTATCTAGAGAAGTTGCTTTTCCTGTATTTTGAGCTGGAAGAGGCGCGGCTGCCGGAATATCGGGATGAGCTGGATTTGTTGCAGCAATCCATCCATTTTTACCAACGCATCAATGCGCGCCTGAAAAACCAGCTCGGTGCGCCGGACCGGTTCATGCGCCACCATTTTAAGGCCCGCTGGGACATCGATGAAGATCTTTACCGCCGGGCCATCGACAATCAGCGTCGCTATCTGCGGCAAGTCCTCAAGACGGGAGGCGGGGATCCCCGTGATTACCTGCGCCGGGCCAATATTGTGCAAAAAATCCGATCCCGTTACAACTAGTTGCCTGCCGACGCTTAGACGACGCCCTCGGGCATGGGGGCAATTGCCTCGCCCCCCAGCGGGTAGCCGCCGTCGATGCGCAGTACGCTGCCGGTCATGAACGGGGCTTCGTCCAGCAGGAAGCGCACGGCCCTGACAACATCGTCTATGCGACCGATTCTGGCCAACAAGGTGTGGTCTAAAATGGCCTGGCGTTGCCCGTCGGTCAACAGTCCCCATCCCCGGGTATCGTCCATGGCGGGTCTCGATCACGCCGAGCATCAGTTCGTTGACCCGCACCCGGGGCGCGCCGAGCCGGGCCCAGGTCTCCGTCAAGAGGGAAATGCCGCGGTTGGCGGCGGCATACCCCTCGTTGAACAGGTAGCTGGCCGGACCGCTGCGGCCGACGATGCCGGCGATGGAGGAGAGGTTGACCACCGCACCGTGGCCCGAGGCTTTCAGATGGGGCAGGGCGGCTTCAAAAACCCATCGCTTGGCCCGCAGGGTGGTGGCCAGCTCCAGGTCCCATTGCTCGGGGATGTAGCGGCCATGGACCACCGGCCAGCCGCCGCGTTCGATGTTGTTGATGAGGATGTCCAGGCGACCGAAGCGATCGACCACCCGTGCCATCATATCGGCAATGGCGGCTGTGTCGAGCAGGTTGGTGTGCAGGATCAGGTGCGCGGTACCCGTGCTTTCGAAATCGGCCTGCATGGTCGGTTGGCTTTCGGGCCAGTCGAACCAGGTGGCCGCCACGCGGATGCCGCGCTGGAGCAGATCCATGGCAATGGCCTTGCCGATGCCTTTGACCGCTCCGAGGACCAGGGCGACTTTTTTCGTATCGGACATGGGTCAAGGGGCTTTCGGTGAAAGATTAAAAACGTTTATCCTTACCCACGCCAGGGCGGCCTCCAGGAGTACCCGATCATCCGTGCGTGCCCGGTCGGCATCCGCCGGGTCGGGAAAAAGATCTCCGGGGGTGGCCTGGGCGAACAGCGCCTCGCGGAAGGCGTCCAGATCGTACAGGGCCGTATGGACCGCCTGGCTTTCGGACGGGGTGAGCGGTTCCGGATGCAGGCGGTTCTTGTCGCTGATCAACTCCAGGAGCCGGTCGTTCATGCGGTTGTGCAGGGCAATTTCCTGATCGGCCACCCATTCGTCCACCGTTTGCACGGTGCCGCATTCAAAACCGAGACAATGGGATTCGCGGATCAGCGCCCAGTGCTCGTTCAGCGTTCCGGTCTGCCGGTCGCGCGAAACACCGCGGGCCAGGGGATAGTCCGGCATGAGGCGGGACGGGCCGGATATACCCGGCAGCCGGCCGCGCCGACGAAGGGACAGGCCTTGTCGGCGGAGTCGCTGAAGCGCAGCGAGACCACCGGCAGCCGGTTCCGGGGCCGGTGCTTTTCTCGGTGTAACGATGGAGAAATTCGGTTGAGGAAATCCCGAGAAACTGCTTCAGACAAACGATGTCATAAGGGGCCAGGACCTGTTGCAAATCCCGGCAACAGGCATTGAAACAGGCTACTTCCGGCGCGCAGCGGAAACAAAAGGACTGATCGCGATGGAGTGGCGTGACCGGATTGTGCATATCGATTTTTCCTAGTCAAAGGGTGTTGATGAATCCTGGCGGAAGAGGTAACATGCTGGCCGATCAAGTCAACCGCAAAGTTCGGCTCTGTTTGGACGTGGACGGCGCCACCCGGACCCTGTTGTGGACCATGGACCGGTCAATAATTGACGGATTCGTAAAAAGCCCGATATCGGCGTTACGCGTATCCTTCGTCACTGCGGCGTACGCTAAGTATTTCTCATTCCTCAGGATTCGCAAGCCTTGATCTCGGGCTTTTTACGAATCCGTCGGAAATGCGACTTTTTACGAGACCATCAATAATTTCATCGGACGAAATTTTGCAGCTTTTTTTTCTACCATATGTTGTGCAGGCAACCACGAATCCACCGATATGTAGGAAAAGCGGCGAATGAATGTAAGTCATTGCTTCTTTTGGGATTTTGTGTCGCCGAAAATTCTTGACAATGAAAATGCCGGATGGTATTGATCTTAACTTGCATTACGCTGTAACTATCTTCCCGATATTATACAATTAATCAACCGAAACAACCAATGCCGCAGTGCATTGAATCAAATCCGAAATACGTGTTTTATCAAACAGAGTATGGGGATTTTGCTTATCAGTTACGGTGTCATTGTCCGGATTGAAACCATTCGGACGCTATTCTATGGAAGGGAGGTGCGACGAACAGGAGGTTCTTACCTTTAGTTTCGGAAGTTGGTTGAGTGAAATCTTTTAACTAACGTAGGAGGTATATTAAATGCCAAGTTTTGTAATTCAGGAAAAATGTGACGGCTGCAAGGGTGGCGACAAGACCGCTTGCATGTACATTTGTCCCAACGATCTGATGGTTCTGGATCCCAACGCCATGAAGGCCTACAACCAGGAACCGGATCAGTGCTGGGAGTGCTTTTCCTGCGTAAAAATTTGCCCCACCCAGGCCATTGAAGTTCGCGGCTACGCCGATTTCGTACCGCTGGGAAGCTCCATCATGCCCATGATGGGCACCGAGGATGTCATGTGGACCTGTAAGTTCAGAAACGGCCTTATCAAACGCTTCAAGTTCCCCATCCGGACCACCCCCGAAGGCCAGGCCAATGCCTACGCAGACCTCAAGGGCAAGGACCTCGAAAGCCCTCTGCTGTCCACCCAGGAAGCTGACGGCGTCACCCTTCCGACCCCTAAAATGTAAGATCGGTTGATTGCTGGAAGACAACCTTTAAGAATCTGAATTTTCTACAGGAGGATAAGATATGGCATTACCGAATAAACCTGTGGGTGAACTCAAGGCCGTCCGGATCCCGAAGTTGTTGAGAAAGAAGTTGACATTCTCATCGTCGGCGGTGGTATGGCTGCCTGTGGTACCGCGTTTGAAGTCAAAAAATGGATGAAAGACGGTCAGAGTGTTCTGCTGTGCGACAAGGCCGCCATGGAGCGCTCCGGCGCCGTTGCCCAGGGTCTGTCCGCCATCAACACCTACGTCGGTGAAAATGCGGTTGAAGATTACGTCCGCATGGTCCGTAACGACCTGATGGGTCTGGTCCGCGAAGACCTGATCTTCGACCTGGGCTGCTATGTTGACGACTCCGTCTACCTGTTTGAAGAATGGGGACTCCCCGTTTGGAAAAAAGACGAAGCCGGAAAGAACATGGACGGTAAAAAAGGCCAGAAAATGGGCACCTTGAAGTCTGGTGCGCAGCCGGTCCGTACCGGTAAATGGCAGATCATGATCAACGGTGAGTCCTACAAGCGTATCGTTGCCGAGGCCGCTAAACTGGCTTTGGGAGAAGACAACATCATCGAACGCTGCTTCATCGTTGAACTGCTTCTGGACGCCACGGTGCCGAATCAGATCGCCGGCGCGGTGGGTTTCTCCGTTCGTGAGAACAAAGTCTACATCATCAAATGCAAAACCATGATGATTGCCTGCGGCGGCGCTGTGAACATCTACCAGCCCCGTTCGGTCGGTGAAGGTAAAGGCCGCGCCTGGTATCCGGTATGGAACGCTGGTTCCACCTACACCATGGCCATGAAGGTCGGCGCCGAACTGACCATGATGGAAAACCGTTTCACCCCGGCCCGTTTTAAAGACGGTTACGGCCCGGTCGGTGCCTGGTTCCTGCTGTTCAAGGCCAAAACCCTCAACGGTCTGGGCGAAGCCTTCGCCGGTAGCGACGCCGCCAAGAAAGAGCTGGAAAAATACGCTCCTTACGGAACCGCCGCCATTACCCCGACCTGCCTGCGTAACCACCTGATGCTGTTCGAAATGAAGGAAGGCCGCGGCCCGATCATGATGGATACCGTGACGGCACTGGCCGCCCTGGGCGCCACCATGGACAAGAAAGAACTCAAGCACCTCGAGTCCGAAGCTTGGGAAGACTTCCTGGATATGACCTGCGGTCAGGCTAACCTGTGGTGTGCTCAGGATTGTGAGCCGGAGAAGAAAAACTCCGAAGTTATGCCCACCGAGCCCTACCTGTTGGGTTCTCACTCCGGTTGCTGCGGTCTGTGGGCTTCCGGCCCCGATTACGACTGGGTCCCGGATGCATACAAAATCAAAGCCCGCAACGGCAAGGTCTACAAACAGATGACCACCGTTGAAGGTCTGTTCACCGCTGGCGACGGCGTGGGCGGCTCCGGTCACAAGTTCTCCTCTGGTTCCCATGCCGAGGGTCGTATCGCTGCCAAGCAGATGTGCCGCTACGCAACGGACTTTGCCGATTTCACCCCGACCCTGAAGCAGTCCAAGGAAGAACTGGTCGACCTGGTTTACAAACCGGTCCGCACCTTCCTGGATAACTGCGAATACACCACCGCCATCGACATCAACCCCAACTACATCAAACCCAATGATGATGTATCGCCTGATGAAGGCCACCCATGAGTATGGTGCTGGAACCGCCACCTTCTACATGACCAGCAGCAAGTCTTTGGAAATCGTCATGGATCTGCTGGCCACCATGCGTGAAGACTGCGAGAAGCTGGCTGCCGGTGACCTGCATGAACTGATGAGATGCTGGGAAATCGAGCATCGTATCTGGACCGTGGAAGCCCACCTGCGTCACATCCAGTACCGCAAAGAGACCCGCTACCCGGGCTTCTACTATCAGGCGGACTATCCGGGCCAGGATGACGAGAATTGGTTCTGCTTCGTCAACTCCAAGTTCGATCCGGAAAAGAAGGAATGGGATGTCAAGAAGGTAGACTACATCAAAATCATTCCGTAGTGATATGTCGGCAGATGAATTAGCCGAATAGCAGCTCACCTCCAGGTGTCTTTACGACACCTGGAGGTTTTTATTACCGAATTGGCAGCGTATTTTCTCTCGGGTAGTACCCATCTGGAGCAGGGCAGATGGATAGCCGTTGGAGCCTGAAACCGGCACCTGGAGATCCGCCACCGCCGGCAATGTGGTTTCCAGTTCCCCGTTTCCAGCTTCAATAAAAGGGTATTACCCGAAACGAAGGCCGTTAAATCCTCAATTTTATTCATTACCTTTTAGAAACGTTGATGCACGGAGGGATAGCATGACAAACGACAAAGCAGCCCCTGCGAGTGGAAGCATTATGGTGGTCGGTGGCGGCATCGCCGGTCTGACCACGGCCCTTGAGGCCGCTGAAGTGGGGTATGAGGTGTATCTGGTCGAAAAGAATCCTTATCTGGGCGGAAGAGTTGCACAGCTGAATCAATACTTTCCCAAGCTATGTCCTCCGACCTGCGGACTTGAGATCAACTTTCGGCGGATCAAGGACAATCCCCGAATCAAAGTGTTCACCCTGGCGGAAGTGGAAAGCGTCGACGGCGGGCCCGGGAACTACAAAGTCAGTGTCAAGCTTAATCCCCGTTACGTGAATGAGAATTGCACCTGCTGCGGCGCCTGCGGCGAGGCCTGCGAGACCGAAGTCTCCGACGAGTACAACTTCGGCATGTGCAGAACCAAGGCCGCCTACCTGCCCTTTCAAATGGCCTTTCCGGCAAAATATGTCATTTCGCCCCAGGTGATCGGCACCGACGACGCCACCAAAATCAAGGAAGCGTGCAAATACGACGCCGTGGACCTTGAGATGCAGGCCAAGACCGTCGACTTGCCCGTGGGCGCCATCGTCTGGGCCACCGGTTGGGAGCCTTACGATGCCCACCGCATCGACAATCTGGGCTTCGGCCAGTACGACAACATCGTCACCAACATGATGCTCGAACGCCTGGCGTCCAACAACGGCCCCACCCAGGGAAAGATCCAGCGCCCATCCGACGACAAGGCACCGGCCAGCGTGGCCTTCGTCCAGTGCGCCGGCTCCCGTGACGAGAATCACCTGCCCTACTGTTCTTACATCTGCTGTATGGCTTCGCTCAAACACGCCACCTACATCCGTGAGCAGTATCCGGATACCAAGGTATACATTTTTTACATCGATATCCGTTCGCCCGGCGACCGGTACGAGAAATTCTACAATAAGATCAAGGAAGACGAAAACGTCATTCTGATCAAGGGCAAGGTCGCCGAAGTCAGCGAAGATCCAGATACCAAGAACATCACCGTGGTTGCCGAAAATGCGGTCACCGGGGAGAAGATCCATCAGACGGTGGAGATGGTCGTTTTGGCCACGGGCATGCAGCCCACCGCCGCCAACACCAAACTGCCCGCCGATCTCAATGTCAATGATGACGGTTTCATCATCAACGACTACGCCAAGGGCGGCATGTTTGCCGCCGGCTGTGCCAACAAGCCGGCAGACGTGATTTCATCCAACCAGAATGCGACCGGCATGGCCCTGAAAGCCATTCAAACCCTGGTGAAAAGGTAGGAGGTAACCCATGAACAAAAAGTATGGTGTGTATATCTGCGAAGGTTGTGGCATCGGGGAATCACTCGATGTGAAGGCCCTGTGCGGGGTTCCCGAAGACGAGGGTGTGCCTGTCAAAACCCATCCCTTTCTGTGTGGCCAGGAGGGTGTGGAACTGCTTAAAAAAGACATCGCCGACGGCACGAATTCGTTGGTTATCTGTGCCTGCTCACGCCGGGTCAACTTTGACATCTTCCGTTTCGACGGTTGCATCGTCGACCGTGTCAACCTCCGCGAGGGGGTGGTCTGGTCACATCCGCGCAGTGAGTTTCCGGCGCTGACCGAAGAAGAGAAGGAAGATGAGGACAACTTCGATCGCGTCCAGATGATGGCTGAGGACTACATCCGTATGGGCATGATCCGGGTCGAGAAAATCAAGCTTCCCGAGCCCTTTCTGTTGGAAAATATATCCAAGAAAATTCTCGTCCTGGGCGGTGGTATCACCGGTATGAGCGCGGCCATCGATGCGGCCAAGACGGGGTACGATGTGACCATCGTTGAAAAGACGGACAGCTTGGGCGGCTATGCGGCCAAGGTGAGAAAGCAGATGCCGGTGGCGGCGCCCTACGACAGCTTGATCGAGCCGATCGTGGCCGCCAAGATCAAGGAAGTCGAGGCCATGCCCAACATCACCGTCAAAACCGGCACCGTGGTGGCCCGTATCGCCGGCCAGCCGGGTGAGTTCACGGTGACGTTGAAAAAACCGGGCGAGAAGATTCCCTTTGACGTCCCCTACCCGCTGCCCGACGAAATGAAGGTCGATGAGAGCGGCAAGGAGTTGGATGTCGAGAAACAGCGCGAAGCCTATTTGGCCTACAACGAAGGCAGAAACGATATCCTGCAACTCGATCCCGACGGCGAGCTTTTCGGTGCCGTCATTCTGGCTGCCGGCTGGCGTCCGGATGATCTAAAGAAGGGCGATTACAGCCATCTGGGTTATGGCGAGCTCCCCGACGTTCTCACCAACGCCCAGTTTGAAGAGATCGCCAAGGCCGGCAAAATCGTGCGTCCGTCCGACGGTCAGCCCGCCAAATCGGTCGTCTTCGTGCAGAGCCCGGGCAAGGGTGAGTCGGACGGCGATTTTGCCTATGCCGGTGCCGTGACCAGCATGGTTTCGCTGAAACAGGCCAAGTACGTCCGTGAGGATTACGCGGAGGATGGCAAAGCCTTCATTTTTTATCAGCACATGCGCACACCGGGATTCTCCGAGCTGTTCTACAAAGGGCTTCAGCAGGATCCGGGTATTTTCATGACCAAGGGCGCGGTGATGAGCGTGACCAAGAACGGCGACGGCATGATCGTGGAAGCCGAGAACACCCTGTTGGGCGAAAAGCTGCAGGTCAAGGCCGATGTGGTGGTCCTCGGTGCCGGTATGGTACCGGTGACCAAGGACGATCCGGTGGTCAACCTGGCCTACCGCCAGGGCCCCGGCTTCCGCGATATCGGTCTGTTCAACAGCTATGTGGACTCCAACTTCATCTGCTTCCCCTACGAAACCCAGCGGACCGGTATATACGCCGCCGGTGCCATCCGTCGCTCCATGACCATGGAAGAGGCCATGGAAGACGCCTCCGGCGCCGCTCTCAAGGCGATCCAATGCCTCGAATCGGTTAACCGCGGCGTCAGCGTCCATCCGCGTTCCGGTGACATGACCTTCCCGGACTTCTTCTTCCAGCGCTGCACCCAATGCAAGCGCTGCACGGAAGAGTGTCCTTTCGGCGCCCTGGACGATGACGAAAAGGGGACCCCGAAACCCAATCCCACGCGCTGCCGCCGCTGCGGTACCTGCATGGGCGCCTGCCCCGAGCGTATCATCGGGTTTGCCGACTACAACATCGACAGCATTGGTTCGATGGTCAAATCCATCAAGGTGCCCTCCGAAGACGATTACACCGAACCCCCGCTACGCATCCTGGGCCTGGTCTGCGAGAACGACGCCTATCCGGCACTGGATATGACCGGTTTGAATCGCATGGGGTATTCGGCGGATGTGCGCATTATTCCGATTCGGTGCCTGGGCTCCATGAACGTCATCTGGATCAAGGATGCCCTGTCCCAGGGCATGGACGGTGTCTTCCTGTTGGGCTGCAAGCATGGCGATGACTACCAGTGTCACTTCGTCAAGGGCTCCGAACTGGCGGACATCCGAATGAAAAAATCGGTGATGCGCTGGCCAGCCTGGCCTTGGAAAACGAGCGGGTGGCCCAGTTTGAGGTCGCCATTGACGACTACGACAAGGTTCCCAAGATCATCAACGATTTCGTGGAATCCATTGAGGCGCTTGGCCCGAACCCGTTTAAGTTTCTAGCCAACTAATGATATGAGGGCAGGGTGTCGTCCGGCGCCCTGCTTACCCTTTTGTCCAAGTGAGGAGGTTATCAATGGCGGATTCATATCTGGTCAATCCTGATGTGAGTTTTATTGAAGAAGTGAGCCGGCTGGGTGGCGCCGATGTCAAAAAATGTTTCCAGTGCGCCACCTGCTCGGTGGCGTGTCCGATCTCTCCGGATACCAAACCGTTTCCCCGCAAGGAGATGATCGCTACTTCCTGGGGCTTGAAGGATCGCTTGATCGGCAACGGCGACGTCTGGCTGTGCCACAACTGCGGTGATTGCTCCACCCTGTGTCCCCGCGGCGCCCACCCCGGCGAAGTTCTGGCCGCCGTGCGCGCGGCGACGGTGATTGAGTACGCCACGCCCAAGGCCATCGCCAAGATGGTCAGCGATCCCAAGAAACTGCCCATCCTGCTGGCCATTCCGGCGGCCATTTTCCTGGTCGTGGGCCTGTTGCTCAAGATGGTCGGCGTTGACTGGCTTAATTTCGCGCCCAGCGGCGATCATCTGTGGCAAGCCGACTATATCGGCAACTACTTGGTGGACATCATCATGATTCCCACCTTCTTCGGTGCGGTGGCGGTTTTTGCCTTGGGGCTCAAGCGCTTTTTGGCCGACATGCACGCCAATGCCCTGAAAGAGGGCAAGACCAACAAAGATAAAATCGATCCGGCCGGTTTCATCCAGGCCTTGATCAAGGTCGTGCCGACGATTTTGCGACACGACCGGTTCAACGAGTGCGGTGAGAACCAGGATCGTTCCACGGCGCACATGATGGTGCTCTTTGGTTTCATCGGCCTTTTTATCGTGACCAACTGCTTTTTCGCGGCCGAGTGGATTTTCCACATCGAAGGCCCCTATCAGCAGATCAACCCGGTCAAATGGTTGGGCAACGTCGCCGGGATCTCCCTGGTTATCGGCGGTATCCTGTTGCTGAAAAACCGGCTGGGCAAGAAAGACCAGTTGTCCAGCTACTGGGATTGGTATTTGGTCGGACTGGTGTTGGCCCTGGGCATCACCGGCATGCTGACCCAGATGTTGCGCCTGGGCGGGATGTACGGGATGTCGGCCATCATCTACTATCTGCACCTGATCACGATTTGGACGCTTTTCGCCTACACGCCCTTCTCCAAGCTGGCCCACATCGTCTACCGGACGGTGGCCATGACCTATCAGGAGTACAGCGGCCGTAAATAAACACTGGGGTAGTACATGGGGTAGAAGGAGGGGCATGAGGGTGCCCCTCCTTTTTTGTGCCTATAGGCGATCTGTACCCATTGAATGCGGTCACGGTAGATGGGGTAGACCCCATGATCGTGGGGTCACTATCAACTGCTATTCGGATGCGTCCTTTTCAAGCTCCGCGATCCGGTTTTGGATGGATTCCAGCGAGGCTTTCATGGCATTGGCCTCGGCCTGGAGCATCGCCATTTCATCGGCACTGCTCACCGGATAGGTGGCGCCGAAGGCGGGTGGTGCCGGATATCCGCCGTATCCGCGATATCCGAAACCGCGCCCCCGTCCCCGGCCGCCAGACCCGTGTCTGAATCCCATGCCCCTGCCTCCGCCATAGCCAATATTAACGGGGCGGCCGTATGGGCCGCCACCGCACTGTCCTCGGCGGCCACCGGTCATCGGCCCGGCTCCCATGGGGCCACTTCTGTCAAATCCTGGCATGATAGTATCTCCTTGTTTAGGGTTGAGTAATGGCACACATGGCCATATCCTGTTTTTAGTTGGCGGCGAGTAAAATCACGTCAGCCTGGGTAGCGTTAACGGTTTTGTCCGCGCCCACCACCACCGCGACCTTGGCCTTGTCCGCGACCCCTGCCGCCGCCTGTGCCCTGGCCACGCCCGCTACGTTTTCCACCTTGTCCTTGCGTCGGACGATTTTGCCCGCACGGCCCTTGTCCACGTCCGGCTTGCTGGCCCTTTCCGTCCGGGCCGGTTCCATCTCTTCGAGGCATGTTTTTCACCTCCTTTCTGGGTCATTTCCCACGGATGATTACTCATCCATCCTGCCCCGCCGTCGGCGGTGGCGTCTGCCGCCGCCCCGCATGGCATAATTTCCACCGCTGACCCTGAGGCTTTGCCGGTAACCAATGCCTCGCCAACGATATGGCGGGCCGTGGCCAGAATTCTGCCATACGTCTGCCGGGACACCTGCATGAGGTTGGCTGCCGATTCCTGATCCAAGCACTCGAAATCGCTTAAACGAATTGCCTCCAGTTCTTCAACGGACAACATCAGCTCGCCGGAGATCGGCATCCCCTGGGGGACAAAGGCGGCGATGGTCGGATAACTGGAAACAAACCTGGGCTTTTTGGGTCTGGGCACGGTTCAACCTCATAGTAATGGTCTTTTGATTAAAAAATAAAAGTTATAATACCGGTTGTCAAGGACAATTAAGGTCATTTGACCAAAATAATCATCCCGGCTTCGGCGGGCGGGAAAAATGGGACGGGGATGTTTTATGCGTTTTGATCTATCGACGTCTTTTCTTTAAGGGGGGGTGGAACGCATAAAAACATCCCCGTCCCCAAAACGACGTCCAAAACGACACGAGTCCCCAAAACGACAAAACGACGTCCTACGAATTCGTCAAGTTTCAGAAACGTTCTTGATTACCGGATGCTTAATAATGGCACGGGGCAGCGGCGGAAGAGCCTTTCGGCATTGGACCCGAAAAGAACACCAGCAAGGTCGTCGCGGCCCTTTTTGCCCATGACCATCAAGTCTGCGTTTTCCTCTTTGATGGCTTCGATCAGCTCAAGAAAAGGCACGCCCAACCGGAATACAATTTTGGGTGACGGATGGGCGCGACTTATGCTCTTCAGCATTTCGTCAATCTGACGCGTGCGGTCCTTCTTTACCTGCTCAACATAAGACGCCGCGCTTTTTTGTACATATTGTTCGATTTGGCGGTCAAACTGACCTTCGGCCACCTTGAGAATCGTATCGATATCCCGCTTGTTGATGACGTTGACAACCACAAGCGCTGCTTCGAAACTTTCGGCTAAACGGGCGGCGTATGCCAGCACATCCTTGGCATAGCGGGAACAGTCACAGCCGACCAGTATTTTTCGGATGTCATGCATGGGTTCCCTCCCTCCCTGGGTTCAATCCCTTTTGGGCAGGATAAAACCGGCCGATGCCTTATCGGGCGGCCACACGGTTTCATATCTACCGTTGATGATTTGCAGCACCAATGTATGGATATTGTTTTGGCGCTCAAAATCCTCGTGAGAATAGAATTTAACCGGACCAAACGGGGTTTTCATATAAATGCAGTTCAGTGCCTGGCGAATGTCATGCGGCGCAAATGACTTCGCCGTTCTCAATGCTTCGGCGGCAACCATCAATGCCGAGTATGCCTCTGCACCATGGTAATCCGCCTTGTGCCCGAAGCGTTGCGCATATCTTTTGTGAAAGGAACCGTTGTCGAGGGTATCCACCTGATCGGACCATAACGCGGCAGTCAAAAGAAGATCGGCGTCTGCACCAGCTGCTTGGGCAAATGCCGCCAGTGTAAATCCGCCGCCGCCGCCGCAAAGCATGGAATCGATCCCCAAGGCCTTTATGCTTTTTACCAGCATTAGTGCATCTTCAAAATACGAAATCATGTAAATCACGTCGGGTGGCTCGAAGGTCAAGGGGGCCAGGCGGGAACGCAAACGGGCCGGCGTCAGCGTCACTCGGTCATAGCCGATATGGGTGATAATCTCGATGGCCTGCTCGCGACAAAATTCCATCATCCGCAGGGCGCCTTCTGTGCCGAACATGCTATCTTCATGCAAAATGGCCATGGATTTGGGTTTGAAATTTTTAATCCAGAAATCTTCAAGGCCCTGGGTATATTCGCTGATGGGTGGATTCAACCGGTAAATGTTGGTCCACCCGCGTTGGGTGATCTTGTCTGCCGATGCCGTGCAAACGAGGAAGGGAAGGTCTCCGCTTTCAGCCATTCTGGCCATCCGGTAAGTGGCGTCACTGGCGTAGCCGCCCACGAGCATAACGGCCCCGGCCGATGCCATGCGCCGATAGGCGTCGTCTACCCTGGCGGCATCGCCCCGGTCATCGGCAAACCGGAGCTCAACGGAGCGGCCATGGATGTCACCGGCACGATTGACATCTTCGACAGCCATCTCAAAGGCGTTTTTCATCATCTGTCCGAAGGCTTCCAACTGACCGCTCAGCGGGACCGGCACCCCGATGACAACCGGCTGGGAGGCCGCGCAAATGGAGGCCACCGAGCCCATGAGGCAAGCCGCCAAAAAACATAGGCTGACATAGGTAACGCAGGTTTTGCGCATCACGCGATCTCCCTCATTTGGTCAGGGAACCGGCTATCCGGGCCCATTCCGGAAAAAGGTTGGCGTCAATTGAGAACAGAGCGGTCCCGACAAAGTAAAAAAACAGGCTGATTATCAACACACCGATAAGATTGATAAAGATGCCGACCTTGGCCATTTCCGCGATGCGGATGCGGCCGCTGCCAAAAACGATGGCATTGGGCGGCGTTGCCACCGGCATCATAAAAGCGCAGGAGGCGGAAAGGGTCGCCGGAACCATTAGCAGCAGGGGGTTGGTCTGCATGTCGATCGCCAAGGAGGCCAATATGGGCAGTATCATCTGGGTGGTGGCGGTATTGGAGGTCACCTCGGTCAAAAAGGTCAACCCGAAACAGATAATCATGATCATGATGATCGGATGCATTCCCTGAAGTCCTGAAAATTTTTCTCCAATCAACGCGGAAAGCCCGGTAACCTGGAAACCTTTGGCCATGGCAAATCCACCACCGAACAGCAAGACGATGTTCCAAGGGATGTTTTTGATCACTTCGGATCCCATGATGGTGGGATAGGACGCATCCCTGGCTTTAACCGGAATCAGAAACATCAGCATGGCCATAAACAGTGCCACGGTGCCGTCATCGATCATGTCGGGATATGGAATCAGCTGAGACCAGCCTGGAATGGAAACAATGCCCATGTTCAGCTTTTTTCTGAAAATCCACAAAATGGCCGTCAGTGAAAAAACGATCAGTATGACGCTCTCTTCGTAACTCATTTTGCCGAGTTCTTTGTATTCGCGTCCCACAATGGACTTGTCCACCGTTACATGGGGGGGAACCCGGAAAAACACCCGCGTGAGAACAACCCAGATAATGACGAGCATGATTGCACTCAGCGGAAGCCCCATGATGAACCATGTGCCAAAGGCGATGGGTTTGGCGGTCGGAAACGTGATTTCGAAAATCCTTGAAAACGACAGATTGGGCGGGGTGCCGACCAGTGTGGCCATTCCCCCCACCGAGCAGGCATAGGCAATGCCGAGCATCAGCCCCACGGTAAATTTATGGGTTTCCTCGATGTCGAACTTGGCCTCCAATTGGGACACAATGGCCAACCCGATGGGAACCATCATGATGGCGGTGGCGGTGTTGGATATCCACATGGACAAAAAGCCCGCTGCGATCATGAAACCCAAAATGATTCTCGCCGGGCCCCCGCCGATGAGGCGGATAATGAAAAGCGCCATCCGCTTGTGGAGGTTCCACTGTTCCATGGTCAGCGCGATCATGAACCCCCCGATGAAAAGGAAGATGGTGCTGTTGACGTAAATCGGCGCGATGGCCTTGCCTTTCATGATGCCCAGCAGCGGGTAAAGAATGATCGGCAATAAGGCGGTGGCAAAAGGGGGATGGCGTCGGTGATCCACCACACCGCCATGAGCATCGCAACCGCGGCCATGCGGGTCACAATCGGCTTTCCCGGATCCAGATCGACAAAAAGCAGGGTGATCAAAAAAAGCGCAAGCCCAAGGAGAAGGCCTGCTTTTTGGGTCATCGTTCTGCTTGGCTGAATATGGTCGGTGTCCATGATCGAATCTCCTCGTTCGACGTGTTGACCGGATGGCCCATATTATAAGTAAGGGTGCGATGAACAAAGAATACCCTTTGTTTTAGAGCGCATCAAGTCCCAAACCCCTCCCGAAGGAGGAGCGGTATGGCAAGGGTATCCGGCGATGGCGCCTGGAAAGGAGGCCGCCTTGCTGGGGCAGGGTACGGCGAACGCGCGGGGCGATGAATAAGAATTGACTCGGTTGTCGCACCCAGCTTTGAATATGCTGGTTATAACCAACCCCTTGACACTAAATGAGATTTTTGCAAACGTGGATCGGTTCCACCGGTTATTTTCATCCCACGAACGGAGCACCACCCCATGGCATTGACCAAACTGGATATTGTTGAACGAATTTGCGAACAACGATGAATGGAGCTTGAAATGTGCGGCCGGTTTGTCGAATTCACATCCATAAAGGAATTGAGAGAACAATTTCCCATCGATGTTGCAAATGTGGACGTGTTGGCCAGCTATAATGTTGCCCCTATCCAGGAGATCCTTGCCATCGCCCGCTACAAGGCAGAAAATCACTTGGTGCGGTTTCATTGGGGGCTGGTGCCATCCTGGGCCAAGGATGTATCCTTTGGCAACAAACGCATCAACGCCCGATCCGAAACCATCGCCACCAAGCCCAGTTTCCGCAATGCCTTCAAAAGACGCCGATGCCTGATTCCTGCGGATGGTTTTTATGAGTGGAAAAAGACCAACAGCGGAAAACGGCCGGTCTTTGTCACGCTACCGGATGGGAAACCTTTTGCCTTTGCCGGCATTTGGGAAACTTGGCGTGCCAAGGAAAATGAAACGGCCTACAGATCCTGCACGATCATTACCAGAGAAGCCAGTGAATCAATGAAAGAGATCCACCACCGCATGCCGGTGATTCTCAAACAGGAGGCGTTTGATTCATGGCTGGACACGAAAAATCAGGATGTCGAGCGGCTTCAAGAAATCATCAAGAACCAAATCCATACAGAACTCATAAACGTTCCTGTGTCAATGCGGGTCAATTCAGTTCGAAACAATGGTCCGGAAAATATTCGGCCGGCGAAATAAACATGTTCATCTTCCTCGATACCTAAACCACCGGTAGCGGTCCCGATGGGAATACAAGGGGACATTCTATTGGTTTATTGACTGACTTTTCATCGAGGCTTAACCCCAGTGTCGCGCCGGTTTTCAGTAATATGTTGACGTGGTTTGGAATCAAGGACCATGCGTAACAAGGCGTTTCGGTGTCGGTTAAGATGGTTCCCAACCGTTCCAGAAAATTGTCCCGGTCTTCATTGTCATAAAATATCTTTCGACGTTCAATCCCCTGAAAATAATATGATGTAACGCTCCCAGTACGTCAATACGGGCTTTTCATAGTTACCATAAAACATAAAAAATGGAACCAATATTTCAGCCCGAAGCAACAGAAAAGGAAATACTAAAACAATGGCCCAATAAAGAGGGATATGTGTCCAATAGGTATGATGGTGGTGCTGACGATGATCGAAAATATAAAAATAGATCATGTCTAAGTCAGGTGCAACGCTTCCTAAAAGGCCAGCAGTAAAGACGATCTTCATATTTACTGCGCCCTTCACATACCTTGATGCCATTATTTTTGTTGATAAGTATCCTAATGGCAAATGACCGAGTATCATCGTCGTTTTTTCTTTATTTATAATCGCGGTTAACAGGTAGCGATGTACGAGCGGTCCTTTGTGAAACCGCTGGTTATCTGAAAATTAGATCCAGACATTATTGCCAGCTGTCATTTCACCCCCAGCATCGCCAGTATTAATCGTACCAGCAGGCTCGACAAGCATTACTTTGCATTCAATTTTTGCGATTGGCTTATGTTCTATGCCTTTTTATGGTTTGCATACTTTGCATGGCCTATATCCCGCCTCAATAGCATCTTCTCTTGAAGTGAATTTCTTCGTGCATTTTTTGCAATTATAATATCGGCAGCTTGGCTTATGAAATATGTGACTATCGACATTACCATGATAGATTAATGTTTTCCCGGTTGCTACACTTGAAACAAACAGAAAAATCACAGCTAAAGACAAAAACAAACTTTTTTTTTATTTGCCTATTGTGTGACATTTTAGTCATCTTAAGTGACAGGTTGCATGATGATTTAAGTACCTATAAACTTCAACAAGACCGAAACTGTCAGTATCAAGAACAATATTCCGAAAATCACAAATTGGTTTTCAATGAGTCTAAGGTACAGTTGGTTTAAATCTGGCTGCTCAGTTCTGAAAATATTATTCATTATAAATAGAATAAAAAAGCCACCATAAATTCCGAAATAGCCATTAGCTATTTCTTCTCTAAAATGGATTAGCTCATTGGTTTTTGAATAAAACAACAAATAGAAAGCATACAAGAAGCCTATGAATATGATAAGTGAAATATAGTGCCGATTTTTATATGCTCCGCCATCTCGTGCTATTCTACGAAGTTTCCAATTCGAAAGCATCAAACCAGAGCAAATGGCCAAATCTTGTACGATTAGTTTGTTCATTAAGTTATGTAACGTGGCCATCAGTTGCCGCCAGGGCTTCAACTGAGTGGCCAAGTATTTGATGGTGAACAATCTGGGACTGACTTCCCAAGCCCCACCGGCCCTGGCGGTCAAATGCATGGCAGGGTTATGCCGCCCATTTTGGTCGAACATTCTCAAAATAGTCGAAATGATTTAATATCGTCCGCATTTTAGCTTCAATCTCTATCCAAGTATGGGGATGAAATTTCAAAGTCCATACAATTGTAGACAGTATGCTCATAGCGATGTAAACGGATATCTGAAGGCAATCCTTGTCATCAATTCGTCTCTTTCCAAAATAGCCCTCAATCTGTCCACGTGCAAACACCTCGCTCACAGGCCATGTAAACCATTCCAGCTTAACAAATTCATGAAGAGGATCTCCCCAATCATATCTATTAAAATCAAGAACGCCAGCATATCCTTGATTATTAATAATGATGTTTCCCAAATGGAAGTCATCATGTTGAAACTGGTCTTTTGCAGCTTCAGATGTGTCGTAATGCATCTCTATGAACTTTAAGACTTTCTTATCGTTTTCGAATCTATAATCCTGATCGAAATACCGATTCACATAGTATTCATGTTTTTTCCATTTTCGGTTTTTCCAATCAGTCGTTTCGCAACTTAAACTGTTAATTTTCTTTAAATCCGCACCAGCTTCAATGCCGCTTTTGTATTGGAGTTCTTCAGACATGCTGGCGATGTTGTCTTCAGCATCAATGCCTGGCAGAAAGCTATAGACTGCGGATACAGATTCCCGACTATCGTTCCTGAACATCATTATTGGTTTGTTGCATCTCACGCCAATTTTATACAATTTTCGCATTAGTTCAAATTCTTGTGTCTTGCTGTCTATTGTTTTCATTGAAGACACACGCAGTAAATAGTCTCCTTTATCGGTGGTTATCTTATACTTTTTTTCAATAGAGAAACCCTTTTCAATCGGAGTGAGACTTTGTACGGGGGAGATGTGTTTTTCTATTTCTTTTCGTAAATAGTCCTCAATCATGGATTACCCCTGCATGGTAGTATTCATGCTATTGAGCACGTATAAGATAATAGCGCCAAAACAGGCGAATGATGGGAGCCTGATTGCATCTATTATTATTAATACACTTTGCAATAGTGGTCTCCTTATTATTGTATGCCAACGGGCTGCTCATGGGCGCGCGGCTTTTTGCGCGTCCATTTTTATAAAAATATTTCCGGCTCTTTTCTATCCTGGCAGTTTTGTTGTAATGCCTGAATAGCAGATTGAAAATTTGGTTCGTTCATTTGTCTTGCATCTTCCGGACAAATTTTCACACATGCAAAGCATATAAGACATTGCCACCTATCGGTCTGAGTTACATCATCGGAGGAAATTGCTCCGGTAGGACAAACATCGGCACATTGTCCGCATTGTGTGCATTTTGATATGTCTGTTTCAGGGGTCAGGGCTACAACCGATCGGGCTTTTTTTATCATATTCAGGTTTACAGGTTCGATATAGGGGAACTGGCCGGGAATGGTAAAAGCAGTTAAATCTTCCAATGATTTCACGTTTTGCAGTTTCTTTCGAATCGCAACACCAAACTCCTGCGCTTTCCGAATATCACTTTCATCAGGACGATTTAGTGCAATCGGACAAGTTTTTGATGAATACGAATGCTCAGCAACGAAGGCACCTCCGGCTACCGGAATCATTTTAGCATCCACAGCTATATCATGTAATTCTTTGAGGGAATCTTCAAACGCTCTATTTCCATATACTGCAACAAGCACTACAGGAGTTCGCTCCGCGTTTAATGAGGTCAAGTATGGTATTATTTCCTCCGGCACGCGACCGTAATATACCGGAGCTGCGAGAATAACAACATCGTCTTTTCCTGATAGTATTTGACTATTGCGTTGTTGCCTTTTGGTTATATCAATCATTTCAACAGATTCAGGACTAATGCCCTGAGTAATATTTTCTGCAATTGTTTTTGTCGTTCCGGTTGGGGAGAAATATACACAACGAACAGCTTTTATTTTCATTTACTACCTCCATGTTTTTAATGCACAACAGTGGCAATAAGTGGAAAATAAACTCAAAAAATTTCCACTTTTTATTTTTAGGATATACTCATATCTAAGGCCGACCCATGTCAACAAGATTTTTAATGAAAATCAAGAATTTATAACAGGCTATAATAACATATGGGGTTGCGAGGATCACAATAGCTGGGAGGGAACGCCAGTGGTCACCGTAACCCCGGTTATCCTGATCGGGTGATGGCTCTCAAAGCGGATAAATGTTCGCTACATTCTCGAAAAAGCGTTTTTCATTCAACCATTGGATACGCGGGCCAAGGGCAAAGCCAGAGGGTATGATTATTCGTCGACGCCCAAAAAACGCAGCCATCAATCCGCGCCTTTCGATCGACGCCATTCGTAAAGCGCGACGGCGGTGGCGACAGCCGCATTGAGCGACTCCACGCCTTCGGCCATGGGGATGGCCACGGCATGCGCCTGCCAGCGGGTCGGCAGACCCGGACCCTCCATGCCGGCCAGCAGACAGAAGGTTTCCGGGAAGGCGATCGCTTCCAGCGGTTTTCCCGATGCGGCCAAGGCAAGCACGGGCAGATCCTCGGGAAGGTGCTCCAGGGCCGGGCCGGACAGCAGATTAACGCTGAACACCGTGCCTGCCGAGGCGCGGATGGCCTTGGGGTGAAAAGGGTTGGCACTTTCAGCCAACAGGACGATCCGATCGACGCCGAAGGCGGCAGCGCTGCGGATGACCGCGCCGACGTTCTCTGGATCCTGGAAGGGGATCAGCAGGCTGCAGCCCTCCGCCAGGGGCATGGCGGGATCCCAGATCGGCAGGTCGGGCACCTGGTATTGCAGGATCGGGCTGCGGGTGCCGAAGGGGTCCAGGGCCTGAAACAGGGGGGGCGCCAACTGCAGCCAGTCCATCTGTGCCGGTGCGTTTTCGGGTGGTGGCTGGCGCTCGCCACTGGTGATCCATGCCAGGCACTGCGCAGGATGCCTATCCATCACGTCGGCCACCAGACGCGCGCCGCATACCAGGGCCTTGCCCTGTTTTTTGATGCCGCGCCCGCCGAGCAGTTTTTTCAGGTCCTTGAAAAGGGGATTGGCCTCGCTTTCGATGGCGTGGATCCGGTGCCGGGATTGGGGGGCGGTCACGGGAATCCGCTGGGTCTCCCGACGGTAGCACACCAACGGCGCCGGTGCGGGGTCTGGGGGATCTGGTAGGGAATATCCGCCTGCAGGGCATAGGCATCGCCAAGGGCGCGGCCGGCGGCCTCGATCTCGTCATCACAGTGCGGCCCCTTCATGAAAATCACCGTTCCGTGTTGTTCCAGGCAGCCGGCCACCCGCGCCAGGGTATCGGCCATCGGCTCCACCGCCCGGGTGATCACGCCGGCCACCGGCCGCTCAAAATCAGGGGCGATGCCCCGCTCGATCACCTCGATGCCGGATAGGGCCAATTCCTTTACCGCCATTTTGAGAAAATCGATGCGCGGCCGTCGGCTTTCGGCCAACAGGAGTTCAAGCTCGGGCAGAAAGATCTTCAGGGGGATGCCCGGCATGCCCGGCCCGCTGCCCAGATCCATGAGCGGCGAGGGTAGGGCGGTCTGCAGGGCCGGCAGGATCGAATCGGCATAGAGTTTGATCACCATGTTTTCGAAATTGTGGATGCGGGTCAGGTTCAGTTCGGCATCATGCTGCCGCAAAAGCTGATGGTAAGCCCATAGCTGGTCCAGTTGCCGGGTGGAAAGATGGATTCCGCAGCGTTTTAGGAGCGCATCCATCAGGCTGGGTGCGGGGGGGGGCGCAAGCGCCGTTCACCTGGCTTTACGGCTGATTGTGGGCCTTTGGATTTCACGCGGGAAGCCTTTCGGGGGTGTTGATTCTCGTCTGCCATGCGATGGCGCCTTTCATCGGCCGATTGCTTTGAAACCGCAGAGGTTGACCGATGCGGGCCCGTCTTTTATATAAGAATGCTGACACGGCTTATAAATCATCGAATCCGAGGGTGCAAGGGGTGCGCGCTCAGCGGCATCCCCAGCGCTGTCGTGTTTCGGTCGCATAAGGGGGGGAGATATGGGAGATACGGCATGTCTGTCGGACGGCAGACCTTGGCATGACTATTATGCGCAGTTTAGCGAGTTTTCGGACGCCACGGTTCGCCCAGGCTGCCAGCCCTGGGTGTTCACCCACGCCACACCTGCGGCCAAAGCCGTCGTGCTCTGCCACGGCCTGACCGATTCACCCTATTTTCTCAAAGCCATCGGCCGGTACTTCCATCACCAACTGGGGTATGACGTCTATCTTCCCCTGCTCCAGGGGCACGGTCTCAAAAAGCCAAAAGGCATGGAAGGCGTCCAGCTGGAGGCCTGGAAGGCTAACGTCGACTTTGCCGTGCGCACCGCTGCCGGCAAGGCGGCGTCGGTTTCCATCGGGGGGCTTTCCACCGGCGGAACCCTTAGCGTCTACACGGCCTGCACCGATCCGACGATCACCGGCGACCTGTTTCTTTTCTCCGCCGCTTTGGACCTGGCCGGCGGCCCCGGCGGCGTTATTGGCGAAATGAAAGAACGGCTTCTCCTGACGCCCCTGGCCGATCTTCTGGACAGCGACGCTCCCCTGATCGGCCCGAACCCCTATCGTTACGCGCGCATGGACATGGATGGCGCCCGGGAGCTGGCGCGCCTGATCAAGGAGACCGACGCTCTTCTCAGCGGATTTGACACGGCACATCCGTTCCCCACACGGTTTTCGCGGCCCACTCGGAGAGCGATACCACCGCCGATATCCAGGGAATTCGCAACCTCCGGCAGAAAACCCCGGATCAGCGTTTCGAGGCGTTTATCATTCCCCGAAAAAAGGCGGTTCCCCACGCCAGCCTGGTGCTGGCCGAACCGATTTTCGCCAGCCATGCCAAACCCGGAGATCCGCCTTTGGAAACCGCCAACCCGATGTTCGCGGAGATGATGGAAGCAGTCGCGAATTTCGTCAATCAAGCTTCTTGAAGGCTTCCCGGCGGCCGGTATATTTCTCCCGGATCAGGGGTTTCATCACCTTGCCGGTGGCGCTGCGCGGGATCGGATCGAAGATCACCTTGCGCGGAACCTTGTAGGTGGCCATCTTCGTCTTGGCATAGGCGATCAACTCCTCCTCGGTCATGGATGCGCCGGTCTTGAGCTGAACCACGGCAAGCACGATTTCCACCAGCCGGTCATCCGGGTAGCCGATACAGGCCACATCCTCGATGTCGGCATGATCCATGAGGGCGTCCTCGATCTCCACCGGATAGATGTTTTCTCCGCCGCTGGTGATCATGTCCTTCATGCGATCGACGATGTAGTAATAGCCTTCCGCGTCGGTTCGCAAAAGATCGCCCGTGCAAAGCCAGCCGTTTTTGATCGTGGATGCGGTCATCTCCGGGTTGCCGTGATAGCCTTTCATCATGCGGTCGGTGGAAAACAGCAATTCGCCGACCTTTCCGCCAGGCAGTTCGCTGCCGTCGAAATCGACGATCTTGGCCTCCACCCCATAGGTCGGCTTGCCGATGGAGCCGGGTTTCCGCAGAACATCTTCCGGATAGAGGTTGAAGAGGCCACCACCGCCGCCTTCGGTGATGCCGTAGATGTTGGAAACACCGCAGGGAAGCAGCTCCACCAGCTTTTTCATGATGTCGAAGGGTACCGGCTGGGCGCCGATCTCCATGTATCGCCAGGCCGAAAGGTCATAGTCGGCCAGCTTGATCTTGCCGTGCTCGATGGCGTTGAGCACCATGATGGCGATGGGTACCACGAACAAGGTGTCGGTGCATTTTTCCTCGGCCAGGGCGTCGATGATGTAGCGGGCGTCGTTGAATTCGCGCAGGATCGTGCCGGTGGCGCCGGTGGCGTAGAAGGGCGCCCACAAGAAAAGCGTGCCGCTATGGAAAAGCGGCAGGAAAAGCAGGTAGTTGTCGTTTTTTTGAACAAAGTAGGACATGCCGTTGCCGGCGGCGGTGTTTTTCAGTGAGAAGTGGGTGTGCATGACCGGCTTGGGGGTGCCGGTGGTGCCGGAGGTGAACATCATGGCCAGGTCGTGATGGTCATCCACGTCGACCATGGCGTCGGACAGATCGGGGTAGGCGCCGACCTCGGCGTAATCGGTCATGTCATCCGGCGCGTCCGGGCCGACGCAGATATAGTGCTTGATGGTGCCCAGCTTTTCGCGGATCGGCTGCACGACGTTCAGAAATTCACTGCCCAGAATAAAGACCTCGGGTTTGGCGACGCCGGCGGCGAAAAGTACATCGTTGCTTTCGAACCGGAAATTGAGGGGCACGACCACGGCGCCCAGACGGATGATGGCATAGTAGGTGATGAGCCACTCCAGGGAGTTGTTCTGCAAATGCATCACGTAGCTGCCGTCCTTGACGCCGCACGCCTTGGCCAGATAGTTGGCCGTGCGGTTGATGGCATCGTTGAACGCTTTCCAGGTGAGTGTCCGGCGCTCTCCGGTGGACGGGGTCCGTTCGATCAGCACACCTTGTCGGCAAGGTGACGGGCATGCATGGCGGCGTATTTAGAGTAGTTCACGATCAACCTCCTGTTGGAAGAAATGTCATTGGACTATCGGCGTTTTACGCATTCATCAATATTACTATAGATGCGGCGGGATCACCACGCGGTATTACCCGCTTGATTGCGTGGCCAGCTTTTCCCTTAGTTTGCGGTGCAGGATCTTGCCCGTTGCCGTGCGGGGCATCTCGTCGCTCTTGATGAACACGATCTGTTTGGGCCGTTTGTAGCCGGCCAGTTTTTCCCGGCAGCAATCACTGATCTCCTTCTCATTGACGTCCTCTTCGGAAAAACCCTGCTTGAGGGTCACGACGGCCACGATTTTCTCGCCCCATTTTTGATCCGGCACGCCGATGCAGGCACAATCGAACACGCACGCGTTACTGCTCACCACCTCTTCCACCTCGCTGGGATAGACATTTTCGCCACCGGTGATGATCATGTTATCCTTGCGGTCAACGATATAGTAGTAGCCGTCTTCGTCCCGGCGGCCCATGTCGCCGGCCGAGAACCATCCGCCATTGAAGGCGGCGGCGGTCTTTTCCGGAAGCTTGTAGTATTCATCGAAAAGCATGGGGCCGCGCGAGAAAATCTCACCCACTTCACCGGTGGGAACCTCGTTGCCCTCGGGGTCCAGAAGACGGACGAATTCGGTACCCAATACCTCGCGGCCGATGGAGCCGGTCTTGATCAGTTGGTCTTCGGGTTTCAGCACGGTGACGCAACCGGCTTCGGTGGAACCGTAGCCTTCATAGAGCTCGGCGTTGGGAAAGAAGTCCATGATCTCCCGCTTCATCTTGCGCCGGACCGGTGCCGATGAGCAGAGCAGTTTGCGGATCGAGCTGACATCCCGCAGGCGATCCGCATCGTTGGCATTCAAAATCAGGTTGTAGTGGGTCGGGATCAGGGAGATGAAGGTGATCCGCTCCTGCTCGACGATTCTGAGCAGATCCGAGGCCTGGAAGGAGAGCGCCGGATGGAGGTACACGCTGCCGCCCAGATAGATGAAAATGAAGGTGTAGAAGGTCGAATTGATATGGCAAAGGGGCATGATATTCAAGCAGTAGTCATTCGCGTTGAATTCCATTTCCAAGGCATTGATCAGATAGAAGGCGATGTGCGATTCATGGGTGCGGATCACCCCCTTGGGCTTGCCCGTGGTGCCGGAGGTGTAAATCAGGATCCATGGATCGGACGGCAAGACGGTCGCCACGGGCTCTTCTTCCGGCGCGCCGGCAATGAAGCCTTCGTATTCACGGTAGCCGTCGGCCTTTCCACCGACGACCACATAGTTCTCGTCGGCGATGTGGGTGAAGTCTTTTTTGACCGGATCGATGACCGTGGTGAACTGTGCCTGCACCACCATGGCCTTGGCGTCGGAGTCATTGACGATATAGGCCACTTCGCGTCCCACCAGGCGGAAATTGATCGGTACGATGAGAATGCCGGTTTTGGCCACGGCCAGGTAGAGTTCGATGATTTCGATGCAATTGTCCATGAACACGGCGACCTTGTCGCCCTTGGCCAGACCCAACGCCGTGAGCCGGTGGGCCAACTGGTTGACCCGCCGGTTGGTCTGCGCGTGGGTAAAGCGGCGCTCGTGGTCCGTGAGTGCGAGTTTGCGGGGTACTTCCGCGCGTTGATTTTAAATTGCTGTCCCAGATTCATCCAGTGCGCCATGTTTGTCCTCCCCATGTCTGTGATTATGCCCCCACCCGTTTCCGGATGCGGGGCGACCGCGCCTGATCCCTGACGGTGGCGGTACCATCGCTACCGGCGAGCTTCCATGCGGAACTCGATGCCCTTGATCAACGACCGCATGGTGGTGTTGTAGGGGGTCTGGATGCCGGCCCGGGTGCCATATTCGACGAATTTTCCGTTGATGTAATTGATCTCCGTTCGCCGGGAGGCTTCGATATCCATCAGCATCGACGGCTTATGATGGCCCGCGCTGCGCATGTAGTCCACGGCATTCTGGTAGTAATCCCATCCCAAATGAATTTCGTTGGCGCGCGCCACGGCCAGGCATTCCTTGATCAGGCGTCGATGACGCCGAAGGTCATGGGATCACCCATGGCCTGGGCCATGGTCAGCCCGGTGGCCGCGCATACCGGGTTCATGGAAGCGTTCATGACCGTCTTGCGCCAGACCATGGGAACAATCTGGTGGGTATGCTCGGTGACCAGGCCACTGGCCGTCAGGTCCCGGGCAATGTGCCGGGCCGCATCCGTGGCGGCAGGATCGAGCTCCTGGATGTAGTGCGGCGGGTGGTGGAAGGACATGGTGACGTGGGCCGGTCCCAACAGGCCGCAGCCCCAGTTCACCACGGCGCGCATCACCGGTGTTTTGCCCAAAACATTGGCGATTTCGTATTCCGTGTCGATCCCGTTTTGCCAACTGACCACGTAAATGCCTTCCTGGTACAGATCCCCCAGTGCCGAGGAGATCAGCGGCAACGCCTGGGCCTTGACACAGATGAAAATCGCTTCGGGTCCGGCGGCGATCAGCTCGTCGATCTGGTTGCAGGTTTCGGGGACCTTTTGTTCGATGGTTTCCGCCCCCTCGATGATGATGCCCCGCTGCCTGGCCGTATCCACCAGTTCGGGCACAATGTCGCAAAGGGTGACACGGTGCCCGCCGCGAGCCAGGAAAGCGGCGACGATGCACCCCACCGGGCCGGCCCCGATGATGCCGTAATGCCAACGCTGATTTGAATTGGATTTGCCCATGAGAACCTCTTCGTGTTGTTCGGGTCGATGCTATTCGTTGATATCGAAGGTCGTGGCATCCAAAATGCGGACACCATTTTCTTTAAGGATCGTGATGGCCTGGTCGTTGTCGGAGAAGCGAAAGATCATCACGGCGTTGCCCACCGATGTGCCCGTGTAGGCGTACATGAATTCGATGCGGATGCCGGCCTGCATCAAAGGCTGCATGACCTCGGCCAGGCTGCCGGGTCGGTCGGGGATTTCCGCGGCCACGACCTCGTTGACGAAGGCGGGAACGCGCATTTCCATCAGGATCTGGCGGGCCTTGGCCACATCGGAGAGCAGCAGGCGAAGCTGGCCGAAGGCGCCGGTGTCCACCAGGTTGAGGGCGCGCAGGTTGATCCCGGCATCGCTCATGGCCTTGATGACGTTGTAAAGCCGGGTGGGTGAATTCTCGATGGAAATGACGATCTGTTTTAGTTTCATGAAGACTCCTCCCGATCAGATAGCTTCAATTAAATTAAACAAAAAAAAGATTTGACAGAATTTAATAAGGATTTTATAAAAATTAGCATAATGAAGATAAAATGAATGGTCAATATTTTTTTACATTCATTTTTATCAAAACCGACGGGAGAATTCAGCAATGAAGAGACAGATCCTTTCAGGAAACGAGGCGGTGGCCCTGGGGGCCTACCAGGCCGGGGTGAAGGTTGCCAGTGCCTATCCGGGCACGCCGAGTACCGAGATATTACAGAACTTTGCCACCTACGACGCGTATATGCCGAGTGGGCGCCCAACGAAAAGGTAGCCCTGGAGGTGGCCATCGGATCGGCCATGACCGGCGTGCGCACCCTTTTCACCGCCAAGCATGTGGGGCTCAATGTGGCGGCCGATCCGTTGATGACGCTGGCCTATACGGGCATTCCCGGCGGTCTGTTGATGGTTTGCGCCGATGATCCGGGGATGCACAGCTCCCAAAACGAGCAGGACAACCGCTTTTACGCGCGTTTCGCCAAGATTCCCATGCTGGAGCCGTCCGATAGCCAGGAGGCCAAGGCCATGGTGGCCGAAGGGCTGCGTCTGTCTGAAGCCTTTGATACCCCCACGCTTTTGCGCATGACCACGCGGGTATGTCATTCCAAGGGGATTGTCGGCGTGGACGCCGATGCGTCGATCGACGTGCCGGTGGCCGAAGGTTTTAAGCGGGATCTGAAGAAGTTCGTCATGATTCCGGCCTTTGCCAAGCTGCGGCATCCCCTGGTGCTCGAAAGGGAGGCCAAGTTGGCCGAGGTGACCGAGGCGAGCGCCTTCAACCGCATCGAATGGAAGGATACCGCCGTTGGCGTGATCACCAGCGGGATCGCCTACCAGTATGTAAAGGAGATTCTGCCGGATGCATCGGTTCTCAAGATTGGCATGACGTTTCCGCTGCCCAGGAAGATGATCGCCGCGTTCGCCGCCAAGGTGGACCGTCTCTTTGTGGTGGAAGAACTCGAACCGTACATCGAGGATGAAATCCGCATCATGGGGCTGGCCGTCGAGGGCAAGACGTTCTTCCCCAGGCTGGATGAGCTCTCGCCGGACGTGGTGGCCGCCGGCTTCGCCAAGGCCGGCGTGCTGCCCTATGACCTTCCGCCGGCCGCCCAAAAGGCACCCGGCAGCGAGATGCCGCGGCCGCCGCTGCTGTGTGCCGGCTGTCCCCACCGGGGGCTGTTCTTTGCCCTTAACAAGATGAAGGCCATCGTCCACAGCGATATCGGCTGCTACACCCTGAGCGTGCTCCCGCCACTGCAGAGCATCGACTCCACGCTCTGCATGGGCGCCAGCATCAGCATGGCCCACGGCACGGCCAAGGCCATGGCCCAGGCCAAGATCGAAGACAAGCGGCCGGTGTTTGCCGCCATCGGCGATTCGACCTTCTTTCACTCGGGGATCACCAGCCTGCTGGATGTGATCTACAACCGGGGCAACGTGAATGTGATCGTCATGGACAACCGCATTACCGCCATGACCGGTGGCCAGCAGAATCCGGGAACCGGACGTACGCTGCAGATGGAGGAGACCGTTGCCGTCGACATCATCGAACTGGTCAAGGCCCTGGGCGTCAAGCGTGCCCGGGAGATCGATCCCTTCGACCTGGAAGGTACCCTGGCGGCGCTCAAGGAAGAAGTCGATTACGACGGACCCAGCGTGTTGGTCACCCGGCGCCCCTGCATCCAGCTCTTCCGTCAGGACCCGCAAGCCGTGCGCGTCGTGGACGAGGCGGCCTGCATCGGCTGCAAGATGTGCCTGAAGCTGGGCTGCCCGTCCATTTCCCAGGGCGGCATCATTCCGGATGAAGAAGGCAAGAAGGAGCGCCGCTATGCGCGCATCGATGCCGCCACCTGTTACGGCTGCACCCTTTGCGAACAGATCTGCAAACAAGACGCCATTTCCGTGATGGCCGGCTGATTACCGAGAGAGACAGGAGACGAACAATGAAACGTGAGAATACCAATACGACCAACGTGCTGGTGGTCGGAACCGGCGGTCAGGGCGTGATCACGGCCAGCGAAATTCTCTCGGACGTGGCCATGTCCAGCGGTTTCGACACCAAGAAGAGTGAGATCCACGGCATGTCCCAGCGTGGCGGCGTCGTGACCAGTCATGTGCGCTACAGCGAGAAGGTTTACTCTCCGATGATCATGGAAGGCGAGGCGGACATTCTGCTCTCCTTCGAACTGGCCGAAACCGTCCGCTGGCTGCATTTTCTCAAGCCCGACGGGCGGGTGATCAGTAATCTGCAACGGATCATCCCGCCGGCCATTTATGCCGGCATGGGCAGCTATCCCGAGGATGCCGAGGCGGTGATCCGGCAGCGTAGTGAGAACGCCATCTTCGTGGATGCCCTGCCCCTGGCGGAAGGATTCGGCAACCCGCGACTGGTGAACACGATCTTGCTCGGCGTGGCCTCGACCCTGTTGTCGCTCCCCCTGGATGGCTGGAAAGCGGTCATCGCCGAGCGGGTGCCGTCCAAGTTCATGGCGCTGAATCTGATGGCCTTCGACAAGGGGCGGGAACTCGGATAATTATTGGGGGTTTTACTTCTCCATGTACGAGAATTTTCAAAGTCGGTTTGCAAAGTCTGGATCAGGTCCGATACCAAGGCGAAAGCGGCTCGAAAGCGGAGCATATATGGCATATGTGAGCATTTCGGGCCGCTTTCCAACACCGGTAGCGGGGCTTAGACGGACTTTGCGAGCCGACTTTCAAGCGTCGTTCAGCTTAACCGGCAGACTGCTCGAATCCTTGATCGTGGAGAGCACAAAAGAGGATTTGAAGTTCTGGATACCCGGAATGGCGGCCAGCTTCTTCATGGCGAATTCCGAGTAGCTTTTGATGTTGCCGAGAACGACTTTGAGGATGAAGTCATCTTCTCCGGTGACCTGGTGGCACTCCAGGACTTCATCCAGGGCCAAAAGGCGCTCCCGGAAACGGTCGATGGATTCGAGTTCATGGGCCACCAGGGAGATGGAGACGATGGCCATCACCTCGAGGCCGATTTTTTCGCGGTCCAGAATGGCGGCATACTGGGAAATCACCCCGGCGGTCTCCAGACGGCGCACACGTTCCAGCATGGCCGGCGGGGAAATACCGATGATGGACGCCAGCTTGGCATTGGTGATGCGACCGTTGGTTTGCAGGATTTCGAGGATCTTCTTGTCGATTTCGTCAATTTTCATGGGGGACGCTCGATGGGTTGCTCGGCCGTGGACAGTTCGGAGCTGGCAATGGGGTGCATTCCTGGCGGGCGGTGTCCGTCACGGGCGATAATTTTAGGATATTCCGATATTCAGAGATTTATACTTATTAAATGAGTTCTCGATTGACAAGAAAAAAACAAAATGCCCTTAATTTTTTAAATTGTCTAATAAATAAAAAAGGTCGGTAAATCTCCAAGCGTGGGCATTCCGTCCGATGCAGGGGGCGACCATGTTTGGGTAACGCGGCAGGAGGGATGCGTCATGGAAATAGCGATTGTGGGTGCCGGTGTACTGGGGTCAATTTTTGGCAGCCTATTTACTCAAAAAGGGTTTCCGGTGACCCTGATCGAAGTGCTCGACGAGCGGGTTCGCCTGATCGACAAGGAAGGCTTGTGGATGCAGTGGCCCGATGGGGAACGGACCCATGCGCGCGTCAACATCACCACCGATGTGAACGCGGTGGGCGTCAAGGATGTGGTCATGGTGGCGGTCAAGGGGTACCACACGCGTTCGGCCATTGAGAGCGCCCGGCCCATGATTGGCGAGAAGACCGTGGTCCTGTCGGTGCAAAACGGCCTGGGGAATCTGGAGGCGATTGCCGACGTGGTGGGGCCGGAGCGAGTCGTCGGTGGCATCACGGCTCACTCCGGCATGCCGGTGAGCATGAACGAGGTGAAGTATGTGGGTGGCTTGGGCCCCCTTCTGGTCATCGGCCCCTATGACGGCGTCAGCGGCCCGGCTTTGAGAAGATGGTCTCCGCATTTCAGGACGTTGGCCTGGACGTGTACACCACGGCGGATATCAACGGCGTCATCTGGAAGAAACTGATCGCCAATGTGTCCACCAATGTCGTCGCGGCGCTCACCGGCCTGACCGGCGCCACGGCGGTCAAGCATGCGCCGACGGTAAAAGTCATCGAGACCCTCAGCCGGGAGCTGGCCCAGGTGGCCCGGGCCAAGGGCATCCATATCCCCGAGTTGGACGATCCGCCGGCTTTCGCCCTCAAGGCGTTTGCCTCCACCCAGGACAACCGGGTTTCCATGTTGCAGGATGTGGAGGCCGGGCGGCCCACTGAAATCGGCAATCTGAACGAGGTGATCGTTTCCGAAGGGCAATCTTTGAATATCCCGACCCCTTTTAATGAGGCGGTTTCACTGCTGGTGCGCGGTGTCGAGGAGCGCAACCGGCAGAAACTCTCCGTGGTCGAATCGGCCAGCGAGCCCGATGCGGTCCGTGACGCCATCCATGCGGAAGACCTGGATGCGCTGCGTCGCGCCCTGGAGACGTCTCCCCTGGCGCGGGCGCTCTCCATTCAGTTCACCGAGTTCGAGAGCGGGCGCGCCACGGCACGTCTTCCCGGATCGGCCCAGCTGCCCAATTTTCTCGGCTACACCCACACGGGGGCGCTGTTCACCCTGGCGGAGCAGACCATGGCCGCCGTGGCCAACTCGCTGGGGCACGTGGGCCTGCCGCTCAATTGCGACATCGAAGTCTTGAACGCCGCCGAGCCGGCCGAAGACGTGATCGCCACGGCGCGGGTGATCGACACCCAGGGCCGGATCGCCCGGGTGCAGGTCGAGTTGGTCCAGGGCGAAACGATGGTGGCCAAGGTGTCGGAGATGGTATTTCTGCGCAAAAAGCAGTTTTAAAAGTCCGTTTAAATAAGGAGAAGATAATGCTGATCACCGAAATCCTCTCCCGCAACGCGCGGCAATACGGTGATGAAGTGGCCCTGATCGAACGGGATCCGGTCCCGGGCACGCGGCGCGACATCTCCTGGACGCAGTTCGATGCGCAAGCCCATGAGGTGGCCCGGGCCCTTTCGGCGTGTGGTATCGGCAAGGGGGACAAGGTCGTTCTGCTGCTGATGAACTGCCTCGAGTGGCTGCCGATCTACTTCGGTATTCTGCGCACGGGCGCCTGGGTCGTGCCCCTGAACTTCCGTTTTGGCGCGGAGGATATTCTTTACTGCACAACCCTTGCCGAGGCCCGGGTGATGTTTTTCGGCGAGGCCTTCATCGATCGCATCGCCCGTGTCAAGCCGGCCCTCGATGGATCGGTTCACACCTACGTCTTTGTCGGCCCGGCGGAAAAGCGACCGGATGGTGCCGAAGCCTACGCGGCATTTCTGAACAACGCCGCGACCCGTCCTTCACCCGATGTGGCCCTTGGCCCGGCGGACAGCGCCGCGCTCTACTTTACTTCCGGTACCACCGGTCGTCCCAAGGGTGTGCAGCTGACCCACCGCAATCTGGCGTTCGCCTGCCAGGTGGAAAACCAGCACCATCGCCAGACCCATGCGGATAATTTTCTCTGCATTCCCCCCTTGTATCACACGGGCGCCAAGATGCACTGGTTCGGCAACTTTCTGGTCGGCGCCAGGGCCGTCATCCTGAAAAGCATCCAGCCGGCGGACATTCTGGCGGCCGTGTCGGAGGAGAAGGCCACCATCGTCTGGCTGCTGGTTCCCTGGGCCCATGACATCCTGATTGCCATTGAGGAGGGCCGGATCGATCTTTCGGCCTATGACCTTTCCACCTGGCGATTGATGCACATCGGCGCCCAGCCGGTGCCGCCGGCCCTGATCCGGAAGTGGAAAGCGGTTTTCCCCCATCACGAATACGACACCAATTACGGCCTGACCGAATGCACCGGTCCGGGTTGCGTTCACCTGGGGATCGAGAACATTCATAAGGTGGGCGCCATCGGTGTGCCGGGACATGGCTGGCGCTGCATGATTGTCGATTTCAACACCTGGATCGGCGAGCACAAACTCGTTCCGGCGGCTACCGGAACCGCGGGAGAACTGGCCGTACGCGGAGACGGCGTCATGACGGCGTACTACAAGAATCCCGAGGCGACCGCGGCCACCCTGCACGACGGCTGGCTGCTCACCGGCGACATCGCCCGCCAGGACGCGGAGGGCTTCATCTGGTTGGTGGACCGTGCCAAGGATGTGATCATCACCGGTGGTGAGAATATCTTCCCGGTGGAGATCGAAAGCTTTATCATGGGCCACCCCAAGGTGCAGGATGCCGCCGTGATCGGCTACCCGGACCCGCGCCTGGGAGAAATTGCCCTGGCCGTGGTCATGGTCAAGCCGGCGCAAACCATGACCGAGGCGGAATTGATGCAATTCTGCGACGGCCTGCCGCGTTACACGCGTCCGCGCAAGGTCATTTTCGCCGATGTGCCCCGCAGCCCGACCGGTAAAATTGAAAAACCCAAGTTGCGTCGGATGTATACCGGCCATGCCGGAATTCTCGGTTGACAACATCGTAAGAAGCTCGATATCGGTGTTACGCGTACCCCTACCATCATCTTTAACATTGACAATCCGGCGCAACGGCAGCTACTTGCGAAGGCATGTACATTCGAACCATCAAACGCAAGAACAAGGACGGCTCGGTGGTCGAGTACGTCCAGTTGGCCCACAATGTGCGCCACCCCCAAAAAGGCTATCCCAAGGCCGAGGTCATCCACTCCTTCGGCCGGCGCGATCAGCTGGACATCGCCGCCCTGAAGCGCCTGGTGGTCAGTGTCAGCCGGTTTTTCGAGCCCGAAGCGAAAACCGAATCCCCGGCAGCCGCCGTCAGCTTCGTGCGCAGCCGCGCCGCCGGCGGTATCCACCTCTTGCGCCACCTGTGGAACCGACTGGGGATGAACGTCTGCCTATATGCGGCGATCGAATCCCCACCGGTTCCCGCGGCAATCGCCCTGACCGTGTTCGTTTTGGTGGCCAAGCAGGCCCTGGCGCCATCCTCAAAATCGCCGATCCGGCAGTGGCTCGCCGAGGATATCTTTTGGGATGACGGGGCCGACCTCACGGAGCGTCATCTGGTGCAGGCCGAAACCCTCCTGCGGGATCACGCCGACGCCCTTCAGGCCGCGGCCTATGAAGCCGTCGTCCGTCAAGTGGCGGCGGCCGTTTCCCTTCCCGATGGGCAGGCCGCCGGGACGGACGTTCCCGGGCGCCTGGCCGGGTTGCTGACCCATACGGCCGAAGTTGCCACCGGCCTGACCTGGCCGGTGATCCGCGATGAAATGCAACGGCTGCAGTTGGGCGAATTCATCGTCGGTGGTGAATCGCTGCGCCGCTACAGCCCATTGCGCCCGTTGCAGCGCCAGATCCTGGATGCGCTGGCCATGGATCCGCCCCCACCGGATTTCCCCATCGATCTCTAACTCCCATCCTTCATCACCCTCAAAGATGGATATCTCCCCTGAAAATCAACGCATTTTTTGGTGCCTGTAGGCACTACACCGAATTTAATTAATACGGCACATCGATCGATTTTCCCCGCCAAATGGGACATTAACGGATCTATTGGACCGTCATGGACAATTTTTTGGGTGTCTGTAGGCACTACACAAAATTTTATTAGTCCAGTAAATCCTTAATATATAAAATAATTGTCGTGCGGGCCTGTGTTGGCCAATGCATAACGGTTTAAAATCATTTGCGCTTTCAAAAAAAATAGGCTACCAGCGCAACATTTTGGAATTTTATACAAGCTGTCGCCAACACCCGATTCGTCGTCCCCAAAATAGGCGCAGTGAATATAATTAGGTTTCAACTTTTTGATATTAATCTAAAAAGTCGAATGGGAAGGTACCATGCACATGCGATTCAGCCCCAAGACGATCACACCCAATTTTTACCAGCTGGGAACCCCGTTTTTCCCGATGTATTTATCGATCGGTGAGGATGCCATGCTGATCGAGGGCGGCATCAGCGCTACCTTCGACATCGTGGCCGAGCAGATTCAGATGATCGGTATCGATCCCCAGCGCATCAAGTATGTGGCCCTGACCCATACCCACACCGATCACATCGGTGCCTTGCCGCGCCTGAAGGCCTTGTGGCCCCACTTGAAAACCATCGGCAGCCCGTTGGCGGCCAAGATCCTGAGCAACGGCAAGCTGCTCAACCAGTTTCACGGGGTGGACGTCAGCATCAGCAAGATCATGCAGTCCAAGGAAGAGATCGAGAGCCTGCCCGACCGGCTGGAAAACTACGATTTCAGCGTCGACATCGTCGCCCAGGAGGGGGATTGTTTCGATCTGGGAAACGGCATCGTTTGGCGTGTGCATGCCATTCCCGGTCATTCGGCCTGCCAGATCGCCTATCATGAAGAGCGCGAGGGCACGCTGACCATCGGCGACGCCACGGGTTTCTACAACCCCGAGGAGAAGGCCTTCTGGCCCAACTACTTCGACTCGCTACCCGGATATGTGGAGAGCATCAAGAAGCTGGCCGGCCTCTCGGCCAACCGGGTCGCCCTGAGCCATAACGGCGTGATCGAATCCGACCCCCGTGAGTTCTTTGGCAAGGCCCTCAAGGCCACCGGTGCCTACCATCAAGAAATGCTGGCGCGCACCGCCGGCGGTGAAGATCCCCAGGCGATTGCCCTGGAGAAAGCCAAATGGGTGCAGGGTATCGCCGACCACATGCCCTTCAGCATCATGACGGTCTTGTGTGAATTGCTGATCAAGCAATCCCAGAGAATCAACGGTAACGGAGCACCCAGTTTCGACCTGTAATCATCGGTGACCGCCATGCACCTCAATCGAGAAACCCTTCAAGCCCTCAAAACCATCGTCGGCGCGGATGCTGTGCTGACCGACGCCAACGACCTGGTGGTTTACTCCGTCGACGGCACCACCCATTGCCAGGGGAACGCGGAGGTGGTGGTCTTTCCCACCGATGTCGACCAGATCAGCCGTGTCATGCAGCTGTCCGATCAAAACGACATTCCGGTGACCGTGCGCGGGGCCGGTACCAGCCTCAGTGGCGGTCCGGTGCCGATGGCCGGCGGGATCGTGCTTTGCACGTCGCGCATGAACCGGATCCTTGAGATCAATGGGGAGGATTTCACGGTCAAGGCCCAGGTCGGGGTTGTCCTGAACGATCTCAACCAGGTCCTTGCCCGCCAGAACCTCTTTTTCCCGCCGGATCCCCAGAGTCTTCTGGCCGCCACCCTGGGCGGCTGCGTCTCCGAGAATGCCGGTGGCCCCTATGCGGTGAAGTACGGGGTTTTCCGGCATTACCTGCTGGGCATGACCGCGGTATTGCCCAGCGGCGCCGTCGTTACCCTGGGCGGCAACACGATGAAGAACGTTACCGGCTACGATCTGCCCCAGATCGTTTGCGGCGCCGAGGGAACCCTGGCGGTGATCAGCGATGTCACCCTGCGCCTTCTGCCCAAACCCCAGGCCTCCCGCACGGTGCTGGCCATTTTCGACCGCGTGGTGACGGCCGGTCAAGCGGTCCACCAGGTGCGTGCCAGCGGGGTGATTCCGGCCAAGATCGAGCTGATGGACAACTGGGTGGTGCGCCGCATCGAGGAGAACCTGCCCCTGGGAATACCGCTGTCGGCGGAAGCATTTTACTCTTCGAATTGGACGGCAATGCGGAGAGCGTGCAACAGGAAACCGAGGCTGTGATCCGGCTCTGCCAGGCGGCGGGCGCATCGGAGGTGCGTGCCGCCAGGGATGCCGCCGAAACCGCTGATTTCTGGACCGCCCGGCGCATGGGCTTTTCGGCCGTTTTCAGTGCGTCCCCAACGGTCCTGGCAGAGGATGTGACCGTGCCCACCCATCGCATCGCCGATCAGATCGTCCATACCCAGAAGCTGGCCCGGGATCTTGATCTGACCATCGCCATCATCGGGCATGCCGGCGACGGCAATCTGCATCCCTGCATTTTGACCGACAAGGCGGACGCCGCGCACTATGCCCGTGCCCAGCGGGCGGCCGACGAAATTTTCGACGCGGCCCTGGGGTTTGGCGGGGCCATCTCCGGCGAGCACGGCATCGGGCTGGAGAAACAGCGTTTTCTCAAAAAGGCCATGTCGCCCGAGGCGATTTCGCTGCTCAAGGGCATCAAGCGCGCCTTCGATCCCAAGGGGCTGCTCAACCCCGGGAAAATATGGGAGCCTTCGTGATGAACACCTTCCCGACCATCGACGCCTCGCGTTGCATGAAATGCGGTTTCTGCATGTCGGCCTGCCCGGTCTACCAGGTGGACCATGTGGAGAGCCATGTCGCCCGCGGGCGCAACCTGTTGATTCGCATGGCCGAAGCCGGCACGCTGCCCGACGCCGAGCCTACGGCGAGTGTCTGGACAACTGCCTTTTGTGCGGGCGCTGCCAGGCGGTCTGCCCCGCCAAGGTGCCCTCGCCGGCGATCAACGTCCAGGCCCGTCATCGCCGGCTGGCCGAACGGGGGCGGTCCTTCTGGCAACAGGTGCTGTTTCGGGGCATCCTCAAGCATCGCTCCCGCATGGCCCACCTCATGGGCCTGGCCGCCCGGATTCCGGGGGTTAGCCATACCAACGGCCGGCCCCTGCGGCATATGGCCGATGCCCTGAGCCTGTTTTCCGGTGGCATGAGCGTTCCCCGGCTGTCAAAACCGTTTTTATCGGCGCGCATCGATCCCGTTACCCCGCCGCCCAGCGGTACGCCGCGAAAAGGCCGGGTGGCTTTTTTGCCGGCTGCGGCTTCGAGTTCTTCTTCGCCCAGGCCGGTGCCGACATGGTCCACGCGCTGGCCATGGCCGGAATCGAGGTGATCACCCCCGACGGTCTGGGCTGCTGCGGCATGGCCGTGCACAATGCCGGCGATGGACAGACGGCCCGCGCCATGGCCAGAAGCAATATCGATATCCTTTCCGCCTATGACTGCGTCGTTACCGGCTGCGCCACCTGTGGCTCCACCCTGAAGCAATATGGCCAGTGGTTCGCCGATAACGCGCTCATGCATCGCAAGGCCCAGGCGGTGTCGGCCAAGGTGGTCGATTTCTCGGAGTTTCTCGTTCAGCAGGGCCTTCCGGCCACCCCTCACGATGCGTCGTCTCCCATCAAAGTCACCTACCATGACCCTTGCCACCTCAAATGGCACCAAGGCATTGGCGAATTCCCGCGAAAAGTGTTACATTCACTCAGCAGCGTCGAATTCGTGGAAATGGAAAGTGCCGATGCCTGCTGCGGATTGGGCGGCACCTTCGGTGTCAAGCACCGGGAGACCAGTCTTGCCATCCAGGCCAAAAAATGGCCGCCATCCAAAAGAGCGGTGCCCGTATCGTGGCCACCGCCTGTCCGGGCTGCATGATTCAACTCATGGACGGTGCCCGTCGCTTCGGATTGGACGTGGAAGTGGTGCATCTGGGCCAACTCATGGCTGCCGGCACGGCGGGTGCTGAAAGCGCGGCCCACCGGCATTGCCCGGCCGCGGTCGGGCACAACCACCGCCAGGCGGCATAAGAGGCATCGGCAGTACTCAATTCACCTTGCACGGGAGGTGGGTCTACCTTCCGCTCGTATTCGAGATAATCGAGGAGTCGTATGTCTCAATCTGTCTACGTGGGCATTGACCTGGGGGCCTCCAGGACCAAGGTGGCGGTGCTGGATGCCGCCAAGAACGTGATCGGCCGGGCGGTGCACAATTCGGGCACGGATTACGGCCAAACCGCGGAGCTCTGTTTAAAAGAAGCCTTGAGCATGGCCGGTGTCGGCATGGACGCGATCGCCGCCGGTATCGCCACCGGTTACGGTCGCAGCAATGTCACCTTTGCCAATGCCACCAAAACCGAGATCGCCTGCCATGGCAAGGGCTGTTTTCACTACTTTCCGCATGCCATTTCGATCATCGATATCGGGGGGCAGGACAACAAAATCATCAAATTGAGCGATGCCGGCCTGCGCACGGAATTCAAGATGAACCGCAAGTGCGCCGCCGGCACGGGCGCCTTTCTGGAAGAGATGTCCCTGCGGCTCAATATTCCGCTGGAGGCGATGAACGATAACGCCAAAAAGTCTACCGACATGGTCAAGCTGGGCAGTTATTGCACGGTTTTTTCCGGCACCGAGGTGTTGGAGAACATCCGCCATGGCAAGAAGGTCGCGGATATCGTCAAGGGCCTCTTCTTCTCGGTAATCAAACGCGTGCTGGAGATGGATTCCCTGACCGAAAACGTGGTCATGACCGGCGGGGTGGTGGCCCACAATCCCTATCTGGTCGACATGGCCGAGGAGATCATCGGCCGAAAGATCGAGGTGCCGCCGTATCCGCAGTTTTCCGGTGCGATTGGCGCGGCTTTGTTTGCGATTAACCAATGACGGCGTCGTCAAACGCCCAATATCTAAATAATCGGAGGAGATGATGGCAGAAGAGAAAAAAGTGGTCCGCAAGGTGATTCAGACCTCCAAGGACATGGGCCGGTTCATGAAGGATTACTACTACGAGCTGAACGAGGCCGCCACCACCGGAAACCGCAAGATCGCCTGGTGTACCAGCGTCGGTCCCACCGAACTGTTGCGTGCCATGGGCTTTCTGGTCTATTTTCCCGAGACCCACGGGGCCATGCTGGGCAGCACGCGCACGGCAACGGACATGATCCCGGCGGCCAATGCCCTGGGTTATTCACCGGAGATTTGCTCCTACCTGACGGCCGATGTGGGTGCCTACCTGAACAAGTTCACCCCCTTGTCCAAGGCCTACCCGGGCATCGAGACCGTTCCCAAGCCGGATGTGCTGGTCTTCAACACCAATCAGTGCCGGGACGTCCAGGACTGGTTCGCCTATTACGCCCGGGAGTACAACGTGCCCGTGATCGGGGTCTACACCAATCGTTCCGTGGGTGATGTGACCGAGACCATCGTGGACGATGTGGCCAAGCAGATCGAAGGCCTGGTCAAGCCGCTGGAGGAGATTTCCGGCAACCGTTTCGACATGGACAAGTTCAAGGAAGTGGTCGGCCTCTCGCGGCGATGCTCGGACCGCTGGAAAGAGGTCCTGGAGACCAATGCCGCCAAGCCGGCGCCCATGACCTTTTTCGACTCCTCCACGCTGATGGGGCCAGCCGTGGTGGGTCGGGGCACCCAGGTGGCCGTGGATCTCTACGACCAGCTTTTGGCCGAGTTGAAGGACAAGGCCGCCAAAAGGGAAGCCGCCGTCGAGGATGAAAAATTCCGCATCTATTGGGACGGCATGCCCGTGTGGGGCCGGTTGTCGGCCCATTCCAAGCTGTTCGCCGGCCTGAAGGCCAACGTCCTGTCGTCGACCTACTGCAGCAGCTGGATTTTCACCGCCCTGGATGCCGACGACCCCTTCCGCAGCATGGCCCGGGCCTACACCGAGCTGTTCATCGTGCGCTCCGATGACTACAAGGAGACGTACATCAAGGACAAGCTTGACTTCTTCGACATCGACGGCATCATCTACCACGACGCGCGCACCTGTCCGAACAACTCCAACTGCCGTTACGGCATGGTCAAGCGTGTGGAGAAGCTCAGCGGCATTCCCAGCCTGACCATCGACGGTGATTTGTGCGACATGCGCTGCGTCTCCGACGAGCAGACCAAGACCAAGGTGGAAGCCTTCATCGAACAATTGGACGAGTTGAAAGGATAAGGCTTGTTCTTCGACGATCGCTGGCCGGTCCTATACACCGACAACCATCTGCTGGCCCTGTACAAGCCGGCGGGCCTTTTGGTGCAAGGCGACCGGACCGGCGACGTCAGCCTTTTGGAACTCGGCAAACAATGGCTCAAAGTGCGCTACGCCAAGCCGGGCCAGGTGTTTCTGGCATGGTGCACCGCCTGGATCGACCGGTGGCCGGGGGTGGTGCTGTTCGCCCGCACCTCCAAG